>DAIDKB010000027.1 GCA_027451105.1 bacterium
TCTTCGCTAACGCCCAAGATACCTTGGTAAAATGGCTCGGCGGCGGCTTTTTTAAAGACTTCGTTAATTTCTTCAACGGTCGTGTCGCGACCCAGCAAAACTGTAACATCACTAATTGAGACAACTGGGGTTGGGACACGAATACTTAAACCGTCAAACTTGCCGACCAGCTGCGGCAAAGTTTTCGTGACAGCAATCGCTGCGCCAGTTGTCGTTGGCACAATATTTTCAGCCGCGTTACGGCCTTCGCGTAAATCCTTGTTTGGCGCGTCCTGCAAGGCCTGGCTGGCAGTATAACTGTGAACTGTCGTTAATAACGACTTCTCGACACCAAATTCAGCATCCAAAATCGCCATAACGGCGCCTAGCGAGTTAGTTGTACAGCTAGCATTGCTGATAACCTCAGTTGAGCCCTCGATAGCGTCATCATTGGCACCATAAACAATCGTGTCAACATCTTCACTTTTAGTCGGACCACTAATTACAACTCGCTTAGCGCCAGCCCTGATATGCATCTCGGCGTCTTCTTTTTTAGTAAAGCGACCGGTTGATTCAATTACAACTTCGACACCCATTTCACCCCATGGCAAAGCTGATGGATCTTTTTCGGCACAAACCCTAACATGCGTACTGTTAACGATAATACCATCGTCGTCATAGCTGACATCGTGCCCATAGAGGCCATAGTTGCTGTCATGCTTTAATAAATATGCTAAAGTTTTTGTATCTGTCAGATCGTTAATAGCAACAATCTCTAAGTCGCTTCGCTCAAATGCGATTTTAAAGGCATTGCGCCCAATTCGCCCAAAACCATTGATTCCAATTTTCGTTCGGCTCATTCAGTCAGCTCCTTGTAAGCATTAACGTTATATCTTTTATAGTATATACGACAGGCAGAAATTGAACAAAATTTATCGTATACTGGATAGTACGATGCGCAAAAAAGAGTTGCTCGAAAATGCCCACCCGTACTACGAGGAGGACCAACTGCTTGAACTCGAGCACGCTATTGACTTTGCCACCAAGGCGCACAAGGGTCAGAAGCGCAAAAGTGGCGACGCCTACATTACTCACCCCTTAGCCGTTGCCGACTCTTTAATTCAGTGGGGTATGGATATTGACAGTGTTCTGGCTGGTGTTTTACATGATACCGTTGAGGATACCGAGGCGACACTCGATGAGATTGAGTCTCTATTTGGTCATGATGTCGCTTTTTTGGTTGACGGTGTCACCAAGGTCTCTAAAGCTCGTTCTGGCATGCAGGATCTTGCAAACTATCTGCCACAGACCAAAGATAATCTATCCAAGCTACTAATTGCGGTCGGACAGGACGTTCGCGTCATTATCATCAAGCTAGCCGACCGCCTACATAACCTATCGACCCTACAATATATGCCACCAGATAAGCAGGTTAAAATTGCCCGTGAATCACTAGAGGTCTTTGGGCCAATTGCCGACCGCCTGGGTATGGGTCGCGTGCGTATGCAGATTGAAGAGTTAGCTTTTAGCTTTATCGACCCGCCCGAATACAAGCGACTAACTAATCTTTTGAAAAAGCGCCTTGGTAAAAGTACCCGTAAACTTGGCATCGTCCGCACCGAAGTCGCCGCCGAACTAGAAAAACATAAGATTAAATCAGATATAAATGGTCGCGTTAAAAGCGTCTACAGTCTTTATCGCAAGTTAAAAAAAGTCGACAACAATATCGACGATATTTATGACCTCATGGCACTTAGGATAATTGTTGAAACCAAGGAAGAGTGTTACCGCGTACTAGGCTTACTGCATACGATGTACCAGCCAATGATCGCTCGTATCAAGGATTATATTGCCGTGCCCAAGCCAAACGGCTATCAAAGCTTGCACACAACCGTTATCACGCCATCCAAGCAAATCGTCGAGTTTCAAATTAGGACCTACGCCATGCACGAATACGCCGAGCGTGGACTGGCCGCTAGTTTTCACTATCATGAGCAAAAACAGACGAACGACTACATTAAAAAACGTCGCGTTTCAACCTTGCCGGCTCAGCTACAATGGATTACGCAACTACAGGATATTGCCGCGCGACTGCGTAATAATGAGGATATCTCAACCGAGCAGTTAAACATAGATATTTTCGGTAATCGTATATTCGTTTACTCACCAAAGGGCGACATCTATAATCTGCCCGAAGGTGCCTTGCCGCTAGATTTTGCCTACATGGTACACAGTGACATCGCCAAGCACGCCTACAGCTTCCGCGTAAACGGCAACATCCACCCCTTTGATAAGCAGCTAAACAACGGTGATGTCGTGGAGGTTGTCACGCGTAAAATGTCGTCACCAAAACAAGACTGGCAGGATTTAGTCAAGACGACCCATGCCAAACAAAAGCTGCGCATGCAGCTTAAACAACTTGGGGTTATCGAAACAATTACAAGTGCCGCTAATATTATCAGACAAAAAACGGCTCGTCGAAAGTCAAAATGATGAAAGTTATTTTTGCGATCTCCACTATTGCCGATGGTAATATGGCCATCAGCCCAGACCAAGCTAATAAATCGGCAGTGCTTAATAACCGTCAGGTCTTTCTAGAAAAACAAGGTGTTACGCTCAAAAACGCGACCCGAGTCACAATTACCTATGATGGTGATAATTTTTGTCGCTACCGTGAAGTCGGCCGCGATAACTTTGGCGATGGTATGTTTGATGGCGCCACGCAACCAGCCGACGCTCTTGTTACGACAATACCTAATCATGCTTTGTTTTTGCCACTGGCAGATTGTATTGGAGCAGCAATTTTTGATTCCAGGCAAAACATCCTCATGCTGTCACATATCGGTCGACATAGTCTTGAACAATTTGGGGCTATTGCTTCAGTCAAATATCTAACTCAGAATTACGGCTCAGACCCAGCCGATTTGTTAATTTGGCTAACTGGCGCACCAGGCAAGCAACACTACCCATTATTTGCCTTCGATAATCGTTCTATGAAAGATGTTATTTTTGAGCAATTCAGAAATGCGGGCGTCTTAGACGCCAATATACACGACGACCCAGTCGACACCACGACAGACCCGCGCTATTTCTCGCACAGTGAATTTTTAGCTGGTCGACAAAACGACGACGGTCGTTATGCCGTCGTCGCGATGATGAAGCCCTAGCTAATTTAACGATTGTTCCAACGGTCAATCGATGCTTTTATAATAGTCTTTGCCTCTTCGATGTCGCCCCAGCCCTTAACAACGGTTGAACCAGGCTTTTTAAGGTCTTTGTAGTGACTAAAATGGTGCTCAATTTGTTTTTTAAGCTGGTCATTTAAATCATCAAGTAAGTTAATGGCGTCGCCCGTCTGGCGATCATCGGCCGGAACAACAATAACCTTATCATCAACTTCACCGTCATCGACAAATTTCAGCACACCAATAACCTTTGCCTCAAGAAAAATACCCGTAGGCAGCGGCTGATCGGTAATAATTAATGCGTCCAACTCATCACCATCTTCGTCAATTGTCTGCGGGATAAAGCCGTAATTAGTTGGCTTAGCAAAAATTAATGGCTCTACACGATCAAGCTGAAAAGCGGCCTTTTCACGGTTCCATTCAATTTTGTGGCTACTTCCCTGCGGAATCTCTATAACAACATTAATAACGCCGCCATCAACGTCACCTGGTGTCAAAATCTGGTTAAAATCTGCCATTTGGGCACTCTCCTTTTGCTTACTATAGTTTTAGTTTATCAGTTTTTAACCAGGCAGGATATAATTATAGTAATATGTCTCTTAAATTCAGCCTGTTGCTACCATCCGATTATATTAATGACGCCACGAAGCTTATTAATCAAGCCAAAACGCGCGTCTCCCTTATAACTATGGTAATTGCTGATGATAGCTCCACTAGCGCAATCGTTCAAGCTTTAATCGATGCCGCCAACCGGGGTGTTAAAGTCGAAGTTGCGGCCGATATCTTCACCTATCTTGAGTTAGGCGGTATTTTGCTGCCAACTAAATATCGCTCTAGGCAGTCGCGCCTAACCACCCAAATGAGCAAAAACCTAATTAATAATGGTATCAAGTTTACCTGGTTGGGTCGGTCTCATACAACATTAATCAGTGGACGAACACACATTAAGTGGTGCATCGTCGATGATACTATTTACTCATTTGGTGGCGTTAATCTCTACCAAGAGGGCATTAGTAATAATGACTATATGCTAAAAACAACCAATCAACAGCTGGCTGACGATTTGGTAAGCGAATATCAAAGACTCGCCGTAGCTGATGCCGGCTCTTATGCCTATCGCAGCCATAGCCTTGAAGTTGGCGGAGACGAAATTTTAATTGATGGCGGCTTATTCGGCGATTCAATCATTTACCGTCGTGCTTGCCAGCTAACAGCTCAAGCCAGTAAGGTCACCCTGGTCTCGCAGTATTGCCCAACCGGTAAACTCAACCTTTTGCTTAAAAGGACTAAGGCCAAACTTTACTTTAACCCACCCGAACGAGCTGAGGGTATGAATCGATTCGTCATTCAAGCCGGCATGTTACTTACCGGCAATCACTCGCTTTATAAGAAAAAACAATATTTGCACGCCAAGTTTATGCTGTTTGAAATGAAAGACGGCACAAAAGTGGCCCTGACTGGTTCGCACAATTTTGTTAATGCCGGCGTCCTGCTTGGTACCCGTGAGATCGCCTTACAGACCAAAAATCCTCTAATAATTAAACAATTAGAGGATTTCTTGGCCAACTCGATCGCTTAGCTACTTTTTGTCTAAAGCCTCAAGGTATTCGCGAATCGATAATGCCGCCGTAGCGCCCTCGCCGACCGCACTGGCAATCTGCATCGTAGCACCACTTCTAACATCACCGCTCGCAAAGACGCCTGGCAAGTTTGTCTGTAATTTTTGATCAGTCTTGATGAGTCCAAGTTCATCCAACTCGATACCAGTACCGCCTAAAAAGCCAGTGTTCGGCTTTAGGCCAACAAACACAAAAACACCGTCCACCGCTATTTCGCGCGGTTGACCGTTTTCGGTCACTTTGACAGTTGAAATCTTGCCATCAGCACCAACAATCTCATCAGTCGTCGTATGAAGATGGATTGTAATCTTGCCGCTATCAATATACTCCTTTAAGTCGTGCTGCAGCACCTCGCTGGCCTTAATCGTACTTCTGACCAGTAGATCAATATGTGAGGCAAACCGTGTCAAAAATATTGACTCTTGAACGGCTGAGTTACCGCCACCAACCACCGCAATTGGGCGATCACGATAAAAGGCGCCGTCACAAGTGGCGCAGTAGTGAACGCCACGTGCATAGTACTCAGCTTCGCCAGGAACACCGATTTTACCATAGTCACTACCAGTGGCAATCAGGACCGCTTTAGCTTTAACATCCTTACCATCAACGGTAATAACCTTCATACCATCTTCAACCCGTACGGCTGAAACGTCGCCATATTCGATTTTGGCACCAAAACGCTCGGCTTGCTTTTCAAGTTGGCTTGCCAAAGTCATGCCTTCGATACCATCAGGAAAGCCGGGGTAATTATCAACCATATCAGTAATAGCTGCTAGCCCACCGACTGCTGCTTTTTCGTACAAAGTTGTATCGATATCCTCACGCGTCGTATATACTGCAGCCGTCAAAGCGCTCGGACCGGCGCCAATCATTACGACATCTTTTATTGCATCGTTTGTCATTTTAGCCTTTCTGATTATAATTCAGTCACTAATAGTATATTATATATAGCGTTATGTTGGTAACGCAAGACACTAATTGTTGTATTATTGAGCGCTTGAGCTTGATTGTGTAGAATTATCAATTTTATGAATTTCAACAATAAACTGTAGTGGCGCATTGGCCGGGATAACACCCGATCCAGTCGTACCGTAAGCCTGGTCAGCTGGAATTGTTAGTTTCACAACACTACCCACCTTGACGCCAGTCAAACCATTTGTCCAGCCCTTGATTACACCACTTAATGCAAAAGTAACCGGTGCATCAACCGTATTTTTCTTCTTACTACTATCAAAGATTGCGCCATCTGGTGTCCAACCAAAGTAGCTAGCGTTGATTGAGTCCGTAGCCTTAATCGTATCGCCAGTTCCCTGCGTTAAAGTCTCAACTTTGAGCGAAGTTACCGAGCTGGCATCAAATGGTGCGGCGCTATAGCCGCTCAAAGCCTCGGAGCTATCGGCATTTGCTTTAGCTGATGCCATTTGCTGCTGTGCGGCAGCAGCCTGCTGAGCAGCCGCATCTTTTTGTTGTTGCGCTAAATCGGCCTGTTGATTGTTGTTTGCCAAAATAATTACCACAAATGATCCAATCGTACCAACGGTCATAACAATCGCGATAATCCATATTCCAATACGTTGTGCTCTGTCTTTTGAAGTCACCTGAAATCCCCCAGTCTATCTAATACTTTCTATATTATAGCAAAATTAATGTCATTTAGGACGTGCCTAAACGACTTGCGCACCAGTTGCTGCGCAAACCGCAGCCGAAACCTTATCAACCAATTGATTCGCTTCATCGGCAGCTAGCGTATGATCACTAGCCGTCAGCTGAATCTTAACCGTGACGTTTTTAGTTAAACTACCCTCCGCTTGATAAAAATCAAGTGGGCTTAAGGTTGTTTCAAGTTCAACCCCACTTAAAATCGCCTCAATTGCAGTCTCGATGTCGGCATAATTAACATCGCTATCAACCTTAAAGCAGATATCGCGCTCAGTACCGGGATAGCGACTAATTGGTTGATAGCTTGGTTTTGCCTGGTTCGCAACCGTAAATAATTTATGGCTATCAATTTCAAAACCAGCAGCATAATCTGGTAGCTTAAAGGCCCGCGCAACCGCTTTTTGATACTCGCCAACAATGCCGATTTTATCACCCTCATCAGTCACAATATAGGCGCTACGGCGAGCTTCAAATGGCGCCGCCATCTCCGGTAGTTGACCATCAATAATCGGCTCAAAATCAAGCTTTAGGCCTAAATCGTTTACCATATAAAGCAGCAGGCGCTTAGCTTCATAAAATGGTGATTTGGCTGCACTTTTTGCATCAACAACACTAAGCGCCAAGTGATGAGACTCAACCGGCACCTCTTCATCATTTAGGCCGGCTGATTTTTGGTGAACTTTATTCAGTTCAAAGATGGCAAATTTATCATAGCCCTGCTTAACATTTGGAAAAATTAAACCTAGGAGGCTTGGCGATAACGATTGACGATAATATTGCAGGTCAGGGCTAATCGAATTAGTAATACGATAAGAATTATTAACCAATTGGCCAACTTTTTGCATAACATCACCGTGCACAAAGCTATAGGTCAAAACTTCGCTAGCCCCTGCACGTACTAAGCGATGGCGTAAATTATCGCGAAATGTATCAAACGACGCCGGCGAGACAGCTGCAAAGTTACGGAGCGGCAAAGTTGGAGTAATCGAATCAAATCCGCTAATGCGACCAACCTCTTCAATGATATCCTCGGCGATATGAACATCAGCTCGCCAATACGGCGCTTTAACTGCTAAGGTTACATCGCCTTCTGGAACAACCGCAAATTCAACTGCACGCAAAATGCTAATAATCTGCTCGGTGCTAAAGTCGGTCCCAAGTGTTCGGTTAATTTTATCGGCTGATATCATAATTGGTTGATTTGAAATCGTCGCACCGGTCGCCTCGGCTACATCGCTGACGCGATGGGCTGATGACCATTCACCCAACAGCTGAACCGCCTCGGCCAGAACGGGTGCAGTCAGTTCGGCTGGTTGGCCTTTTGTAAAGCGCGTAATCGCTTCGCTAAATATACCGTGACGCATTTGGGTTGAACGTAATTTATAAAGGTTAAAGGTGGCGCTTTCGATAATAATATTTTTAGTCTTTTCATCAATGACGGTATTTAGTCCACCCATAGCACCAGCCAGGCCGATGGCTGTTTCACCAGATGCAATCACGATATCGTCTGACGTCATTTTAATTGTTCGGCCATCAAGTAGCTCAAGTTGCTCATTCGGTTTGGCCGCCCTAACATGAATATCAGCCTTACCGCCACCGATACTTACTAATTTGTCATAGTCAAAAGCATGTAGCGGCTGACCGGTCAACATCATCAAATAATTCGTAACGTCAACGACGCCATTAATTGGCCGAACGCCAACGCGCGATAGATATGTCTGTATTTCGAGTGGCGACTGACGGCTGGCATCAGCATTACTTAACACCACCGCTTGGTACCTGGCGCACAATTCTGGATCATCAATCGTGACAGTTGGCGTCAAAACATCGCCTAGCTTATCACCATACATCGGATCAAGCATTGCTAACCATTCTGGTGTTACGAATGTTTTATCCTGGACAGCCGCAATTTCGCGCGCAAAACCAATAATACCAAAAGTATCTGGGCGATGAGTTAAAGATTTGTTTTCAATATCAAGTAAATAATCGTCAAGTTCATATGCCACAGCAAACGATGAGCCAGCCTCAAGCTCTTTATCAACTTCAAGAATGCCGGTGTGATCGTCAAAAAGGTCAAGCTCTTTAGCGCTGGCAAGCATACCATTACTGACAGCACCACGTAATTTCTTCGATGACAAGACAAATGGCTCGGCGTTGTTAAAGCTGTCTGGCACGATTGAGCTTGGCGGCAGCCAAACAGCCAGCATACCGGCACGGACATTCGGCGCACCACAGACAACCTGGACTAAACCGTTCTCATCACGCTCTACATTTGGCCATACGCCGTTGTCATCAACCTTGGTCAAATTGAGATGGTCGGTACCTTCAAGCGGCGCGCACTCGACAACTCGAACGACTAATGTGTCTTTGTACTTTGCGCCAAGATCAATCACTTCTTCAATTTCAACAATCCTCGCACCAATTAGACGCGTTAGCTCATCAACCGGCAAATCAATTGACGTATACTTTTTTAACCAATTTACTGAAATAATCATTATTTAAAACTTCCTCAAAAATTGCAGTTTACCAGATTCGAAATGGCGCAAATCTTCAATACCGTATTTCAACATCACCAAGCGATCAACGCCACCACCCCAGGCAAAACCTTGATATTTACTTGGGTCAATACCAGCCGCCGACAAGACGTTTGGATGAATCATGCCACAACCCAACATTTCAAGCCATTCGCCTGGTTTACCACCGAGTGAGGCCGGCTTTTCGATCGCAAACTCCAGGCCAGGCTCGACAAATGGAAAGTAGGCTGGCTGGGTCTTAATCTTTAATTCTTGACCATAATACGCCTCAAAGAATGAGCGCAAAGTACCCAGCATATCGCCAAGCGTTGCCGACTCGCTAACAAAAACACCTTCGCACTGATAAAAAGTGTGTTCATGAGTTGCATCAACATCTTCATTACGGAAGACACGACCATAGCTAATTGCCGCAATTTGGCCACCGGCTTCTAGTTTTGCTTTTCCGTCTTTTAAAACGCGGTGCTGCATTGTACTCGTGTGAGCTGGTGGAATAAAGCCTTCTTCAGTGCGAAAGGTATCATAGCCGTCACGCGCTGGGTGGTTTTCTGGAAAATTAAGCGCCCCAAACATGTGAAAATCATCATCAATTTGACGTGATTCAACTGCTTCAAAGCCCATGCGCGTAAAGATATCAATCACAACTTCCAGCTCGGTTGTCAGTGGGTGCTGCGAACCTTGCTCGGTTGGCAATAAATCAGGTAATTTTGAGTTGATATCCCATGGCGCCGTCACGTCGAGAGCGACAACAGCGGCATCCTCCAAGGCGGACTCGCGGGCATTAATTGCCACCTCTATATCATTTTTAAGTTCATTAACTGCTTTACCGAAGGCGGCTCGTTCTGATGGATCTATACTAGCTATCTTGCTATATAAGCCCTTAAGTTCTTTGGACTTTAAAACATCCCTAGGTATCTGACTATCGGCAACCTCGGCAAGTAAAATTTGGCGTACATCATCAATACTATGCATAACTGTTAATTATTATACTTCAAAACTAAACTTAATAAGATAAAACATATCTTGGATAAGAGCCTATAACTAATGAGAACTAATAATTGCTAGCCAAAAAACCACACCAGCAGCAACCAGGCCAACCAAAATCCACAACCAACCCAAGCTGCTAGTTTGCTTAGTGCCCTTCATGTACTGTGAGTCACTTACGCCATCTGGTAAATCATTAGAGCTTGCGTTTTGCTTGGAACGTTCGCGCAATTCGGCTGCAATCCGCTCTTGAAGCTGGGTTCTTTCCTCATCTTGTCTTACAAATATTGCCATAACCCTAGTATAACCCATGTTGCCCTCATCGTGGTTGTGTTATACTATAGCCATGTTTCACTTAAGGAGGAAAACCAATGGCTACTAAAAAAGCTGTTCCAAAGTCAGTAAAGACGTCCGCTACCAAACCGGCCGTAGTTACAACAAAGACATCAACTGTAAAAGCAGTCCGTGCGACCCGAGACAATAGTTTGGTAAGTTCAGTTCTTAAGAAAGCACCTTTTGTGGGTACGCTCGTTGCTGAGTTCATCGGTACGTTCCTACTAGCCGTTGCGTTTATCGCCGGCCAAGGTCAACCAATTATCGTGCTATTTGCCATTGCTGGCATCGTCCTATTGGTCGGCACCCTATCAGGTGCTCACTTAAACCCAGCTGTCACAATTGGCGCATGGGTTACCCGCCGCGTTAGCGGTTTGCGCGCGCTTGGCTACGTAGTAGCTCAGGTACTTGGCGCCCTAGCAGCACTCGGCTTAATGAACGCCTTCATCGGTGGTGCTGAACCAGTCAGTAGTGCCGCACAGGCCTACGGTCAAGCTGCACCTGCCCTATTTAAGGCCGCAACCTTGCCAGTTGGCAAAGAGTGGTATGTATTCTTTGCTGAGCTAGTCGGTACGGTTGTTCTTGGCTTCACAATGGCAACTGCATTACGCGAAAAACGCGACCGTGTTACTGCAGCCCTAACCGTTGGATTCGGTGTTTTCATCGCCCTTCTGTTAGCCGCTTCAGCAGCTTCATACGTTAGCGGTAGCGCCATCCTAAACCCAGCTGTTGCTCTGTCGCTTCAAGCTGTTAAATGGAGTGTCTGGCCACTAGCCGTTTACGTGCTTGCCCCAGTTATCGGTGGCTTAATCGGTTTCTTCTTGCAAGATTTATTGCGAGTCGAGAGCGATGGTGCGAACGACTAATTAGTCAGTTTAAACTAATTAAATACCCCGTCGTGATGGCGGGGTATTTAATTTATATCAATCTGCTTATCTACAAATCTTCGGGGCGAGGCCTATCAATAAGGATCGGCTCAACCGATGAACTACTGCCCGCGATCTTAATAACATCCTTATCGATTTTACCAAGCTCTTTATGAGCGGCATTGTAATGGTTGACGGTCGCGCCAAGTGAATTACCTAGCTTTTGCATAAAGACCTCAAAGCTACCGATATGCTGCCCCAGCTTGCCAACTCTAATTTGTATATCTTTAGCCTGTTCTTCGATTTGCAGGCTACGAAGGCCCTGCAAAACAGTCTGAAGATAAGCCATAAAGCTGGTTGGACTAACAATAATAACTTTTTTGTCCCTAAAGGCGTATTCAATCAAGTCACGCGCACTTGATCCAGTGCCGACGTCACCAATCAATAAATCATAGTACAATGATTCGCTCGGGATAAACATAAAAGCAAAGTCCATTGTATTTTCACTTGGTCGAATGTATTTACTAGTCTCATCGATTCGGCCCTTAAGGTCCATGCGCACCTTCGCAAGTAGTTTTTCTCGCTCTGGCTTACTGTTCTCGCCTACCATGCGATTATAATTTTCCAGGCTAAACTTGCTATCAATCGGTAAAATCTGGCCACGATCCAAAAACACAACCGAGTCAACCGTTTCACCATCCTTAAATCGATATTGCATCTGATAGTTTTTTGACGGCAAAATATTCTCTAGAACTGATTCAAGGTAGTATTCGCCAAAAACACCCCGCTGCTTTGGGTTTTGAAGAACATTCTGAAGTGTCTTTAATTCATCGGCCACATCAACCACGCGACGGTTAGTTTCGTCCAGCTTCGCCAGTCGCTGTGTCACGTCAGCCACCAACTTAGCGCTTTCGCTCAGTTGTTTCTGCATTGACGTCTGCATCGATGCATTATTATGCTCTAACTTATCACCCATCACCTGCTGAAGGCTATTAATGCCTCGTGACAATTCCGTAACGTCCGATTTTAAAAGCTCGACCGCGCTACTGGCTTTAAGTTCGCGCATCCGCTGATTAACAATAAAAAGCACCACGGCAAAGCCAATTACAACAGCTGCCAAAATTAACAATAAAATTACCTCATTCATACCACAAGTATAACACTTATAGCGCAAGCACTATGCGGCCGATAACAAGGACTATCAAGGTCACAACCAAGACTGGTACCGAACGGGCATAGCGTCCAATCCATGAAAATAACAAATAGCACAGGCCAAATAGCAGCATTGACCAGCCGATAGCCTCTAAAAACCATAGTCCTTCTGTCCAGCCAGCCAAGCCCCACAGCAAAATCGCCGTAGCAGCCGCAATGACGATTGGCCAAAATATTCGTAATCTAATCATGATACCAAGTCCAATAGTCGCTACTAATACGTCGGCAATATTACCAGAAATACTAGTTGAATTTGTACAATTGACAGCATCAGCCGAGTTATTACAAAATAGTTGATCAACAATAAAGTGGCCGACCAAGTAGGTCAAGACCCAATACATCAAACCAAGCCCCAAGCCGATTGCAGCCAGCCGCCACCATACATAAGATTGACTAACTTCGCGAACCTGACTGTCATCTAGAATAACTTTTGCCATACTATCTCCCTTACCGAAGTAATTTATTATAGTATATACGCTAATTGTTTTTAGTGCAAAGATGAAGTATTTTTATGGTTCACCGGTCGTGAATTCAGATACCAAAGTGAACCGAGCAGGCCAAAGATAATACCAAAGACGACATCGACCGGCGTATGCACCAGCGCCAAGACGCGACCGACAGCTATCAGCACCACTAGTGAGGCCAACAGTATACTTATTGGACGATTTCTTGTCTCAAACCAGACAGCACAAGTTATAGCCGTTGCAAACAATGTATGGTCAGACGGGAAACCAGGGTTATTCAGATATAGCGCGCCGGCATGCTGACCTAGAAGCTCAAACGGCCTGGCTGGATCAGGTTGGTAGACGGTTGCCGCTAGCTTTGCCAACAAATATGCCGTTAACCCAGCTAATAAAATTCGGCAATACGCCTGAAATCGATGGCCTTTGGGAATTTTAAAAACCAACATATAGGCGCCAATTAGGACAACCGGCAGTAGCGCCCCATCGGCAATAATTCGAACAATTGTTTGGTATATCATCTAATATCAATAATACTACTAATGGTCTGATATTGAATACATTAGATTTTAATTAGGCTGACTAATTATGTAATGTCCTTTTTGGACTCGTAACTTTCCGGATGCCTTCAGTTTTTTGATTGCCCGACTAACGGTTTCACGAGCCAAACCGGTGCGTTCTGCCAGTTCTAATTCCGGAATCTTGCGGAGTAGTTGGTGAGCGCCGCCATCGACTAACTCAAATCCAAATCGCTTTTTAATAATGTCAATTTCTCGCATCACGCGACTTTCAGCATCTCCCTGCATAATTTCCGATAAACGCTCCAGCACGCCATCAGTGCCGCGATAAGTCCGCTGCAATAAATCATACATCACATCTGGGTTATTCTTTACAAACCCAACTACACTTGTGGCCGGAGCCTTTCTTACTCTGACAGGTCCGCTCGCTTCAAAAAAATACGGCGTATCAATTCCGTTGATCGCATTAGACATCGGAAAAAATGCGCCCGTTTTAAAGGTGTTTAAAATTGCGCGCGTACCGCGAGCGGCAATGTCATATTCTATCACCGAACCAGATTCAATATAATATACCGACTTAAGATTCATGTTGGCGAAAATGATAATATCACCTTTGTGATATTCCTCTACGGCAAATTCCTCGAAAAACTTTTTTATCTTTTCTTGCATAACCCTTCTATTATACAGATGTTTTCAGGATTTTGCGTTGATTAGTGGGACATTTTTGCCAATTTTATTTTGCGGCATCAATGCCAATAGCCTGACTAATGTGATTAAAACCATCGGCTCTTAATCGTGCCTTAAGACCAGCCACAACTTGAGCTGGTAATTGCGGGCCATCAAAAATCATGCCCGTAATCAGCTCTACAAGACTAGCCCCAAGTCGAATTTTAGTGTATGCATCGTCGGCCGAAAAGATACCACCGACGCCAATGATTATCAGCCTTTGTCCATATTCAAGATAACAATTTCGAATTAATTCGTTACTCAAATCCCAAGTTGGCTTACCGCTCAGATTACCTGCAACCGTTGATGGCAAATTATCCTTCAAATTAATCTTTTTACGATCCTTGGCCAAATTAGCAATCGTCACCCCGGCGATATTGTGTTTTACGATAACATCCAATAGCTCCTTTGTTTTTAGCCAATCCAAATCTACTGGCATTTTAACAAAGACTGGCTTGTTTAAATCGATATCATCGATCGCCGCCAACAATAGTTCTAAAGAGTCGGGTTTAGCAAAATCCTCACCCCCATATGCGTTTGGGCACGAAATATTAAGTTCGACCATTTTGACATTAGGTTGATTTTTAGTGCGCTTTGCGGTCGCGACGTAATCATCGATACCCTCAGATACACGTACGACTTGCCGGCTATTTGTCTTAGCTATCGATACGACAACTGAAAAATCCCCAATTTCAGTCTTGCCGTAGCTAGCAATACGCTCAACGATCTCCTCGGAGCCCTGATTGGCTAAGCCGGCATTGACCACCAATGACCTCGTTTTTGGCAAACGATAAAACCATGGGCGCGGGTTGCCATCACACTGAAGGGCCGTAACTGAGCCAACTTCTCCAAAGCCAAAACCGAGCGACGCAATAGTTGGTACGATTTCACCATTTTTATCAAAACCAGCCGATAGTCCGACAGGATTATCAAATGTCACGCCGTGATAGTCTTGCCTTAAAACCTGACTGACCGGCGGCTTAAACACAGACCTAACTAAACTATTAAAGCCCGGAACCCGCTGCCAAAACATCATTGCGCCAATCATACGCTGATGCACGCTATCAGGCGATATCTTAAACAGTATTGGCTTTATTATGTAAGTGTAGCCAAAACCAACAGTCGACCAAATTACTCGGCGAATCATAACAAAGATAGCCAGTAGTCGCGGAATCGCAAAAAGATTATCACAATAAAGATTAGGTACCAAATCACCAAAGCCGGCGCCGCGTAAGTTTTCCAGAAATTTGCGATTCGGTTAGATCTCGACTGCCAGGATAAGGCCCCTGTTGCCACTAGATGTGTAGTTAAATACCAAAATATTGCAATTGTCGTTGCCCAAACCAGTGAACACCAAGGACATATTGAGCCCAATACAACCATACTGATGTAAAACAGATAGTGGACAAAGATAACCCCTACCAGTGCCACAAATTCTGCCGTCAGCCATAGCCAACGCTTATATTGTGCACCAGCTAGAATAGTTACCGAAAATGCCATCAAGGCAGTAAAGGCCACGATGCCATAAATTGGGTTTGGTATGCCGAAAAGCTCACCCTGAAGAGACGTGATAGCCTTACCGCAGCTAATAATTGGGCTGATATTACAGGTAGGGTTAAATCCGGGGTCTTTGATCTTTTCAATTGTGTCGTAGGTTAATACAAAGGATGCCACTAGACCGATAATCGATAGTATTGTCAAAACGAGGCCTAATCGTTTTTGTGATGTTTGCCAGCTAATCATATGCACTAATTATGACAGACAAATGATAAAAATGCCTAACAAAATTAGTAAATTCAGGCTCGTCATCTAATATCGCTCTAGTGTAAATGAGGCTAAGCCTAAATGTCCGACTATATCAATCTTCTTAGGTGCCGTGGCGTAGTTGGTCGACTCATACCTATCGCCATTTTTTACAAGGCCATCAATATTACTACTGGTTACACCGTCTAGTTTCACACTTGCGCCACTTGATGACGGGACTCGAATAATAAACGAGCTGGCGCCAGAATTAAGATTGACAGTGGTTAAATCTTCTTTATCACCAAGTTTAATGTCCGACTTGGTTGCACCGCTTCTAATATCAAGACTCTGTAATTGGGCTAACGATAAGTCAGCCGACACCTCAGAGGCGCCAATATCAAGATTGATAGCCAGTGGTAAATCACGCGTCACGTCTACGCTCAAGCTGTTATTAACGCTCATACTCGACCAGTCACTCACGGCATTTGTCGTAATATTCGTAGTCTGTGTGCTACCGTTTAATGTTGTATCGGTTGTCAGATTAGCGATACTACTTTCCAAATGAGCTTGCGCAACCGCATCCTGAGCCGACGTATTAATATCAAGCTTGCCAAGACCGGTCTTGATATTGATATTACCCAAGCTAGCCGCGCTTAAACGGCTCGATGTTTGATTGTAGTCGGTTATTGGTCGCGAAGCCTGCGGTGATAAAACCGCATAAACAACTGCACATAGAGCCAGTAATACAAAGACAACCCCTAAAAGTCGGCCAGCCCAGCCATGAACAGTTAAAATCGATAAACCGATCAAGACAATAAAGAGCGGCCACAAGCGCCACAGATTAAACCAATTGACGCTTAATAGGCCATAGTTACTAGCTAGCGCCAGCAGCCCGATTAAAACCAAAAATAATCCCCAAAATATTCGTCCTATATTCCAGTGTTGCCTATAGACTGCCTGTGTCGGCTTTTCGACAATAGGTTCAAAGTCAGCTGGCTCGATTGGTTCAATATCTTGAATATCAACTTTTTTAGCCATATTGTTACCGCCTTCTAACCGCAATAAGGACACCGACCAAAATTAGAAATACCGGCCAAATAAACTCCCAGCGCAGAAGGAAGAAAGCCGGGAAGAATTGCCCTAAAAGCAGCCACAGACCAAACAAGATTAGGCCCAGACCAACAAAATTGCGCACGCTACTGCGGTTGCGATTATCAGTGTCGACATCATTATCACCAGCCTCAGTCGTAGCCGTTCGATTTAATACCGGTACATCACCAACTGGCATGATCAGAGCTAGCGCCAAGTATAGAACCAAGAATCCCCCACCACTTAGTAGTGTCAAAACAACAAAGATAACCCGCAATAATGTCACATCCATATCGAAATAATCTGCAATACCGGCGCACACGCCGAATATCTTACCCCGTGCCGGCAATCGCCGAAAAGTTTTGGTATTTGTAGCCATGCTTATACCCCCTTGTGCCACTATTTTACTACTTCGTACGTTCCGTGTATAGAAATCAGTTGAAAATAACCTTAAAGATGTGAGTCTAACAATAACTCAAGTTGCGTCAAATCTTTGATACTAATCCGTCGGTGGTTTACCTCAATCAGACCCATTTTCTTCAACTTACCAACTTCGCGATTAACCGTTTCACGAGTTAGGCCAGCCCGCTGCGCCAATTCGTCCTCGTGCAGTCTTAACATGTAAGATCCATCGCCCTGCTTAACACCAATTCGCTTACCCTGAGTAATAAGTTCAAACATAACCCGATTAAACGTCACGCCGCTCATAAGGTGCGCCATACGCCGCTGCATAACTGTCATGGCGGCCACCGAGCGAGTTAATAAACTAAATAATAAATTTGGTGTTTGCCTCAAAAATATCTCAAGTTCGTCAAGTGGTGCCACTCTAATATTTACCGGACTAATCGCTTGATAAAAATACTGACTACGCCTGCCCCCAACCGCCCAATCTAGCGGAAACACCGATGACACCAATAACACGTCGACTACAATGTCAGCCCCAGCGTCAGTAATGTCATACTGTCTAATTTGTCCGCTGTCTATATAAAGTATGCCGGGAGGAGTATCGTTGGCCGCTATGATAATCTGGCCTTTGTCAAAATGCCTTATCGGATACCTTGAAAAGAATAATTCGAGTTGCTTTTGATCTGGAGCGTTCATAACGACTACCTTGTCTTCTACTATATGCTTATCAATAAATTACCGCAAATAATCTGTGATTACATTCATAGAGTTTTAACCACCATCAAGCGATACTAGAAGCAACTAAACAGGAGGGACAAAGATGCGGAAAGGAGGCAAACAAAAAAATCCACAATAACTAAAAATTATATAAATCGGGGGTTTTGAAATGAACAGGTTACGTATAGTTAACAGTCCAACAAAATTAACGGATTTAGCATTAGATGATTTGGATTACGACAAGAACGACAATTGGTTGCAGCGTGCGAGGCGTCTGCAAATTAGGCGTTGGCGCCATTTGAGCGGCCAATTAAAAACCAATTCATTATCTAAGAAAATGCACCGAGGAGGAAAAGCATTATGAAACTTTCATGGCGTGATATCGCTACTGCTGCCCTGTTCGTTTTAGGCGTAGCTGTGGTGTTTGCAAAAATATATTCATTTTCATGGGTGATACTTGATAGTTGGCGTAGCTCGGTAGCAGTTTTGGCTGTTATTGGTTTAGCGATGCTAGCAATCAATGGCTTCAACTTAGCAGATCGAAGCTGGCGTAATGTCAGTGAAATGACGATTAGTATAGTAGCTGGTATTTTAGCCGTAATTGGTTTAATAATTTCCAGCCCGTTCATATTCTATAGCGTCGCCATCCTAACTGGTGTCGCTTGGGTTATATCAGTCGCCAGCCACGCTCGTCATTCAATGAACCCAGATGATCAAACACCATCTTGGCATCATCGACCGATTGCGCATTAGCCCAGCAAGGACTGGAGCAGTTTGTAGACAATAAAGATTGGCCAAATAATAGCCTTAAGTATTGCCAACAAAATCGGCCATAATCCAACGGCATGTTGCACAAAATAAATAACAGCCCCAATAAAACCCATACCATAGACAACACCACCACCGCCATTAATAGCGGTGGTGGTGTGTCCTGGTGAATATTTCTTTTTTGGTGCGCTTACCGATTCGTCCATGGCATCACTCCTTATTTATATAGTCTATTTTACTACTTTAACATGGCTATAGAAACGTCAAGGCCTAATAACAGTAGCCCCAACTAGCTACTAAATTGACTGTTGTAAAGTTCAGAGTAATATCCGCCGCTCTTTAATAAGTCCAGGTGCTTACCCTGTTCAACAATGTTACCATCGCGAATTACCAGAATCGTATCAGCGCTCTTGATGGTTGATAGGCGATGCGCAATCACAAAGCTAGTGCGGCCATGGCTCAATTTATCCATCGCAGACTGAATTAAAGCCTCAGTCCTGGTGTCGACCGAACTAGTCGCCTCGTCTAGTATCAACATTGGCGCATCCGCCAAAACCGCCCGAGCAATCGTTAACAATTGTTTTTCACCAGCCGAAATTGTATCAGCAGTATCACTAATTATCGTATCGTAACCATCGGGCAATGTGTTAATGAAGTGATCAACATGAGCCGCCCGAGCGGCAGCCGCAACCTCTTCGTGGGTTGCATTAGTTTTTCCATATGCGATATTCTCAGCGATAGTTCCCTGGAAAAGCCAGGTGTCCTGCAACACCATGCCAAATAACCGACGAACATCCTGACGTTTCATTTTGGCTATATCAACACCATCAATCTTAATCGAACCGCTATGAATGTCATAAAAGCGCATCAATAGGTTTACTAACGTAGTTTTACCGGCACCAGTTGGGCCAACAATTGCAACGTTCTGTTTTGGGCTAATATGTGCATTGAAATGTTTTATAACTGGGTGGTCTTTGCTGTAGCCAAAACTGACATCATCAAACAACACTTCACCCTTAACCGCTCGGGGCAACACAGTCGCGTCCTCTTCTGATGACTCTTCTTTCTCAGCCAAAAAGCCAAAGACACGTTCGCCAGCTGCAGCGGTCGCTTGCAGAATATTTACAATATTAGCAGTTTGCGAAATCGGTTGCGTAAATTGGTTCATATACTGAATAAAGGCCTGGATGTCTCCAATACTGATTTTGCCATTAATCGCCAGCCAGCCTCCGACTACCGCCACACTGACATAGCCAAAGTTACTAATCAACTGCATAATCGGCATCATCAGGCCCGACAAAAATTGCGCCTTCCAGCCACTGTCGTGCAGCTTATGATTGATGTCGTTAAATCGATGGATTGAGCGCTTTTCGCCATTAAATGTTTTGACGATTACATGGTTTGAAAACATTTCATCAATATGACCGTCAATCTCACCAAGTGCTGCCTGTTGCCGTGTATAAAAACGTTGCGATTGCTTTACGATTAGACTGACAAAGGCCATACTGACAGGTAAAACCAATACGGCAATTAATGTCATCTGCCAACTTATAGTAATCATCATTACTAAAATACCGACAATCATAATCAATGACGTCATCAGTTGAGTCATACTCTGGTTTAAGTTCTGGCTGATAGTCTCGATATCATTAGTGACTCGACTGATGATGTCGCCATTCTCGTGTTTGTCAAAATAGCTAAGCGGTAGACGACTTATTTTCGCCGAGATATCCCGTCGCAGCGCAAAGGTTACCTTCTGCGAAATTGTTGTCATCATCCAAGCTTGAATATAGCTAAATGCGGAACTCAGGATGTAAAGACCAATTAGCCAAAAGCCAATATGTTCAATAGCGCCAAAATTTATACCCTTGTGTCCAATAAAACCTTTGATAATTTCATCGGTCATATTTCCCAAAATTTTTGGGCTAACAATTGCAAAAATCGTACTTATAATCGCGCAGATCGCCACAAGACTTATTTGCCACCAAAATGGTCGTAAATAGCCAATTATAGTAATCATTGTTTTCTTGAAGTGTTTCGGCTTCTCGACAATGCCACCGGCACCTGGAGGGCCGCCCCTAAATCCCATTACACGTGGTCGACGATCCATATTATGCTTCCTCCAAAAGTTCGCTAGCCGACAGCTGCGATTCAGCTATTTCGCGATATTCTGGTGTAGATTTCAGCAGCTCATCATGGCGCCCCATTCCAACAATCTTGCCCTCATCAACAACAATAATTTTGTCGGCCTGCATAATCGTGCTAATCCGTTGCGCCACAATAATAAAAGTTTCATTGGCTGTCTCCTTCTTTAAGGCTGACCTTAAAGCGGCATCGGTTTTAAAATCTAGCGCCGAAAAACTATCATCAAACAGATATATCTGAGGTTTTTTCAGTAGCGCCCTTGCAATCGACAAGCGCTGCTTTTGGCCACCAGACAGGTTACTTCCAGACTCTGAAACTGGACTATTTAGTTTTTTAGGTAGTCCATTTATAAACTCCGAAGCCTGCGCGATGCTAATGGCACGTTCAATATGATCATCGCTCGCTTCAGGATTTCCATAGATAATATTGCTTTTTATAGTACCCGAAAACAAACTAGCCTTTTGCGGTACATAGCCAATTTTAGCGTGTAATTCGGTCTGAGGAATGTCCTTGATATTAACGCCGTCGATTGTAATCATACCTCCCGAGACATCGTAAAGGCGCGGTATCAAATTTAAAATTGTGGATTTTCCGCTACTGGTACCGCCGATAATTGCCGTCGTCTGGCCTGGTTTAGCTTCAAAAGAAATATTCTCGAGGACCATTTGTTCAGAGCCTTGGTAGCCAAAACTTACATTCTTAAATTCAACTAAACCAACGGCAGCCTCTGGCAAATGGCTCGCTTTTTCGGGATCGACAATCGATGGTTTTGTATTTAAAATCTCGCCAATCCGCTTGCCCGACACCGCTGCTCGTGGCACCATAATAAAGACAATCGAAATCATTAAAAAGGCCATAATAGTCTGTGAAACATACTGCATCAATGCCAATAGATTTCCGACCTGCAGGTTACCCGAGCTGATTTGATATGAGCCGACCCAAATAACAGCTACGGCCGATAGCCCCATGACAAGAGTCATCAGCGGCTGCATTAACATCATTAGCCGGTTAACAAACATATTAAGGTCGGTCGACTGCTTGTTGGTCGTATTAAATTTCTTCTGTTGATAGTCGTCTTTGTTATAGGCTCGTATTACACGCACACCAGTTAGCATTTCGCGCGTTTGCAGGCTAAGCGTATCAACTAGTTTTTGTATAATGGTAAATTTTGGAATAGCCACCATAAACAAGACGATAATCATCGACATCATAACCCCAATTGCTATGATAACAATCCAAGACATCGATGGCGCCATTTGATGTGCCTTAATAATTGAACCAACGCCCATAAATGGCGCCAAAAATGCGATTCTTAATACCATTGAAATGACATTTTGAATTTGCTGCATATCATTAGTTGATCGCGTGACGAGTGATGAAGATGAGAACTTGTTGAATTCGTCTAACGAGAATCCCTCAACTTTCGTAAAGACAGCTTCGCGAAGACGTCGCGTATAGCCAGTTGATATCCTAGCTGCAATAAAACCAACACCGATAGCACATAAACCACCCAAAAAAGTCAAAAGCAACATTTGGGTGCCGTTGCTCCAAATAGCGTCGATATTTTTACCGACAATGCCGTGGTTAACAATCTTAGACGTATAGTCAGGCAGGGCCAAGTTGACATAACTTTGAGCCCAGACCAAACCGACAAGTATGACTAAAAACCATAAATACGGCACAAAGTATTTAGCAAGTTTTTTCAATTTTAATTTTTAGCCTTTCACTTTAGCAAAAATACAACTATACAATTATATACCACCTCGGGCGATAAGTTACCGTGATATGATTAATGGCAGACAGCTAACTATTTTTCAGGAGTTATTTTGAAACGACTCGCCCATTATTCACAATATTTTCTACGAAACCCACAACTCGTTAAAGAGTTGATCGGACACACTTCAATCAATAAGCATGATGATGTTTTTGATATCGGTGCCGGCAGCGGCGTAATATCGTCAGTTCTGGCGACTCGTTGCCGCACAGTTACCGCTATCGAGTTTGAGCCACGCGTCGTCAACACCCTCCGCGAAAACATGCGTGATTATCCGAACGTTACGGTCTATCAAGGTGATTTTTTAGAAATAGAACTACCGAAAAAGCCTTACAAAATATTTGCTAATATTCCATTTCATCTTAGCTCACCAATCCTGCATAAAATTACCGAAGCCGTGAACCCGCCAATCGCAACTTACTTAATTGTCCAAAAACAATTTGCCGATAAACTGCTGGCCGATTCGGATCATTTCACTAGCCAACTTGGCATGATAATCGGACCAGAATTTGCTGTTCGCATCCGCCGGCCACTCCGTCGAACCGATTTCTGGCCTCATCCAAACGTTGATACTGTTCTTTTAGAGATTATCCATCGCGATGAGTCGCTAATTAAAGCCGACAAGCTTGATACGTATAAAAGAATGGTTGTCGAGTGCTTTTCCGATCCCAAAAAGTTTGCAAAAATGCCAATCGCCGAGGTTGGCTTGCGACCTGGTATTAAACCATCACAAATGACGCTGGCTCAATGGATCAAATTATTCTCGGTTCAAAATCTGTATAGGTAGCTAGCTGCTGTGTTGCAAGATTGACAGTATATTACCAGCCGGATCCTTAAACCAGGCGATATCCGGTCCTTGATTTGCAGCTATACCGCGCGCAATACCTTTGTTATCTTGCAGTATACTCTCGTTGTCATAGTGCTCAAAAGCCACACCCAAACTAGACAATTCATCAACCGCCGCATCGATATTATCAACGACAAAGTTTAAGACCGTAAAGCCAGCCGGATGATGATTTTCCTTCTCATAAATAAATAGCGAACCACCACCGGGAAGCTTTAAGTTAAGCCCCATGCCCTCACCCGCTGGCTCAAGTCCCAAAACCTCCGTGTAAAAACGCTTTGCTTTTGCCAAATCATCAACCGATATTCCACTAAATGCCGCTTGAGCTTTTAACATAAACACCTCCTTTGCTTACACTCTGGTTTTGGCCTCCATGTACCTATCTATAATTATACTCTGCGACGTTCAAGCTTACTACTCGTCTTCACCTTCAATTGAAATATGCGGCAAGCGCCTGTCGATCCAGTTTGGTAACCACCACGCATTTTTACCCATGAGCGTCATGACAGCAGGTACAATTGTCATACGTACCAAAAATGCATCAACCAGAATACCCAGAGCTAAAGCAAAACCGAGCGCTTGGATTGTCGAATCATGATTAAAGACAAAGCCCGTAAAAACGCTGACCATGATAACGCCAGCTGCCGTCACAACTTTACTGCCCATCCCAAAACCGTGAATCACTGCACCGGTCGCATTTTTAGTATGCGCATAGGCTTCGTGCATACCCGACACCAGAAAAAATTCGTAATCCATCGCCAGTCCAAATAATATTCCGATACCGATAATTGGGATAAAGCTTACAATCGGACCAGGAGCGGCAGCTATACCAAACCAGCCCCATTGAAAGACCGCCACTAAAGCCCCAAACATCGCCACTACCGACAGCAAGAATCCGATAGTCGCCTTTAAGGGCACCAGGATTGAGCGGAAAGCAACAATAAGCAAAATAAACGACAAGCCAACCACAACCGCCAAATAAATCGGCAAAGCCGCTGCTAGTTTGGCATTAATGTCTTCTTGTAAGGCCGTCGAGCCTGTTACGGCCAATGACACAGCATCACCTCCGGTAACACTTTTTTGGGTCGACTTATCACGTAAAGTCTTTATTAAATTAGTCGTCGCGACGTCTGATGGCGCCGACTTTGGCGTAACTTGGATTATACCCTTAGTGCCATCGTCGGTTACTTTAGCGGGCAAGACCTGAGCGACATTACCTAATTTAGCAATATTATCGGCAACCTTCTTTAGCTGCACATATTTAGCGTACTCGGCTACTTTTTGATCAATCATAGCTAAAGCCGCCGTCTTTTGCGCCGCACCAGCCACTTGTACTGCCGCTATCTGCTGCTGTAGCGCTAATTGTTGTGCCGGCGTCGTAGCAGTAGCCATTTCTTGAGTAAATAGAGCTTGCTGTTGTGCCGTCGCAGCGGTGACCTCGTTATTGTATTCTGCCAAAGCTGGTTGACGAATCGCATTACGGTCGGCGTCACTTACGGCGGGTAGCCCCTCAACAACTACCGTTAGCGGACCGTTAAAGCCATCGCCAAAGCCTTTACTTAACAAATCATAGGCGGCCCGTTCAGTCGAGTTTTTAGCTGCATATTGATCGGTTGGCAGTCCCAGTGTTAGATTGTGCGCCGGCAAAGCAATCACACCAATTACCAACGTCGCAGCAACCAAGGCTACAATTGGATGTTTAGCAATTACCTTGCCCCATCGGTACCAAATTGAACTTGGTTGAACGTCAGTTATTTTTTGTGGACCCTGGCTTTGCGCTTTTGCAACACTTAGTCTTTGCTTTTTACTAAAGACGTATTTACCGACAACTCCCAATATTGCCGGAATCAAGCTAATTGCTACCAGGGCCGCAATGGCAATACTGGCGGCGCCAACTAATCCCATTGTGGTCATAAATGGAATATTAACAACACTAAGCGCCGCTAACGCAATAACTACGGTTAAAGCAGCAAAGACTACCGCATTACCAGCCGTACCAATTGAACGCGCCGACGCATCTTTAAATGCCATGCCCGACTGCGCATAAAAACGATATTTATTAATAATAAACAGGGCATAATCAATACCAACTGCCAGCCCCAGCATCATCGCCAGAACCGGCGTGGTTGAGCTGATTGTAATAACCTGACTTAATGAAAACAGTCCAGCCGCACTTACAGCAACACCAATTAGTGCTGTTAAGATTGGCATGCCGGCAGCGATCAACGAGCCGAGCGTAATCACTAGAACGACCAGCGCAACAACCACGCCGCCAACCTCACCAGCGCCAATAATATCCTTTGGAACATTGCTGATTAAAGCGCCGCCCATCTCGACCTGCAAATCTTTACTTCGTACTGAATCTACCGCACTCGTAACGCCATCAATCGTACTATTCGTAATTGAGCCAACGCCCTTATCCATTAATACCTGGGCGTAAGCAATCGTTCCCGATTTAGATACGAATGAAGCGTCGACAAATGGACTGGCTACTTGTGAAATACCATCAACCTTGGCAACTTTATCTGTCAGTGTGGTTATTTGAGGTTTTAAATCAGCAATTGTCTTGCCATTTTTAGCCTCAAAAACAATTCGACCGGTACCGCCACCACTACCGGGAAAGATTTCGCCAACTCGATCAATCGCCTTCTGAGCTTCGGTGCCAGGAATTGAAATTGCCGAACTAGTTGGCCGAGCAAAGTGAAACGCCAAAACACCCAACAGGATTAATATAGCCGTCCAGCCAGCAATGACTCGCCATGGATTTTTATACGCCCACGCTCCAAGTTTATGTAAATTCTTTGCCATCATATAGCCTAACACTCCTCCTTGTTTGTCGTTAATTCGTCCACCAAATCAATTAATTCTTTGACCGAATAGTAATAATCACTCAGTTGCGGTTTGTAATAGGTCCGCCGACCTTCTTTGTGCTCGACCACAATCTTGGCCTCATATAGAACACGCAGATGGTGCGAGATCGTCGGACGCGACGTAGCCATCTTTGCGGCCAGCTCGTTTACCGACAATGGTCTATCGCCCATCATAAGCAACAACAGTTGTTGCCTGGTTGCATCGCCAAGCGCATTAAATAGTGGTAGATTTTTCCGAAACAATTCAGTTAATTCGGTTAATTTTGCTTTTGAGCTCATTATTCCATGTTAAATAAATGGTTCATTTTTTTCAACCATTGACATTCTACTGGATACTACTTTTCACCAATACATCGAATAGCTCCCAAATAAAAAACCGAGCATTCACTCGGTAATTTATTATCTTTTTTGAGACTTAAGCTTTTTCTTCAAAAGGCGCTTAATGTCCGCACTGTGCCATCTTTTGTGTTTGGCCATATTATTTAATCCATTCTTTAATGATTCGCTTTATTGTATCACGCCATAGGTGTTAAATCCAGAGCAATAGCTTTCGTCATTGTCATGTCAGAATCACGGCACTAATAAAGTATAATAAGATAATGACCTGGTTAATATTACTTATCATTGGACTTGTTGCTGGATTAGTTAGCGGTGTCGTTGGCGTCGGCGGCGGCATCATTATCGTACCGGCATTGGTCATGTTTTTAGGTTTCAGCCAAAAAATGGCCCAAGGTACAACTTTAGCCTTATTAATACCGCCAATCGGCATCATTGCCGCCATGGAATACTACAAACACGGCTATGTTAATATCTATGCCGCAATTATCATTATCCTTGGTTTTATAGTCGGCAGTTTTTTTGGAGCAAAATATTTAACCGGCCTATCTGACGTAACCGTAACTAGAATATTTGCAATATTCTTGATCATCATAGCGATTAAACTGCTAATCAGCTCTAAATCTTAAACATAAAATAAAACACCGCCACAAAGCGATGTTTTATTTTATTGCACGTCTCTTAGAGTTTAATAACCCATATTAAGACGGCAGCCGATAGAGCCAGCAGGACAAAAAACAGCCCTAGTCCAACTGGTGAACCCCAGCTAAACCATGATCCCCAGGCGCGCCAGTGACTCCAGTGTGCCTGCGATAACTCGCGCCACTGTTCGTACTGTTCTTTCTCTTTTTTTGCCTTCTCGGCTCGCTTCTCTTCTCGATCAATCATATTGATCTCCTTATTATTTATCGACCAGCCGATGTTCGATGGATACCGCAAGCCTGTTTGCGTCGTCGGCTAAACGACCAGACCGCAAGGCGGATTTATTTCAAATTTTATTATACATCATCAGTTTATTTGGGCTATACCTTACCCCAATCACTAAATGGCAGGCTAATTAATATCAAAATTAAAGTATCACCCGCCGCATCCGCCAGATTAGTAGGCGACTCTGGCATAACACTCTTCACCAACTTCATAGCATGATGTATGTCGACAATCAAATCGGGGTCATTAGTTTTAAACGCCAAACGCATCACTGATTGTAGAAAAATCGCATCAAACTTACTGATACCATAGCCACCACGATTCGAAAAATAATCAAGTGCTCTCCGCGCCAGATCAACCGCCTTGCTCATTGGAAAACGAGCTGAATCGATTTGATTGAGTGCCACCAACGAATCGATCATTTCGGCCTGGCCATAGGTATAGATTGTTTTATCTATTTCGCCGTTTGTCATCACCTTGTCAAAATATAGTCCCGTCACTGGGTCCAAAAGCGTGTTTGTCCAATCATAAACCTGCTCGGCCGCCGTTACATAACTTTCATCACCAAAACCATGCATATACATATCAATCAGCGTCGGTATGGCCGTAGCATTCGAAACCATGCATTGGTCGCGATTTGTTTCCGTCGCAAACTGCACCTTCCAGTAGGCTGCGCCATTAGCCGCACGCTGGCTTAAAAACAAGGTCATGATATCTTTTACCTTGGCGATATCAGCCTGACTACCAGTTTGGCGATATTGATTCATCTTATAACGTGCCACCCACAGATTATCATCAACGTAACGATCGGGTGTGCCAAGCCCATATTTTTTCGTCGCATTGTATCCCGCTGGATAGCCACTTGGCGCACTGCCCCAATATGTATCAATCGCCGCATTTGCCTGATTCGACGTACTATCGATTTTTACATCGGTATTAATCCTCGCCAGTGATGCCAGTTCAAGCATATTCAGCAGCTGATATTGGCTCCAGGCACTCGCAAAACCACTTGGTGCGTCGATACCATCAACATAAAAGCCCTCACGTAAATGATAGGTGTTATACGTGCTAACAATCGCCTGTTCGGCGGAATACTGGCGAAATTCAAATTGCGGCGCGTGGTTCATAACAGTTTCTAAGTCGCGCTCACCAAGCCTTGATACGGTCGCAATTGTATCAGCATGCGGGACAATCGCCGCCCCCAAACAGACCGTGGCAACCGCCACAACACCTATTCTTCGATATATTTTACGAAGCCATTCGGGTCTCGTGCCCACATGTTGCTCAGACGCTCGATTTAAATCTTGATCGGGTGAAGTAATCTTTTGTACGATTGGCGGCTTTGCTTCTGGTGACATGCGACGACGCTGATATCCTACTAGTAAATTAGGTCTATTATACGCTCCAGATAAATAAGTAAATGATGTATTTTAGTCAGTTTATTCTGCGGCGCACTCTTTTATATTGACTTTTTAATATAAATGGTGTATAATATACCCCAAGGCATTCCATTGAGATTCACTCAACGAGAGGACGGATGGAACAGCCATGTTCCGTACCATCATCAACAAGCTGCGCCTGTGGCTGGTCATCCAGCTGACGTGGGGGCAGGAGCCGACCGACGACAAGCCGGCCGACGAGCCCGCTGCCACCAACTTCAACCCGGAGGACATCCAGGCTGCACGCCGGGCAATCATCAACAACGCGGACCGCTACGGCCTCGCGCCAGACGGTGAGACCGTGGCGATCAGGATGAGTACCCTCAACTGGCTCGTCGAAATGTCCATGCCCATCGGCTACATCCTATCGATGTGCATGGCGGCGACTCCGCGCGAAGCTCTGATGAGCGTTGCGGACGGCATGAACCCAGCAGAGGCTCGCATCGACAACAAGACGACCATCCCCGGCGTGCCTGTGGTACTCACCCGGACCAACGAGGACGGCGTCGAGCTGTTCGAGGCTGTCGTGCGCACGAAGTTCGGTGACCGACTCAAGGACGTCGCACGAGTC
>DAIDKB010000028.1 GCA_027451105.1 bacterium
AAGCATCCATAAGGATTCCAGAGGAGGAAATCTATATGAAAGAATACGAACTAACCGTTCTGATTCACCCCGACCTAGAGGTCGATATTGACGCGCCACTTACCAAAGTTCGCGATATCGTTACGACCGCTGGTGGCAAAATTATTAGCGAAGACAACTGGGGCAAGAAAAAACTTGCTTACCGCATCAAAAACGAAGACTTTGCCGTCTACGTTTACATGGACGTTTCACTTCCAGCTGACGCGCCACTAAAAATCAGCAACACTTTGAACATTACCGACGAAGTTTTGCGTTACCTACTTGTCACTGTTGATGAAAAGGGCCGAAAAGCTTTGGAAGAGCAAGAACAATCTGCTAAATCTCGTACATCTGATCAAGAAGACAAGAAAGTAGAGGAGTAAACAAAATGGCACGAAGCATTAATCAGGTTATCCTTTTGGGCCGCCTGACGCGTGACCCAGAGCAGCGCACAACCAGCACCGGCAAAACTATTGCTAGCTTTAGCATCGCCGTTGACCGCGTTGGTCAAGACGACAGCGCTGACTTCTTTAACGTCACCGCTTGGGAAAAACTTGGCGACTTGGTTATGCAATACCTTGCCAAGGGCCGCCGCGTACTTGTTCAGGGCCGTTTGCGCCAAGACAGCTGGGACGACAAAGAGACCGGCAAAAAGCGCAGCAGCATTGAAATTACTGCTACTGACGTAACCTTCCTTGACGGACCATCTGACGGTGGTTCAAACGCCAGCGCCAGCTCAAATAGCTCAAGCGCACCAAAAAGCGACGATGTCGTTATTGAAGACATCGACGACAAACCTATTGATTTAAGTGAGATCCCATTCTAGGAGAATATTATGGCTATTAAACGATTTAAAAAAGATACCCCAGCATTTTTTGACTACAAAGACGTTAAAACTTTGCAACGATTCATTAACCTGTACGGTCAGATTGAGCCAATTGGCAAGACCGGCCTTTCTAGCAAGCAGCAGCGCCAACTTGCCGTCGCTATCAAACGCGCACGTCACCTAGCACTACTACCATTCGTTACTCAGGGTTAGTTAAGCGATGGCATATTATCAGCCAACTGATCTGAAAAAAGGTGTTGTCGTTCAAGTTGACGGCAAGCCTTTTCGCGTGATCGAATATAACCAAAAAGTTATGGGACGTGGCGGTAGTATCGTTAA
>DAIDKB010000029.1 GCA_027451105.1 bacterium
TTGATCTTCATTGACGTAAACAGTTGCACGTTTATCCTGCTCATTGATAACAACTTTGACAACTTCGGCTGGGCTAAGCGCGTTTTTAATAAACTGCTCGGCATTTTCGTCAAAAGTAATGATATCAATTTTTTCCTGGTCGCCAATTTCATTCATAACAGCCTGAACACGGGTACCATGGCCACCGACAAAGGTGCCAACTGGGTCAATGCCAGGAACAGTACTAGCAACGGCCAGTTTAGTACGACGACCAGCCTCACGAGCAATCGCCTTAATCTCAACAGCGCCAGTATCAAGCTCAGGGACTTCTTGGCGGAATAAGTAAGCCACAAACTCTTCATTACCACGACTCAAAATCAGTTGCGGGCCACGATTATCGCGCTCAATGTCTTTAATAAAGACCTTAATTCGACTACCTACATTGTAAAACTCACCTTGAATCTGCTCACTTTGAGGGATAATTCCAGTGGCCTTGCCAAGCTCAACACGAATTACGCGGGGCTCGACTCGTTGAACGGTTCCGTTGACGACAGTACCAATCTTGTCCTCATACTCTTCAAGAACAACTTCACGCTCGGCTTCACGCAAACGCTGCAGAACAACCTGCTTGGCCGTCTGAGCGGCGACCCGACCAAAGCTGATGACTTCATGTTTTTCTTCAATAACATCACCGATTTCAGCATCTTTTTTAATCTTGCGAGCATCTTCAAGACTGATCTCAACTGCGTCGCTACCAACTTCTTCGACAACTTCACGAGCAACATAGACATTAGCCGTGCCGTCATTCATGTTAAGCTCACTGCGAACTTCTTGGTCACGCTCACCATTATCACGACGCCATGCGGCAGCAATCGCTTGCTCGATAACCGATAAAATAGTCTCTTCTGGCAAGTTTTTCTCTTCGGCAATTGTTCGCACAGCTAAGGCCAATTGCTTTATATTAATTTCGTCCATTTTTTCTCCTTACTCTTTTAATGAAAAAATCCGACCTGCCGGCCGGAAATGTACTAAAGATATAATAGCAAACTTTACAGCAGCGTGCAACTATTTTGACGGTAATGGCTGGTTAGGACATGTTGATAAAATCTTTGCAATAGCATCATGTTCGGCCTGTGTTACCCACAATTGATACTTTAACTTCACGGCAATCTGACGCGCAACATATTGACAACGAAAGCCTATATTCGGCGGTAACCAGGTAGCGGCATCGCCGTCTAGTTTAGCTTGATTCGTCGGACCGTCGACCGCCAGGAGCTCTAACGGATCATTCGCCAGCTCGGCACGCTTAACCGCGCTAAGATTCTGCGCGCCCTTTTGCCAAGCATCCGACAGAGCAACAACATGATCGATCTGGACAGCAGCGCTGGTATTAGCGCCGCGAACGAACTGAATGATTTTGCCGGTATAAGGATCGTCTAAAACACCAGATACAACATTACACGAATTATCAATAACGACATTTTTAAGATCTCGATTTAAGATGATCTCTCTGGTATCACAACCATTAACAACTAGCCAACCATTACCAAATTGCGACCGGCTGTAGTCTGTCTTTGGTGCACGACCTTTAACACTGAGTGGGTTTAAAGCCGTGATGGCCGGCGAAGATGTCACCGTACCCGAATGCGCCGTTTGACCGACCGGCTGAATTGAATCGCCGTAGTGCACAATGGCAGCTAAAATTATAGCGACTACAACCGTTACTAAACTTATGCGGCGGCGTCGATAAGACTTTTCCATACACCTATTATGCACCCGACAGACTAATTGTCGTCCGCTCATCTGATACAATGGAATATATGCAAACTGTACCACGCTTAATTCAGACTTTTATACCAGAAAATTATAACTTATCGCTGTCAATGGATAGATTAGGCCGAAAATTTAGCGGCTTAGTCTCAATTCAAGGCAACCTGCCAATCGGCTCTAACCGTATCGCCCTACACGCCAAAGATCTTGTTATTGAGTCTGCATTAATCGACGGCAAAGCCGCGGAGTTTAGCTTTGGGCCCAATGACGAATTGACAATTTCACATCCTGACTTAATGGCTGGGGGTCATCTGGTTGTCGTCAAATTTAGCGGTAACATTACCGACCCAATGCACGGGCTCTATCCATGTTATTACGAAGATGGTGGCGTTAAAAAAGAGCTACTAGCAACTCAATTTGAGAGTCATCACGCACGCGAAGTTTTTCCTTGTATCGATGAGCCCGAGGCTAAAGCAACATTTGACGTTTGTTTAACTACCGAAACCGGCGTCAGCGTTTTGGGTAATATGCCGATTAGTTATCAGACAAATGATGGCCATAATCTAGTAACTACTTTTCAAACGACACCACGAATGAGCACCTACCTTTTGGCTTGGGTAGTTGGTGAACTTATTAAAAAGTCGACTAAAACCAAGCGCGGTATAGATGTAAGTATCTGGGCGACACCAGCACAAGCCACCGATAGCCTTGACTTTGCATTGGATATCGCCGCACGTTCAATTGATTTCTACGAACAGTATTTTGGTACTGAATATCCGTTACCAAAATCAGACCACGTGGCGCTTCCCGACTTTTCATCAGGTGCCATGGAAAACTGGGGATTAATCACCTATCGCGAAATCGCCTTATTATCTAATCCCACATCCAGTAGTATTAGTAGCCGTCAATACATCGCCACAGTCATAACCCATGAACTAGCCCATCAATGGTTCGGCAATCTAGTAACCATGAAGTGGTGGAATAATCTATGGTTGAACGAAAGCTTCGCGACCTTAATGGAATATTTAGCGGTTGATGCCCTCCACCCGGAGTGGAATGTTTGGCTCGATTTCGCGACGAGCGAAAGTATCTCGGCCCTAAGGCGCGATAGCATCGATGGCGTCCAGCCGGTTCAAATTGACGTCAATCATCCCGATGAAATCAACACCTTATTCGACGGCGCTATTGTTTACGCCAAAGGCGCCAGGCTACTTAGAATGTTGCAGAATTACGTGGGTGATGCCAATTTTCAAGCCGGCTTAAAACAGTACTTTATCAATTTTGCTTATCGCAACACTGAAGCTGATGATTTATGGAATGAGATTACTCAAGCGAGCGGCAAGAATATTACTGACATGATGAATACATGGATATCACAACCCGGCTTTCCAGTTCTAAATGTCAGTCGGATTGACGATAAAATTGTGTTATCCCAAGAGCAGTTCTTTATCGGTCCACACCAGCCGTCTGACCGAATTTGGCCAATCCCACTAGCTGCTTCGCCCGCCGCTATCCCTGATTTAATTACCACACACGACGCCGTTATCGAAGGCACGATAGACACCCCGCAGTTTAATATTGGCGACACGGCCCATTATATAACCAACTACTCGGAACCAATTTTAAGTGCGTTGATCGATAACGTGCGCAATAATAAACTGACGACCATCGATCGAATTCAGCTGCTAAATGAAGCGACTTTGCTCGCCCGCAGTGGTCGTACCTCAACTGCCCAGCTTATTCCATTGATTGAAGCTTATCAAAATGAAACTGAAGAACACGTTTGGACGATGATACACGTAGCCCTAAATGAGCTACGAAAATTTGTCAACGATGACGAGGCCACCGAGCGGAAGCTGCGTAACCTGTCTGCCAAGCTAGCTCGTCCACAATACGAGCGGCTTGGCTGGACTCAGCAACCCAATGAGCCAGAGGATGATACCAAGCTTCGAGCCACAATACTAAACATGATGCTCTATGGTGAAGACGAAGCGGCTATCAACAAGGCCCGCGAACTATATAACAATCATAGCCTTCAGCAACTTGATGCCGAGCTACGACCACTTATCATTAGCTCGGTGGTTCGCTACGGCCAAGAACAATTAGTAGACGATTTGCTAAAAGCGTACACAAAGACTCAGTCCAGCGAATTGCGCCAGGATATCTGCCTGGGCGTCACCAGTACGCGCTCACAGGTTATGATTAGTAAGCTACTTGATAATATCAAGGATAGTTCAATGGTGCGCGCCCAAGATGCCGCCCACTGGTTTGTTTACTTGGTGCGGGGCCGCGAGAGCCGAACTGCCGCTTGGCAGTGGGTTCGAGACAACTGGAGCTGGGTTGTCGATACCTTTGGCTCTGACAAAAGCTATGACGACTTCCCGCGTTATAGCGCCGGCGCACTTACGACCAAGCAACAACTACAAGAATATATTGACTTCTTTGAGCCGAAAAAAGACATTCCAGCCTTAAAGCGCGTCATTGAAATGGGCATTAGCGAAATTGAGGGCCGCGTCGAGCTGATTGAACGTGATAAAGATGCCGTTCGACAAGCCTTAAACAACCTCTAAGTAATTGTCGACTACTGGCGGATAGCCACTGACCGACATGGCCGCCAAACGTAAATCAGCATCATTTAATTGGTTGCAAACAGCATAATATTTGGCCGCAAAGTCCATTTGACGAAGTTTTTTAGGTGTAATTGCCGCTAAACCGCCACCTTGTTTAGCGTTTTTACGATATTTGACCTCAGTAAAATAAATAGTATTTTGATATTTTGACACAATATCAATCTCACAAAACTTAGTCTTCCAATTACGATCGACGATTTCATGGCCACTGCTAATTAAATACCGACAGCCTACGTCTTCACCGCTGTCGCCAATTTGGCGGGTGGTTACTTTGGTACTTTTAGGTACTTTTTCTGGCTTAGCCAAAGTAGCTTGATATTTATGCAGAGGCGCGAAAGATAAACGATGCAGCGGCGTGACACCCAAGTTGTTGATAGCCTTAATATGAGCTGCCGTACCATAGCCAACATGGCTCTTAAAACCATAGCCAGGGTAGGTATCATCCTGCAGTGCCATAAAATTATCACGGGCGACCTTTGCGATAATCGAGGCGGCCGAAACACTCGGTACTAATAGGTCCGCCTTTTTTAAGGTTGTCACGTATGAGACTTTTTTAGTTTCTTGCAAAAAGTTTACCGTACCATCAATAATTATCTCGCTATATGATGCTTTAACTTGCTCAACCGCCCGAATCGTAGCTAGCTTTAATGCCGCCGACAAGCCAATTTCATCAATCTCGGCCGCGCTTACCCAACCCAAGCCAAAACCACTAGCCTTAGCCCGAATAATGACATCTAGCTCTTCCCGACGTTTTTTCGATAGTTTCTTGCTATCCGTCAGGCCATCAATCGTCGCACCTCCAAGGACAACCGCTCCAATCACCAGCGGCCCCGCCCATGGCCCGCGCCCAACTTCATCAATACCAAGAATCATATAACTCTATCATACCAGTTTGACATTTATAGTGTTTTATGATATATATCTTAGTGAGTGCAAAAGCACACACCACTCCGACAGATCGGGATAATTGCCATGAAGGTTCTTGTAATTGCAATCGGTGGCGCGCTTTACGCGACAGCCGCCCGCAGTGCATACAGCATGATGGCTATCGCGGAATACTACGGCCCCGCCCTCAACGGATCGAGACTCAACAAGCCGCAAACACTGTCGATCGTGGCCCTGAAGGCCATTTTCTGGCCGGTGACGCTAATTGCCTACGTCGCCATGGCTCACGTAGACACACGAACCACACGCCGATAGCAGTCGCTTCATTATGTTGCCGAGTGCAAATCATAGAGCGCCCCCACTTGGGGGCCCAGTCTGTCGGATTATTTCGAAATTAAAAAACGCCCTACTATTGGGCGTTTATTATGTGAGATGAGATATCTATTCGCTAACCTCTTCGGCTGGCTCTTCTGGGGCAACAACTGGCTCTTCAAGGCGGTTAACACCTTCACGGTCAAAGCTAAGGCCACGAAGACGGGCACTCTTACCACTACGGTTGCGTAGGAATGAAAGATAGTTGCGGCGAACCTTAGCGCGACGAACGATTTCAATCTTTTCTACAAGTGGACTATGAATTAGGAAGCTTTTTTCAACACCAACACCACTAGCGATCTTGCGAACGGTAATACGTGAAGTGTGTGAATCTTTACGGTCAGTGCGGATAACAACACCTTCAAAAATCTGGATACGCTCTTTGTTACCTTCACGAATTTTTTGGTGTACGCGAACGGTATCACCGCTCTTAGCGTCAACGACGCTGGCCTTTTTTTGGGCTTCATTAACTGCTTTAATTAGTTCAAAACTCATTTTAATCTCACTTTTACATTTATAAATACAATCAGCTGTAAATTATAGCATAGATTAACACCATTGAAAAGTGTTAGCTGTAATTTATCTATAATTTGCTACGCACTAGATGACACGATTAATTTCTTCAAGAGTCGTCTCGCCGCGAAGTGCCGCCAGGACGCCACGCTCTAATAATGTCACCATACCGGCTGACCGAGCCGCCTTTTCAATAACATCGGTATTAATATCCTTAATATCGCCACGTATAAACTTCTGGACCGCTTCGCCAACCACCAGTTGCTCCATGATCACGATTCGGCCGTTATAACCAAATGGCGATTTTTCACTAACAACCGGACGCCATAGCTTGAAGTTATCTAAATCTGGCTTTTCAATATGCGGCGGCAGGTCCTTTAGGGCTTCACGTATCCAACTTTTGGTAGCCTCATCTGGCTCATATTCTTCTTTATTATCATCAAGTTTTCGAACTAATCGCTGGGCGATAACCAGACGTATTGCTGAGCTAAAAATTGGATTAACACCAATTAAATCGATCATGCGGCTAAAGGCAGCTGACGTATTGTTGGCATGAAAGCTAGATAATACCAAATGTCCTGTAATCGAGGCTTGAATTGCTGATTTAGCCGTATCGGCATCACGAATTTCGCCAACCATCACAACGTCAGGGTCAAGCCGCAAAATCGATCTTAAACCATCAGCGAAGCTCTGACCATCGGTTGTATTAATCGGAATCTGCGAAATACCAGCAATACCGTATTCGATTGGATCTTCAAGCGTAATAATCTTGACGTCACTAGTGTTGAGGGCATTAATAATGCTGTATAGGGTCGTCGACTTACCGCTACCAGTTGGGCCAACCATTAAAACCATACCGCGCGGATGACTAATCACTTCATCGATTTCTTTACGCTCAGCCTCGCCAAGTCCCAAGAAATCCAGATTTAGCATTGATTGATCAAAATTGAATAGACGCAAAACCGCATCCTGTCCGTACATCGTCGGGACTGTTTCAACGCGCATATTCAACAAATGCGTCGCGCCATCACGACTAATTTCTTTTTGAATATGACCAGATTGCGGCTCGGTCGAGGCGGTCGATAAATTAGCTCGCGAAGCCAGTGCTCCCAAAATAACTCGATAACGGTCTGAGTCCAAGTCGGCGACAGGGTGCAAGGTACCGTCGATACGCATGCGAATTCGAATATGAGTGCGCTGATTTTCGATGTGAATATCGCTGGCGCCTAGTCGATCGGCCTGATCAATTAAATAATCAAATACCTCATCACTACTAACCGAATTAAGCGTTTGGCTAACTTGAGCCATAGTGTCACTATCACCAACTTTTGCGATTTTAATATCATCATAAATAACTGTAGCTGGCGGGTCATAGCGATCCATAAATATACGGTAACTACTGTTACTAATCAAGAAAAATTGGATCGACTTACCTTGATCATTATATTCTTTTGTCAAATCACGAACCAACGATTGTGGCGTTTGCGTAGTAATACCAAAGCGCCAAGCCTCGGCCTCGCTACCGGCTGTAAGCGGCACAATCCGGCTACGATGCATGGTTTCAACGTCGATAGTGCCCTCAACTAGCGGCAACGACTGCTCGACACCACGAGCATCAAAGTACTGAACACCAAGTATGGCTGCCCGCTCTTGGGTCGACTTCTCATCCTGTTCGCGACGATTCTGCTGTATTCTGTCTTCGTCCATTAACTATGACTATAGCAAATTGCTTGTGGTTTTTATAGTGGCAGACTGGCTGCAACAAAAGACGGCTTTACTATATAATGAAGCGGTGCCCGAGATTATAGTTATTATTCATAATATCCGTTCAACTCATAACGTTGGAGCAATCTTTCGTAGTTGTGAAGGTTTTGGCGTTTCCAAAATTATCATCAGCGGTTATTCGCCATACCCCAAATTACCAAACGACAGCCGATTACCGCATATCTATAACAAATTGACCGACCAAATCCACAAATCCGCCCTGGGCGCCGAAGCGATGGTACCGTTTGAACACCAGGTGATCCCAGATATCAAACAACTTAGAAGCCAAGGCTACAGTATCGTTGGCCTTGAACAAGACGAACGATCAGTAATGTTACCGGATTTTAAGGCACCAGCCAAGCTAGCCCTTTTACTGGGCGAAGAAGTTAAGGGCATAACCGATGACTTACGTGATGTCTGCGACTATCTGATCGAGATACCAATGAAAGGCCAAAAAGAATCATTTAACGTTAGTGTGGCTGCTGGTATTGCCCTATATCAACTATCTGTTAACAGCTAGTTATCCACCATATGTAGCGTAAGTGACTACGTTTTTACGCCAAAAACCATTGCACTAGCCCAACCACAAACGGTAAACTTATGTTAGATTTCACCACGGAGGGTAGAGCCGCGTTTTAAACGGCTGTGGTTCCCTATTCCGTTTTGAAGTTCCTGCTCTTCCAAAAATACCCCGCGCACGCCTGACACAAGGAGGTAGCCATGACTATCACGGTTTACTCAAAGCCCAGCTGCGTCCAGTGCAGCGCAACCTACCGGGCACTGGACAAGCTCGGCTACGACTACAACGTTGTCGACATCTCCGAAGACACCGACGCGCTCGACTACGTCATGTCGCTCGGACACCAGCAGGCGCCTGTCGTCATGGCCGGCGGCGAGCACTGGTCGGGATACCGTCCTGACCGCATCCGGGAGCTCGCCAAGCGGCTCGAGACAGAGGTTGCCTAGGAAAGAGCATCGCCCTATTGATTAATTTCAGTAGGGCTTTGTTCTTGTTTAAACTATTTTAAAACGACTGAGTCTTCGCCCAAGATCTTGACCAAGGCACCAATAAAGGCGTCGCTTGGCTCAACCCGAAACGGCAATTTGATAGCCGACTTTTTAGCATCACCTAAAACAAGTACGATATCGCTTGTGCCCGGGAACTGGCTGCTGGTCTGCTTTAAGGCCAGCAACATGTCGTGGTCATCTGGGTTTTTAATATGTACATATAATTTTTTGATAACCGGGACTTCATCAACAATCGATCTGATTGGTGTATCGTTTTTTGCGGATGCGGGCTTAGCGCTAGCCGCGGCATTTTTGTAACCAGTCGCCGACTCCTTTAACTTATTGACACGCTCGACGCGTACCTTGCTACTCATCTTTGGAGCCTGCATTTTACTACCGATTGATTCATAGTCGTCAAGCTCTTTGTCGGTCAAGAACTGAATTTCATCAGCAATCATCTTGGCCTCAGTACCCAAGCTACCATCGCGATCACGGGCGCTAATTTTGCCGGTCGCCTTAATGACTGCGTCTTGAACGAGCTTAGCGCCAATCTGCTCATAGAGGTTAGGGAAAACAATGATTTCGCCCTCACCCGTCTTATCCTCAACTGCAACAAAGGCCATTTTACTACCACTTTTAGTCACAATTGTTCGAACAGACGTAATCAAACCACCTATAGTAGCTTTTTTACCATCAACCTCCGGCTTGACCTGAGACAGCGAAATCGTCTGCTCTTCGAAATAAGTATCGTAATTATCAAGCGGATGCGCACTAATATAAAGCCCCATTAGCTCACGCTCCCAAGCTAGGCGCTCTCTATCGGTAAATTTGACCGGCGCAGTCTGCAATGCCAGTGATGGTTGGATCTGCAACATACCATCCATGCCTGCAAATAAATCAGTCTGACCGCTTAAAGCCTCTTTTTGTAATTTGCTAGCAAAGGCCTGTAAGGTTTCAAGATTAAATAGCAGATCCGACCTTTCACCCATAGCATCAAATCCACCAGATTTAATTAGTGATTCCCAAGCCTTGCGGTTAAAACTTGAGGTTCGAACACGCCTGGCAAAATCTTCGACACTGGTGAATTTGCCATCTTCGCGAGCGCGCAATACTTCCTCGACGGCACCAAGACCAACACCCTTCACGGCTGTCATACCAAATCGAATCTCTTTTTTACCAGGTACAACCGCAAAATCAACAAAACTTTCGTTGACGTCTGGCGCCAAGACCTTGATTCCCATATGTTTACACTCATTAATTTCAATCGCCAAACGGTCAATATCGCCATGGTCGCTAGTCATCAGCGCCGCCATAAAGGCATCAGGATAATGTGCCTTTAAATAGGCCGTCCAATACGAAATCAGACCATAGCAAGCCGCATGAGACTTGTTAAAACAGTAATTAGCAAACTCTTCCAGTTGTTCCCAAAACTTTTCAGCCAACTTTGGATCGGCACCACTATGCTTGACAGCGCCCTCAACGAAGTCAACTTTAACCTTGCGCATCAAGTCGATATTCTTTTTACCGACCGCCTTGCGCAAGGTATCGGCCTGACCACCGGTAAAGCCGGCAAAATCTTTTGAGATCTGCATAAACTGCTCTTGATAAACCAAGATTCCATAAGTTTCTTTGAGGGCGTTTTCAAATTTTGGATGCAAATAAGAAATCTCTTCTTCGCCATGTTTTCGCTTAATAAAACTGTCAATAAACTGCATCGGACCAGGTCGATACAAGGCCACCATAGCAATAATATCCTCAAAGACCGACGGCTTAAGCTCTCGTAAGTACCGTTTCATGCCAGCCGACTCCAGCTGGAAAACACCGGTCGTATCACCCCTCTGAAATAGCTCATAGGCCAACTTGTCATTAAGCGGTAGAGTGCCGATATCTAAGTCAACTTTATAGACTTTTTTAATAATCCTTAGGGCATTGTTAATCGTTGTTAAGTTTGATAGACCCAAAAAGTCCATCTTAAGTAGCCCAAGTTCTTCAACCTGGCCAAACGGATACTGAGTCGAAACCACACCCTTTTGCGCCATTTCAAGTGGCACAAATTTGACGATATCGTCCGGGGCAATCACCACACCGGCGGCATGAATACCATGCGACCGAATCGTACCCTCAAGTCGAACTGCAAAATCAAAGACCTTTTTAGCCGTTGGGTTAGTCTCATATTCGTGCTTTAAATCTGCATCCTGGACAATGCTAACTTTAAGTGGAATATGGCGACCCTGAACTGGCGGTGGAATCATTTTGGACAACCTGTCAGCCTCGGCATAAGGAACCTGCAAAACTCGCGAGACATCACGGACAGCCGCTCGAGCTGCCATTTTGCCAAAGGTGGCAATATTGGCGACTCGATCAACTCCGTATTTTTCCGTACAATAAGCGATCACCTCGTCACGACGAGTATCCTGAATATCAATATCGACATCGGGCATACTAATACGGTCAGGATTTAAGAAACGCTCAAACAGCAGATCATAATCAAGCGGATCAAGTTCAGTAATCCTTAGAGCATACGAAACAATTGACCCTGCAGCACTACCACGTCCAGGCCCAAAAATAATCCCTTGGTTCTTGCCCCAGTTAATAAAGTCCTGGACGATCAAAAAGTAGCCGTCAAAACCCATACGATCAATCACACCAAGCTCATAAGCGGCCCGTTCGAGCACTTCATCGGGTATGTGAGTCTTCGCCTCTTCCACCGTCAAGTCTACCGTCTGAGGCTGCTCCAGATCGCCGTAGCGCCACGCTAGACCACGATAGACAAGTTTGTCTAAGTAACTTTTTTCATTGTCACCTTTTGGTGTTGGGAAGGTCGGAATTAAAATACCACCAAGCTTCAATTCAACGTTGCACATATCGGCAATTTTGCGAGTATTTAGAATCGCCTCGGGACAAGTCTCCGACCAACGCTCGATAATCTCTTTTGGGTCAGTTACATGCAGCTCAAAGTCGCTGAGGCTCATTCGCTTTTCGTCACTTAAATATGAGCCCGTGCCAACACACAATAAAATCTCGTGAGCTTCTTGATCGTCGTGTGAAATATAGTGGCCGTCACTGGTCACCACTAACGGAATGTCCAATTCTTTTGACATTTCCATCAAATAACCGTTAATTTTCTCTTGGACCTCCCATTTGCTTTTATGATCGGAGTGACCGTGATCTTGCATTTCAAGGTAGTAGCGGTCTCCAAAAACAGATTTGTACCACAATGCAGCCTTCTTGGCTTCATCGATGTTGTCCATCCGAAGATTTTCACCGATCTCACCACTGGCACAACCGGATAAGATAATCAGCCCTTCGTTGTACTTTTCCAAAATCTCGCGATCAACTCGTGGCTTGTAATAGATACCCTGAAGGTTGGCAATTGAGCTAAGCTGCATTAAGTTTTGATAGCCCTGATTATTCATGGCTAAAATTGTTAAGTGATAACGAGCTTTATCTTTTTGTGGGTCGCGATCATGTAGCGAGCGGGTGGCAACATAGGCCTCCATTCCAAGAATTGGCTTGATTTCTTTGTCGCGGGCCGCTTTGTAAAACTCAATAATGCCCGACATTGTACCGTGATCGGTAATAGCCGCAGCGTTCATACCCATCTCTTTAACGACATTAACAAGATCGGGTATCTTTGTTAAACCATCCAGTAAACTGTGGTGAGTATGATTATGCAAGTGAACATAATCAGATGTCTTTAAATTAACCCCCATAACTATATACCAGTATAGTAAATCTTAGCCCGGTTTGTCTGTAGTAAAATGCACGCGGTTTAATTATCGGTGCTTAACAATATCGACAACGTATTGAACAAAGTTGCCAACACCACCGGGTAAATCAACAAATCGGTTTAATAACCATACGATTATAGCAACAACAACGGTGCCGCCGATTACACTGCCAAAGCCGAAAAACAGGCCACGCAAGAAATTTATCTTGTACACCTGAGCACGGCTACGATTAAAATCATAAAATAAATCTTCTAGTATTCCCCTTCGGGCACCATTTTCATTATCTCGTTTAACTTTCGACACTATTTTATTCATAGAAATTTACCTTATAAAAAATGACACGCTGATATTTACCAGTGTGTCATTTCTCTTATACTTATTCAAGTTACTTTTTAGAGTTAAAGCCTTCTTTGGCTCCAGTTGCGGCGCGCTCGGCGCGCTCTTTAAAATCAAGTGCATTGTCTTTAACGTCTTCAACGACATCGGTAGCCTTGTTCTTGATGTCCTCGGCTTTTTTAGTAGCCGTATCTTTAACATCCTCTATGACATCAGTGGCTTTGTTCTTCATATCCTCGGCCTTCATCTTTAAATCAGCACGAGTTTCTTTACCACTCTTTGGTGCCGTCAAAATACCAGCGGCAAGCCCGACAATGGCACCAAAAATTGTTCCGGCTGCAAATTTTCCTTTTGACATATTATTTCCCCTTCTTAAAGTTTTTAAATCGCTTCATAAACTTGGTAGCTAGCTCTAGCAAAAACAGCGGCTGAGCTAACTTTGACATTCCGCCAACAGCTGCTTCCAGGTGACTAACGGTACGTCCAGCCGACTTGGTGACTTCTCTAATATCACGCGTCAACTTGATTAGATAAATTGCTAGGGTGATACCAAGCGCTAAAAAGAACGCTAGAAAAATCGATAAGATGACAACTAGTATTTCGGCTGCGGGACTCACTAGAATCCTCCTTTTTTATATGTTTGTATTATATTACTATACCACGAATTAGGCCATCGAACAACGCTAGCTTAAGCGTTTTGTAAGATATTTTTTAAAATCATCGCCATACACGCTACTTTCAAGTGCGTGGTCAACCACGGCCATGAGATACTTCAGCTGGTCACCAGTATCGTGCCAGACACCATCAATAAAGCAACCATAAACTGTATCATTAATCGCTAGCTCATTCAGACTATCAGCAAGCGTCATCTCACCGCCAACACCGACCTTCTCTTGAGCGATTAGTGGCAAAATATCGGGCGTTAGCAAGTAGCTACCAACTGAGGCAAAGTTTGAGGGTGTATTCTTTTCACCGGGTTTTTCAATAATCCCGTCAAGTTTAAAGACCCTATCCGATTCTTTATTACCAATTTTAACCATGCCATATTTATCGGCATCCTTCTTATCAACTTCAATCAGCGATATGACCGATTTACCAGTTCGGGCATAAGCTTCTTTCAGTTGAAGTGGCCAAGGCACGCTTGAACGGAAAAAATCATCTGCAAAAAAGACAAAAAACGGCTCATCAGCATCAATTAAATGCATTGCGTTAAGAATCGGCCGGGCATTACCTTTTGGTGATCCTTTTTGGCGAACATAGACAAAGTTTGCCAGATTGGCAATCGATTCAATTTGGTCGGCTTTTTCGATCTTACCTTTTTCACGCAGTTCACGCTCTAATTCATCACTTCGATCAAAATGATCTTCGATCGCGCGCTTCGTACTACCGGTGACGATAATAATATCGGTCACACCGGCCGCGACAGCTTGCTCGACAATCAACTGAATAACTGGCTTGTCAATAATTGGTAACATCTCTTTTGGCATTGCCTTGGTCTGAGGCAAAAACCTTGTTCCAAGCCCAGCTGCGCATATGATAGCCTTGGTTGGCTGTCGCATCCTAGAGGACCTTTTTCCTAATCAAATCCTGAGCAAGTGCCGGGTTGGCTTTGCCTTGTGATTTTTTCATAACTTGACCAACCAAGAAGCCAATAACTTTATCATTGCCGTTCTTTAAATCTTCAACTGCTTTAGCCGAGGCCGGGTCAGCCAGGACTTCATCAACAATTGCGCCGATGGCCGATTCGTCGCTAACCTGCAATAGATTCTTGGACTCAGCGATTTCTGCTGGCATCTTTCCTAAATATTCTTCTTTAAATAAGTCTAGGAAAATTTCCTTAGCACCAGTCGAACTCAGCTTGTTATCTTCAAGCATCATCGATAGCTCGCTTAAACGTTGCGGTCCAACAAGCCCCGATTCAACAGCTGCAACATCTTGGTCATTGACCTGCAATGAGGCAAACCAGTGAAAAACACGGCGGGCAATATCGGTCGCCCCATATCGCTCAACAATCGCATCAAGCATCACCGCAACCGGCTGATAATTTAGCACTGCGTTTACAACCGAACTGTCAAGATTAAGAGCTTTCCAATTCTCTCGGTAGGCTGATGGTAAAATCGGCAAATCGGCCTGAACGCTAGCGATTTCTTCATCAGTCAGTACAACTGGTGGAATATCCGCATCAGGCATGTAGCGATAATCCTGAGCGTCTTCCTTACTTCGCTGACTGTTGGTCTTTTGAAGAGTTTCATCCCAACCGCGCGTTTCCTGAACGACGCGTTCACCCTTTTCTAGCAGTTCAACCTGGCGCCTAAATTCAAAGTCAGCCGCACGCTCAACACTTCTAAACGAGTTTAGGTTTTTAACTTCGGCCCGCTTACCTAATTCGGTCGCGCCCTTTGGGGCAATCGAGATATTAACATCAAAGCGCATATTACCGTGATACAAATCACCGCGCGTTACACCAGCGTAAGTCATCAGTCGATAAAGTTCGGTCGCATAGGCTTTCGCTTCGGCCGCACTGTGCATGTCAGGCTCGGACACAATCTCAATTAGTGGCGTACCGGCGCGATTTAAATCAACCAAGCTATAAGTTGAATCATGAGTCAGCTTGCCGGCATCTTCTTCCAGATGGGCATGATGCAGATGAACCTTAACGATACTACCGTCTTCAAGCGGCGCCTCGACTAAACCGCCAATAATAATTGGCTGATACATCTGAGTCGTCTGGTAGCCCTTTGGTAAATCTGGGTAAAAATAATGTTTGCGATCAAACCGACTAACATGAGCAATCTCACTGCCAAGTGTCTTGCCGGCCTTAATCGCCAAATTGATTGCCTCGCGGTTTAAAACTGGTAGCATACCGGGCAGACCAAAATCAATCGGATTAACAACCGTATTCGGCTCCCTGTTACGCGCATCATTATCGGCACCGCTAAAAAGTTTAGTGGTTGTAGCTAACTGAACATGGCATTCAATACCAATCGTCATATCATATTTTTCTAGCATTTCATCTGTAGTCATTAAATTGCCCCTAAATCTTTTAGTGCTTGCTTGAAACCGCTCAAGGCCGTTCGTGATTGATCATAGCTAACGCGAATATCTTCGTGAGCAATTTGATTGCGTAATTTGTGTGCCGACCATACCCCGTGGGTATTAGATAAACTTTTAGTTGCACTCTTCAGACGCTCACCCATCGTTTGACCACGAAAACCGCGCTCCTTTAAGGCTTTGTCGAGCAAACTATCGGCATCCATAACGCACAGCTTAAAACTGCTTGGTTCATCGCTTTTTAGACGGCGTTCAATATCAAGCCATTTAACACGATAGTGCTCAACGTTAAGGTAGCGTTTACCCTGTTTAGTTAGGCCGATGATACCAAATAACATCGCACCGACAATAATAACAGCGGCAAACATAAAAATAATTGACTGATCCATTACGCTTTCTCCACTGATTTTGCTAAGGCGAGTAACTCGGCGTCACTGCGGCGCGGACCAACCAACTGAACACCGATTGGCAAGCCACTTGTGCTTTTTCCAGCCGGCACGCTAATCGCCGGTAAGCCCGCCAAAGAGGCTGGTACGGTCATGATATCAGCCAGATACATCTTGATCGGATCAGCCACGTTCTCACCCAGACCAAAGGCTGGCGTTGGCGTTGTTGGACCAATTAATACATCGTAGTCTTCAAATAATTTGTTAAATTCATTAACTAATAAAGTGCGGACCTTTTGTGCCTGTAAATAATAGGCGTCGAAGAAGCCGCTCGACAACACATAGCTACCAATCATAATTCGTCGTTTATTTTCAGTGACAAAACCTTCGTCGCGGCTTTTTCCGTAAAGTTCAGCCAAAGTCGACGCCCCTTCAGCGCGGTGTCCGTAGCGAATGCCGTCATAACGCGCCAGGTTACTACTGACTTCGGCTGGAACAACTATGTAATAAATCGCCAAAGCATATTTAGCAATTGGCATTTCGACCTCGTCAACAGTGTGTCCAGCGGCCTTGAGGAGCTCAACGTAATCGAGGGTAACTTGTTTAACGTCAGGGTCAACATCGTCAGTCATCGTGTCTTTAATTAAACCAATTTTAAGGCCGGACTTGGCCTCGGCCGGCTTAAAGAAATCAGGTAAAGTCGTCATGTCCTTGTCGTCTTTGCCCGCCATAATATCCATAATCAGCTCAGCATCTTCGGCGTCAGTCGCAAAACAGCCAATCGTATCTGTACTACTAGCCATTGCCACTACGCCGTAGCGGCTGACCGTACCGTAAGTTGGCTTGACGCCAATAACACCGTTAAAGCTGGCTGGCTGACGAATCGAACCACCAGTATCGCTACCGAGTGCAAATGGCACAATATCAAGCGCCGTTACGACAGCTGAGCCGCCACTACTACCACCAGCTACCTTGGTCTTGTCATAGGCATTTAGGGTTGGGCCAAAGGCTGAGTTTTCAGTACTTCCACCGTGCGCAAAGGCGTCAAGGTTGGCTTTACCAATACAAATCGCGCCTTCCGCCTCAAGTTTTTCAACGGCCGTTGCCTGCAGCGGTGCCTTAAAATTTTCAAGCATCCGACTAGCCGCTGTGGTCGGTGCCCCGAAGGCCAAAAAGTTATCCTTAACAACAAACGGCACACCGGCTAGTCGACCGGTTATCTCACCACGGTCAACCGCGTCAGCACGCTCCAAAGCGCGCTCTTCAGTCAAGCTTAGCAGTGCATGATACTCATTATTGTCATTGGCGCGTTTTATAGCCTCTACTACATTCTGGCGGGCATTTTTTGAAATATAATCGGAAATTTTAGTCATTTATAAAACCTTTGGTACTTTAATTTGGCCATCAAGCGATTCTGGCGCCAGGGCTAATAAATTATCACGGCCCAAACCATAATCGTCAATTTTATCATCTCGCCAGACATTTTCGAGGTCAGTTACCTGATAAGTCGGCTCGATTCCAGTAGTGTCAAGCTCACTCAGTTGATTAATGTAGCCCAAAATATTACCAATATCAATTCTAAGATTATCAATTTCCTGGTCACTAAGCGCTAAACTACTTAGTTGTGCAAGATGCTGCACATCATCACGAGATATATCTGTCATTAGACTATTATAGCCTAATGATCATAGTATTTGTAGCCTTATAGTGGTGAGCCAGTAGACGTCGACGCGTTAGGCGTACCATTCCATATCCAGTTAGGGCTATTGCCATCGGCGTAATTGAAGAGGGTTGCGCCCACTGTCATCATTAAACCGGTGCCGTCGAGCGTATTACCAACCTGCCATGCAGTACCGCCATCGACATCACTAATTACAGCTACCGTTACAGCTCCCGCCGGAGCGGTGAGCGTAAGTGAGATTCGCTTCCAGGTATTTGCAGTGAGAGTTACATCGGGACCAGTGAGGCTACTACCAATTGCTGCTCCAGAGCTATCATACCAAGATATTCGCATGTGTACCGCACCTATTCCACTAGCAGACGTTCGTAGATATGACGAGAACGTATATGCCGCCCCTGCAGTCACAGGTATACCGGAAGATCCTCCATATGAGTTTGAATAGCCCGTATTACCATTTCCAGCAGGAGCGGCAGTCCAAGTCTTGCGACAATATGTAGTTATGCCAATAGGGCCATCAGAAGCGCCTGTGACCAGCGAATAAGTACCCGTTCCACCACTGGTACCGAACCAACGAGTAGACAGCCAGCCGAGAGACGATCCACTACTAAGATAGACAGTCGCTTCAGGATTCGTAGCTAAATTCGTAATCGCCGCCACCCCACCAGCACCTTGCCCAGGACAGGCACCAGCTGTTGGCGTATTGTTACTACTAGACACGAAGTAACTAGTAGTAACATTTGTAGCGGTTATACAGTAAGTTTGCGGAGTGGTGGTATTGTTAACGGCATATTGGTAGGTAGTACCAGAGCTAGCCTTTAAACCTGCGCCGTTATTAGCTAAAGCCACAGTTGCCGGATAGGCACTACTAGTAATTTGATCCATGGCAAGCTGCTTAGCGGCGCCCTCCAGATCCGACTGTACTGTGGCAGCCCGAGCTCTAGCTTGTATACCGTTATAGGCGACGATAGTGATGGCGGCCAGTATGCCTATGACGACGATGACTATGAGGAGTTCGACGATAGTGAAACCAGAGTGTTTGTTTTTTGCCCACATAGATGGAGTTAAGTATAAGCTAAATGATAGCTAGGATCAAATCGAGAGATATGAAAATCGCCAAGGCTTTTGCCTTGGCGAAATCTATTCACAACTACGAATTCAATTTAGCGTTGGATGTCGATAAAGGTATGAGCTTTACCGCTGGCACCAGCACGGCCAGTACGGCCGATACGGTGAATGTAGTCCTCGTAGTTTTGAGGAGTATCAAAGTTAATCACATGAGATACATTTGGAATATCAAGTCCACGAGCGGCCACGTCGGTTGCCACCATCACACGAACACGCTCGTCCTTGAATTGCTTCAAGGCACGCTGACGCTGTGATTGATTTTTGTTACCATGAATCGCAACCGATGGAATGCCGCTATTATCAAGGTGATCGCTTAGACGTTGCACGCCAAACTTAGTTTCACCAAAGACAAGCACTTTTTCGTACTCTTTGCCACGAAGCATCTCGGTCAAAAGCTCAACCTTATGGTTTTTGTCACGAGCTTCAATAACGGTCTGCTCGATATGTTCGTTGGTTTCACTTGTTCGCACTGATACTGTGACAGGATTCTTTAGAAAGGTATTTACTAGCATTTGAATCTCTGGAGTAATCGTGGCGCTAAAGAATAGCGTCTGGCGCTCGACCGGCATTTCATTCACGATGGCGCGAATGTCAGGCAAGAAGCCCATATCTAGCATGCGGTCGGCTTCGTCAAGAACGAGCGTATTAACGCTATCAAGTCGAATCAGACGACGGTTCATCAGGTCCTTTAGGCGACCTGGCGTGCCAATAATAAAGTGTGGACGACGCTTAAGGTCACGAATCTGACGATCAACACTAACACCGCCAACAATCAGTGCCGAGTAAAGATCAAGACCCTGCGCAAAGGCGCGGAACTCTTCATCAATTTGCTGAGCAAGCTCGCGGGTTGGTGCAATAATCAGGACACTCGGTCGCAAATTAACACCAGTTTGAAGTTCGATAATTGGCAGCAAGAAAGCCGCTGTCTTGCCGGTACCAGTGTTAGCTAGGCCAATAACGTCCTTACCATCAAGAATGTGAGGAATCGCTTGGTCCTGGATTGCACTGGGGATTTCGTAGCCTTTTTTAACAATGTTACTACGAAGTTGGTTACCAAACGGGAAGTCGATAAACTTGTTTGTTGATTCATAGACAACTTCGTCAGCCTTTGCAGTCGCCTTGTTGATGAATTTACTGGGGTGAATATATTTCTTGGCTGGTCCACGCGAACCGCCACCGCGACGAGCGTCGCCAAATGAACTACCACGGCTTCCACCGGGGCGTGAATTACTAGAACCGCCGAAGCGTCGTTGTTGATATGCCATAAAAAATAGGCCTTTCGTTTAGTTTGCTGTTTTGCAGTCTTATTGCTCACCAAATAAGCGAGGCAGAACAGCGAGGGGATATTTCAGTGGAAGCGCATTTTTATTTTCACTTGGGCGCTACATCTTCGAAAGAGACTCGACATTCATTGAATGCAATATGTTTATATTAGCACAGTTAGCTATTTTTGTCTAGAGTAACCGTAGCGGAAATAGCCCGATGATCAGAGCCGCCATCTGTTGAAACGCGAAAATTACTTATGTTTATAGTTGGCGAAGCTAATATATGGTCAATTTGCATCAATCGAATACTTGGTAGCCATTCCCGGCCGCGTAGTTTCGGCGTCGTTGTCGGTCGATGCCGTCTATCGGCATCACGGAGGCCCGTCTGGTGCATAATCTGTTTTAAAGTATCCCCCTTCGCCATATCCACCGCTCGTAACGATAGTTCCGGAACGACATACTTTGCCGCTGTCCGAATCGGTAAACTACGCAAAAGTTTTGCGGGTAAAATATCACCACCGTGCATCGCGTTAAAGTCGCCCATAACAATCGTCGGTTCGCTTGTCTCTTGAATAATATTTATTAGGTCTGGGGCTTGTTTTAAGCGAAGAATCTCGGAACGGTCGTCCAGGTGGACACCAATTACTCGAAGCGTTTTATCGGTGCTTGGGTCTTTGATATGCACTAGAATTGCGTTCCGTAGATCGCCCAGACGAATCGTTTGATAGCTAGTGATTGGCAATTTGCTAAGTAGCATCATCGATGGGCTGTACACGGCTGGCGCCAACCTAGCTGCGCCACCTTCACTATATGGCACTTCAATAATGTGATAGCCGAGTTTATCGAGTTGCTTGCGAATATCGTCATTCAGCACTTCAGCCCCAAAAGCTTCGGCCAAAAACAATACATCAGCCCTAAGCTTTACAATGCCACTCAAGATATGGTCGGGTGTCCCCCTACGATTAATCGCCAGGTCTGTCAGTCGACCTTCAATATTCCACGAGGCAACCCTGACAGTCATTTATAGCTTATTCTTAAGATCGGCAATCATATCGCGTAGTTCAGCTGCCTTTTCAAATTCAAGATTAGCACTGGCAAATTCCATCTGACCAGTCAACTCTTTAATCAACGATGGATATTCGTCGCGCGGAATCTTGTTGAGGTTAAGTTTTCTAGATTCATCTTCTTTCTTAGGGATTAAGGAGCGCAAACCTTCATCAATCCCCTTGGCGATGCTTTCGGGCGTAATATTGTGCTCAACATTATAGGCAGTTTGAATTGTCCGACGTCGGTCAGTCTCGCTAATCGCCTTTTTCATCGAATCGGTCATTTTATCGGCATACATCAAGACTTTACCTTCAAGGTGACGAGCGGCACGACCAATCGTCTGAATCAAAGCATTGGCGCTACGCAAAAAGCCCTCTTTGTCGGCGTCCATAATTGCCACCAAACTAACCTCGGGCAAATCCAGGCCTTCACGTAGCAAGTTAATACCAACCAATACGTCATAAACACCAAGGCGCAAATCCTTTAAGATATCGCCACGTTCCAAGGTATCAACATCGCTGTGTATATAAGCCGTCTTAATGTCAATTTCCTGTAAATAAGTCGTCAAATCTTCGGCCATCCGTTTTGTCAGGGTCGTCACCAGCACGCGTTGATTCTTAGCCGTTCGGTCGCGGATTTCTGCTACCAAATCGTCAATTTGGCCTTTAGTCGGACGAACAATAATCTCTGGGTCAATCAGACCAGTTGGACGAATCACCTGCTGGGCGGGCTCTGGGCTATGAGCTAATTCGTAATCACCTGGCGTGGCCGAGACATAAATAGCTTTATTAATATGGCGGTCAAATTCGGCAAAAGTTAGTGGTCGGTTATCAAGTGCCGATGGCAGGCGAAAACCATAGTCAACCAAGACTTCTTTGCGCGCCCGATCACCGTTATACATGCCACGAACTTGCGGCAAGGTCATGTGACTCTCGTCAACCATCAACATAAAATCGTCTGGAAAATAATCCAGCAAGGTGGCTGGCTGCTCGCCAGGTTCGCGGTTGGTTAGATATCGGCTATAGTTTTCAATTCCCTTTACAAAACCGGTTTCTTCTAGCATCTCTAAGTCATATTTAGTGCGCTGCGCCAAGCGTTGCGCTTCAAGCAACTTGTCGTTTTTTTCAAACCATTCCAGCCGCTCGGCAAACTCGGTTTTAATGTTTTCAATCGCCACGGCCAGCTTTTCTTTTGGCGTGACATAGTGACTACTTGGAAAAATACTAACCTCGGCTGGTTCGGCCAAGATTTCGCCAGTCAGCGGGTCCATCCGCGTAATACGTTCGACCTCATCACCGAAAAAGGCAATCCGATAAGCAATATCACTACCAGCTGGAAAGACGTCAACAACATCGCCCTTTACCCGAAAGGTACCCCGGTGAAAGTCAATATCATTGCGGTGGTACTGAATATCGGTTAGTAATCGAATAAATTTGTCTTGCTGGCGACGCTCACCCAGCTTAACGGTAATGGACATTGCCGAGTAATCTTCAGGGGAGCCAATACCGTAAATACAGCTAACACTAGCCACGATAATCGTGTCGCGTCGAGTCAGCAGAGCCATCGTCGCCGCATGACGCAAGCGATCAATCTCGTCGTTAATTTTGCTGTCTTTTTCAATATAAGTATCGCTACCAGCAATATAAGCTTCTGGTTGGTAGTAATCAAAATAGCTGACAAAATAATGGACTTCGTTATCTGGAAAATACGCCTTAAACTCGCTGTATAGCTGGGCGGCTAAGGTTTTATTGTGGGCCAAAATTAAGGTCGGCACCTGACGATCGGCGATAATATTAGCCATCGTAAAAGTCTTACCACTGCCCGTCACACCAAGCAGAGTTTGCTCACGCTTACCTTTATCAAGGCCGTCAAGCAATTGACGGATAGCCATCGGCTGATCACCAGTCGGCTGATACGGTGTTTCTAAGCGGAATTGTTGACTCATCAATCCTTATTATAGCCCATCAGGCCAAGTCAGTCAGGTAGAGTTCAGCCGCGACCGGAACGATGGTCAGAAATGTGACGATCATCTGGATAATACTCGAAGCCGGTGTACTTTTTATCTAAAGCTTCAATCACTTTTTCGACTAATCGGTCGGGGTCGGTATCGTAAATAACCTCATTAGCACCGGGTGCTTCAATGTTTTTTAGAAGTGTTGGGATATAATCAGCCAAACCGCCGCTACCAAGCAATACGCCGCAGACCTTTTTGCTTTCAAGGGCTGTCGCAAATTCGTGCAGGCTACCCATACGACCACCAACTGTGATTACGGCGTCACTACTGCGCACTAAGTGAACATCACGGCCCACGTATTCCATGCTGGTGAAGTTAATGTAATCAAACTCAACGGTCGGTAATTTATAAACTGTCACATGCTCTCTAAAAGAGGTAGCCGGTGAAAAACCAACCGACATACCGCGTTTACCTTCAACGCTAAACGCGCCCTTAGCAGCATACCAAGGCAGTCCGACAGTCGCACCGGTCATTAGTGTCTTACCCCTGCTAGTAATGGCCTTGCCTAAATCAAAAGCTAACTGATGAGCGGCTTGAACTGTATTTCCGGACGCTGCGCCTGACACGCAAATTTGATATCTCACTTTTATAACTCCTTAATCTTATAGTCTTCAGGTGCCGTTTCCAGATATGCCTTCAGATCTTCACTTTTTAATAAGCCCGCTTGAGCACCCAGCTGCTGAACAACGCTCATCGAGTTAATTGGGGCCCAGGCCATTGCCGTCTCAAGACTTTCACCAAGCGCCAGGGCCGCCACAATCGTTGATGCAAAGGCATCACCCGCTCCGGTTCGATCAAGTGGCGGAGCTGGATCAGGATAATTTGGCATCATCAAAAACTTATAATTACCAGATACATATGAACCGTTCGGGCCATCTGTTATAACAACAATCTGTGGACCAAGCTCATGTAGAGCCAGCGCTAAATCACGGACCGATTCGACACTCCTGCCAGTAACCAAGGCGGCTTCTTCGCGGTTCATAAAGACAATATATGATCGTTTGTAGATTTCGGCTAACTTTTCAGTGCCCCATTCAAAATGGAAGGTTCCCGGTTGAAAGGCTAACTTAACTTCGGGATGTTCGCCAAGATATTTCAGCAAGTCTTCATGCAGTTTCCAGGCAGATTTGCTAATCATACTGAGATAAATCCAGTCCGGCTCATTAACCGGCTCCCGCCAATCATAATCATAGTCCTCGTATTTGATTAAGATAGTTCGATCAGCACCATAACGCAAGGCAAAGTGATAGTTAGACTTTTGGCCAGCTTGAACTGACACCAGCTCGGTACCAACTTTTTGCTCGGACAAGTAGCGCAGTGAGTCTTTTCCCGCCTGATCATCGCCCAAAAACGCCATCAAGTCGGCCTTTAAGCCCAGCCTAGATAGCGCCACGGCCGCGTTTGCACTGTTGCCAACAGCCTGGACGATATCAACATGATCGTAGGGTGGTTTAGAGCCAAACTCCATGCTTAGTCGCTTAATACCATGCTCATCAGTTGTAACTTCCGCCTGATCTTCGCGAAGAGCAATAAAAGCGTCGGTCACAATATCACCGATAGTTAAAATACGTGGCAAACCACTTTCGATCAGTTTATGACTTTTATCAACTTCGCTATACCAACTGTCAGATTCGGGAAGTAGCCCAATATGCGAAGCAATTTCACGCGCCACAACTTCACTAGTACGCGGATGTTGAATGTAGCGCTGAACGATTTCGCCCCGCAAGCTACGTTGACCATGGCTGACAATTCTTTTTTCGTAACTTAATTCATGATGCGAATTTTCAATCACATCAATCAAATTAAACGAGACCGGCGCGCCGTCAAACGACATCATAATATAGTCCGCGTCCGCCAGTAATGCCTCAAAGGTGCCGCGTTTGACCGTGCTAATTAACGACTGGTAAAGCTCGCGACCAGTCGTGTCAGCTGGATCAAGATTAAGTTTACGCATGATGTCGTGGGCCTTATGTGTAATATCAGCAATCAAGCGCGTGTCAACACCGCTATAGCCAGTTGCTTTCTCTAACTGATTTATACCGACGCTGAACGTTGGCTCGCTAATATTTAATAGCTGTTGCAAAAACTTTGCCATTGCCTAAAAATCTTCCTCCGTTAGTGGCATATCATGTAGCTTCGTTCCTCGATGTAAAATACCAGCTTTGGCACCAATTTGGCCAACAACCGATGTTGAGTTAGCACTGGCGAAAATAATCGATTCTTTGAGTGACTTACCTTGCGCATAATAGCTTAAAAAGCCCGACCCAAAAGCGTCACCACCGCCAGTACGATCGACTACCGGTACGTCCTCATACATACCAACCTTAATCATTGTCTTTTTGTCGGTCACGACAGCGCCATTTGGACCGTCGGATACAATCGCGACTGGACAATAGTTAGTTGCATGTCGAGCTAACTCTTCGATAGTCTGACCTTCCACAATCTGCTGGGCCTCTTCTTTATTAACAATCAAGACTTCAACATCTTCAAGTAAGGCTTTCAGTTTATCGATTTCGCCAAGCTCCGAACTGGCCGGGTTAAGCATCACCTTAATACCGTGGTCCACACAACTACTTATAATTAGCTCTAAAAGTTCCATGTCGCCAAGCGCCGATAAATAAACCCAGTCAGCATTTTTAAGCACCGATAGATCAAGCGTACTGCCATCACTTTGCAATTTTGTGCCGTGATAGTTTAAAATCGTCCGCTCACCACTACTTGCCAGCAAAATAACCGAATAACTTGAACGGTACGACTCATCCTGAACGACACCGCTTGTATCAATGCCTTCGCTATCCAAATCACTTAAAATTATCCGACTAGCGACATCGGTGCCGATAGCCCATATGTATTGACTGTGCAAACCTTGACGCGCAAAAGTAACCGCGGCATTAGTAACATTACCACCGGTCGTAAAGACAACTTCATCTAAATCTAGCTTTTGACCCAATGGCAGCTGTTCGTATAAAACACCTTTATGAATTTGCGGCACGAAAGATTTAGAACTTAGCAAAAAAACATCCTGAGTAGCTTTGCCGATAGTGACGATGACCGGTAATGCCATGCTACATAACCGCCCGGTTTGCGCTACCAAACGCTTGAATTTTCTCTTCGACGACCGCCTGAACAGCAGCGTAAACCTGTGGCATTAACTTCACAACAGCATATTCGTCGGGATTTTCGGCCAAGACTTTTTCAAGCTCCTTGCGAAAGGCAAAGCGCATATCACTATTAATATTAATTTTACTAACACCAATTTTAGCAGCCTCTTCAAAATAATGAAGCGGCGTGTCACTACCGCCATGCAGGCTGATCTGACAATCAATTGAATCTCGAATTTTTTGCAACAACTCAAGGTCAAGCTGCTTTGGTACCGGATATTTTCCGTGCAAGTTGCCAACAGCGGCCGCAAAAGTATCGATGCCAGTGGCGTCAACAAAGGCTTTAGCGCCTTCTGGCGTGCTAAAAGTCTTTTTGATTTCCTCATAATCAATTGATTCGACATGAAGATTAGATGAACCGCCAAAGTAGTGAGGCTCACTCTCAACTAAGGCACCGGTAAAACGAGCATACTCGACGACTTCCTTAGTTTTAGCAATAATATCCTCAGTTGTAGCGTCATGGTTCGCCTGCGAAATATCAATATGAATAAATTCAAAACCAACGTCTATCGCCCTTTTGCAGTCTTCGACAGTTGGGCTGTGGTCCAGGTTAACATACATCTCGATGCCATACTCCAGACGATAGTTGTCAACCATGTCACGGATATTGTCTAGACCGATGGCTTTAACTTCACCGTCGCTAACCTCAACCAATACTGGCGCACTCAACTTCTGAGCCGCCCTAGCAATAGCAATTAGGGTTTCCTGGTTATCAATATTAAAGGCGCCAACGGCAAAGCCTTGCGCCCGGCTGCGTTGCATCAAATGCCTGGCTCGGGTTGTATTGTCTCTAATTTGGTTAATCGTCAGTCCCATGGATGCCCCCTTTTAATATTCTTGGTGATACTTCGGTGTGTTATTTACAAAATCAGTAATTACATCAACCATTTTTTCAGCCGTCAAGCCAAAATAGTCTAGTAGTTCGTTTGGCTCACCACTTTCACCATAGCGATCCTGTATACCGATTCGCTTTAGCGGTGTTGGCATTTTCTCAGACAGCAGCTCGGCAATCGCTCCACCAAAACCACCTTTGACCTGAGCTTCTTCGGCGGTAATTACGCGACCGCAACGCTTAACACTATCTAAAATTGTGGCTTCATCTAGCGGCTTAATGGTTGGCACGTGAACAACTTCGGCATTAATACCGACAGATTCTAACAAATGAGCCGCCTTCAGTAACTGGTAGCTCATCGCACCAGTACCTAGCAAGCTAACATCGTGACCTTCGCGCAAAATATAAGCCTGGCCAATTTCAAATGGTGATTCTTCGGTACTAAAAATCGGTGACTTCTCACGAGCCAGACGCAAATAGCTTGGTTTACCATTTTCGGCAATCGCTAGTGTCGCTTTTTCGGCCTCGATACTGTCACCGGGTGCAATCACAACCATATTTGGCATGACCCGCATCAAAGCGATATCTTCTAGCATTTGATGAGTCGCGCCATCGGGACCGACACTGACACCAGCATGGCTACCGATAATCTTGACCGGCTGATTATTAATCGCTGCTGTTGTTTTAATTTGCTCCCAGTTGCGTCCAGGACTAAATGCTGCATAGCTACTTGCAAATGGAATCTTACCGGCGCGAGCTAGACCGGACGCAAGCGCAGCTAGGTTTTGCTCGGCAATACCGACCTCCACAAAACGGGTTGGAAATTCATTTCGAAAAAGATGCATTTGGGTGCTTTCAGTAAGATCAGCACAAAGGGCGACAATCTTATCATTAGCCGCACCGGCTACTTTTAGGCCACGACCAAAACCGGCTCGGATTGGTTCAAGCTTAACATCGTCATTAAAGACATCGGGTTGCAGTGGATAGCTCATTCTATGCCGGCTCCTTCAAAAGTAATTTTGCCATCAAGGGTACGTAGCTTTTTAAGGGCCTCTTTAGCCTGGTCACTGTTCGGGGCCACGCCATGCCACTTGTAGTCGTATTCCATAAAATCAACACCTTTACCCGGTATAGTATGCGCAATAATGACACTTGGTCGATTAGTAATTGCGCGCGCCATGCTAGCGGCATCAATCACGCTTTCAATATTATGGCCATCGATTTCAAGTACGTGCCAACCAAACGATTCCCACTTTTCACGGAGGTCTTCAAGAGGCATAACATCTTCGGTACTGCCATCAATCTGTATATTGTTGCGATCAATTATGGCGATAAGTTGTGATAATTTATACTTACCGGCAAACATGGCCGCCTCCCAGACGTTTCCTTCGTCGAGTTCGCCGTCACCCATAACCACATAGACAAAGCGATGCTTGATATTATCCATGTACTGCATTGCGTAAGCATAGCCAGAGGCTTGCGACAAACCACTACCAAGAGGTCCACTGGTATTTTCTAGGCCCGGCAAACGTTCGCGCTCGGGGTGCCCTTGCAGACGACTACCAAGCTTGCGCAGTGTCAAAAGTTCGTCTTTTTCAAAATAACCAGCCTCAGCCATAGCGGCATACTGGACCGGTATCGTATGGCCGTTACTCAAAAACAAGATGTCACGATCTTCCCACTCGGGGTTTTTTGGATCAAGGTTTAGGATATTAAAATATAAAGCCGCAAAAATATCAGCCAGTCCAAGCGGACCAGCGCTGTGACCACTTTTGGCAGCCTCTAGCATGCGAATAATATCTTCGCGGATGTCATTAGCTTTTTGCTCTAGCTGCCGGATTGTTAACTGCCCACTCATTTAGATAACTCCGTGTTTATTTATCTCTTTTACAAGTGTAGCATAAGCAAGGGCAGGATCGGTCGCTTTTGCCAGCGCACCACCCGTATTTAGGACATCAACACCACCTTGAGTCAGCGTGTAGGCATTATCGACGCTTACGCCGCCATCCCAACCAATTTCGACACCAGGATTAATCGCTTTAATTAGTCGAACCTTTTCAAGCTGCATCAAACTGGCGGTACCGCCGTAATGGCCCAAATCGCCACTGAACACCATGACGTGATCGGCCGCTTTAATCACATCGGCAACAGTTGATGGCACAGTAGGTTTTAAGAGTGCAACACCTGCCTTAATACCAGCCTGTTTAATTTGCGCCATAATCGGCAATAGATTAATACCGGTTTCAACATGAAAGGTAATCAGGCTGGGTTTAAGCTTGATTAAAGCCTGAACGTGCTCGGCCGGACGCGCCACCATAGCGTGAATATCAACTTGCCACTCTTTTGGCCACCATATTTGCGATTCACCCAGTAAAAAGGTTGGGGCAAATTCGCCATCACTAATATCAATATGAACCCGTTGAGCGAACGGATGGATTCGCTCGATAGCAGCTTTGTAATCCTCCGGGGTCTCAACCGTGATACATGGTGCAATAACACTCATTACAATTCATCAATCTGCGCATTGCGCCTTTTAAAACGAGCGGCTGCAGCAAACGGCGTTGATAGCCAAGTTTCTAGAATACCCTGCCACGACGAGTCATCCTCGCCAACGACACGGGCTGGTAAACACAACACGTTGCTGTCATTATCATTGCGAGTCATCTTGGCCTCATAGGCATCCCAAATCACACTGGCACGGATACCGTGAAAGCGGTTTGCTGCCATTGCCATACCCTGGCCACCACCACAAATCAAGATAGCGCGCGGGTCTGTGTCATTACTGCCTAATACCTTTAAGGCTGCTGCCTGAGCAAATTCTGGAAAGTCATCGGCTGGATCCAATACATTGTCACCAACATCCTCAACTTCATAACCGTGTTTTGCTAAATATGCAAAAATTTGCTGCTTTAAATGATAGCCCTGATGGTCACCGCCTAGATATATCTTCATGATGTAAGTATAAGCGATATCGAAATTTTGCGCAAAAAGTATAGCTATTGACTTTTTAGTTATTTTGTGCTATAGTTCTAAAAGCTTTACGCGTGATCCGGTTTTATCCACCAGCGCCAAGGCGCACCTCAGAAAGGCATTCAGTGAACAACGACTACGGAGTGCTCGGCCTGAACAGCAAGTCCATCGCCATCATCGTAATCGTGGCGGTGGTGACGCTGTTGATCGCCATCCTGCTCTACCTTTTCGGGCGCACCCTGCCTGGCGCTATCGTCCACCTCGCCAGCTTCACGCTGGCGGTGGTCGTCATGATCAGCTGGTTGACATCCGTTACGGACTGGAACACCCACGGAGCCTTCGGAGCCGTAGTTGGCTCGGGGTTCCTGCTGTTCATCTGGCTGGGAGCCGGCGGAGGCATGTTCCTCACCTCCCTCGAGAATGACAGGACCATCTTCCGCCGCTGAGGTGAGTGAGGGCGGGGAGCCTAAAAAACTCCCCGCCCCAACTTCACACCTAATTAATCAGATTTTGTTTAGCCCATGATGGGCTTTTTTATTGCCTAATTGTTATCGTGATTCAGGGTCTTGCCAAGATCGGCGATTAGTTCAACCAAACGGTTACTGTAACCCCATTCGTTGTCGTACCAAACCATAATCTTGGCCAGATTACCTCCGACAACCTTAGTTAAAGGCAGATCAACCACACCGGAGTGACTGTTGCCAATGTAATCGCGGCTAACTAGCGCCTCTTCGCTAACGCCC
>DAIDKB010000030.1 GCA_027451105.1 bacterium
ATTGAACGGAGGTCTCCTGGTGAAAGTCAACGTTATGCAAGCGTTGTTTTAAGAACTAAACGACGTCAAGCTATCCATGAAAAACAACAAAAAAATCAATTAAAAGACAAGCAAAATCAGTTTGAAGGAGTGGTTTTAGCCAATGCGCAAAAACCTCAACCAATGGCTGCCAATAATGAGCAAGTAGACCATTCTAATTTGACTCAAAATATCGAAGTGTTTGCTGCAAAACCTATAGCAGTAGAATCACAGCCAGAAATAGCCAAAGCTACGCAAAAATTAACAAAGCCCACTCATCCTGCCGCTATCAGAAAACCACATATTCCGGCAAACCAACCTCGTTATGGTATTGGAAATGGGAGGGTGGATGGTAAAGATGTTATTACCCCAGTTGCAGAGTTCGTAAAAGAGGGTTTTCGAGGGGTTAGAAACTTCTTTGGATCTGTATTGGATGATCTATTTGGCGTTAATCCTCTAAAGGCTAGAAAGCCAAAAATTGCCCCTAAAGTCGCCACCAATGTAAACAAACCTGAAACACCAAGTTTAGTGACTAAAACGACCCCAAAACCAGAGATCAGTAGCTCTAAGCAGGTCTCAACCGATAAAGTAATACCTGCGACCTCCCATAAAGCAAATAACGCCCCAGGAAAACCTATAGAGCCTTTGCAAGGGTTTAATAATTCACAAGGTGATCAAACAGTGCAAGAGCCAGTAAAATTGATAAAACCGGCTCAAAATGAAAATAGAGTTAATCCTTCTCCAAGAGTTGAGATAGAACCTCCCTTAACTCCGGCTAAAGAGTTAGTTAATCCAGAAAAAGTATCACTGCCAGGTGTTAATAGTGCCCCTCAGACTCAGGCAGCCCATAGTATTATTCCTCAATCAGGTCGAATCGAACCAAATAGTAACCATGTGCAGCAAGATGAAGAGCAGCATGATGATATTTATGATGAATATTTAAGCCCAGTTCCTGACTTTGAGGCTGGTTGGGAAGAGACTTTAGCAGCTATGGCTGAAGAGGAAAATATATTGACCCAGAAGCAGGATGACCATCAAGTTAACGATGATGAGTCAACAACTGACTCTGAGAAGCCAAGGTTTCCAAGAATGCATTAAATTATGGTTATGCTGGTTTTAATGATTTATATGTACTAATCTCGACTTGATCTGACAGTTATCCAATTTGTAGAAGTGACTGCCAGATCAAGTCGAGATTAGTACAATATAGTTAATTAATTAACTCTTCCGCAATCATTTCTGCCTGCTTCAATACTGTCTCTGTCGCCAGCAACTGCATGTCAGGCGGATAGCCATACAGCCGCAGCGTGCGCTTTACAATCACCTTCAGCTTGGCCTTCACGCTTTCCTTGACCGTCCAATCAATGGAGGCGTTCTCGCGCACCCGCTGCGTTAGAACCACAGCTAGCTCACGCAGTTGATCTTGCTGCATCAACTGCTTCGCGCTATCGTTATTCGCCACCGCCGTATAGAACGCATACTCGAAATCGCTCAACCCCATATGCGAAGCTTCGGCGTCCGACGCGACGATCTCCTTGCTGATCTTGATCAGCTCTTCCATCACCTCGGCGGCAGTCAGCACCTTGTTGTGGTATTTCTTGATGGCATTTTCCAGCATCTCCATCAGGCTCTTGCTCTGCACCAGGTTTTTCTTGGCGCGCACTCTCAGCTCATCGTTGAGAAGCTTCTTCAGCACCTCCAGCGCCACGTTCTTGTGCTGGTAGCCCTTCAGCTCTGCCAGAAACTCTTCGGACAGCACCGAAATGTCCGGCTTCTTAATCCCCGCCGCATCGAATACGTCGATCACCTGTTCCGACACCAGTGCTTTATCGATTACCTGCCGAATAGTGGTTTCGATCTCCTCGTTGCTGCGTCCTTCACCTGTGCCGTCAAACTTGGCCAATCGCGCCTTCACTGCCTGGAAGAAGCCGACCTCATCCTTGGTATCCATCGCCTGTTCGTGCGGAATGGCAATGGCAAATGCCTGCGATAACGCCGTTACCTCGTTAATGTAGCGCTTGCGGCCATCTTCAAGTCCGAGGATGTGTTCCTCCGCCGCCAGAATTAGCGAAAGCTTCTGCGAGGTATCCGCTTCAAAATAATCTTCATAGGCAAACCCATTGAACATCGCCGAAACCACTTCTAGTTTTTCCAGCATCAGGCTCACCGCCTGTTCCTGCGCTAAGGTCGGATCACCCTTACCACCTGCATCTGAATAGAACGACAGTGCTTCTTTTAAATCAGTAGCAATGCCCAGATAGTCCACCACCAAGCCGCCCGGCTTGTCCTTGTGTACCCGGTTTACCCGCGCAATCGCCTGCATCAGATTGTGGCCCTTCATCGGCTTGTCAATGTAGAGCGTGTGCATGCAGGGCGCGTCGAAACCGGTCAGCCACATATCTCGCACAATCACCAGCTTGAGCGGATCGTCGTCGTTCTTCATGCGCTCGGCCAGCGAGCGGCGCTGCTCCTTGCTGGTGTGGTGCTTGGCCATCATCGGACCATCGCTGCTGGCCGCCGTCATCACCACCTTGATCGCCCCTTTGGTCAGATCGTCGTCGTGCCATTCCGGCTTCAGCTTAACGACTTCGGCATACAGCTCGGCGGCAATACGGCGCGACATGCACACGATCATGCCCTTTCCGGCAAACACCTGCTGCCGCGCCTCGAAGTGCGCCACGATGTCTTTGGCAATGTTCTTGATGCGCTGCTCGCTGCCGATCAGCGCTTCCATCTTTGTCCACTTGGCCTTGGCTTTCTGCGTTTCGGTCAGCTCGTCCTGGTCCAGTTCTTCGTCCAGCTCGGCAATCAGCTTCTTGCCTTCGTCGGAGAGGCCCACCTTCGCCAGACGGCTCTCGTAATAGATACGCACCGTCGCGCCGTCTTCCACCGCCTGCGCGATGTCGTAGATGTCCACGTAATTGCCGAACACCGCTGGGGTGTTCACATCGGTCTTTTCAATCGGCGTTCCGGTAAAGCCCAGATAGGTCGCATTCGGCAGCGCATCGCGCAGATATTTGGCAAAGCCATACACCACCTTCTTGCCGATCACCTCGCCGCTGGCATCCTTGTCGTCCACCGTCTTCGCGCTGAAGCCGTATTGCGTGCGGTGCGCCTCGTCGGCGATCACCACGATGTTTTTGCGGTCAGACAATTGCTCGTACACATTGCCCTCTTCAGGCTGGAATTTCTGGATGGTGGAAAAGATCACCCCGCCCGAAGCCACCTTGAGCAAGTCTTTCAACTGCTCGCGGCTCTCGGCCTGCACCGGCTCCTGTCTCAGCAACTGCTTGGAAGCAGCAAAGGTATCGAACAACTGGTCGTCCAGATCGTTGCGGTCGGTGATTACCAGTATCGTCGGGTTATCCAGCGCCAGCACGATCTTGCCGGTGTAAAACACCATCGACAGTGACTTGCCCGAACCCTGCGTATGCCACACCACCCCGGCCTTCTTGTCGCCCTTGGGCTGTTGCGCCACACCGGGCAATCCATAGTTGGCCGGAGTCTGCGCCACCTTCTGCTCGGCCATGTCCGCCGCGCGTAGCGTGGAAGCCACCGCCGCATTCACTGCGTAATACTGGTGATACGCCGCCAGCTTCTTCACCGTGCTGATCGTGATCACTCCGGTCTTGGGATCTTCCTTTTTTGATTTCTCAAACACGATGAAATGGCGGACCAGATCCAGCAACGTCGCCTTGTTCAGCATGCCGTTGATCAGCACCTCCAACTGGCTCACCAGATGTGAAGCCTCCGCCTTGCCGTCCGCGCTTTTCCAGCTCATGAAGCGCGAATAACCCGCCGAAAGCGAACCCGCCTTGGCCTCCAGCCCGTCGGAGATCACCACAAATGCATTGTAAGTAAACAGACCGGGAATGGCATGCTTGTAGGTTTCTAGCTGCTGATACGCCGCCTTGATGGTGGCGTTTTCATCGACGGCGTTTTTCAGCTCGATCACCACCAGCGGAATGCCGTTCACGAACAGCGCCAGGTCGGGCCGCTTGTTCTGGTGGTTCTCTATAACGGTGAACTGGTTGGCGACGACGAACTCGTTGTTCTCCGGCTTAGAGAAGTCGATCAGCCACACCCTCTCGCCGCGCTCGTCACCCTCATTGTGGGCGGATACCGGCACGCCCTCGGTCAGCAAGCGATGGAACACCTCGTTGTTCGCCAGCAGTTCGGGCGAATGGATGCGCTGCACTTCCTTCAAGCCAGCTTGCAGCAGCGCAGGCGGCAGCTTGGAGTTGATGCGTTTCAGCGCCGCTTCCAGTCGCCCGGTCAGCAACACCTCATCGTAGCGGCTGCGCTCCGGCGTATTGCCATCCGGTGCGATGTCCGGCGCATGGATGTAGTCGTACCCCAGGCGCTCGAATAGCTTGATGGCGAAATCTTCGATGGCAGATTCAGTGAGTCTCGTAGTCATTCCCCGCCCCCAAGCGCGTTGATCTCGGTTTCCAATCCGGTCAGCGTTTCGATAATCGTCTCAAACGAAAGATGCCGATCAAAAATCATATTCTGCATGGCCTGATAATCTTTCCGCAGCGCATCAAACCGATATGCGGGAGCAATCAATCTGAAGCTACCCGGCATCGCCGTCCCATAGTTCGCCCAGGCGCTTGGGTAAAACCGCTGCTTGAAGGTAACCACTTCCGCCAGTAACGCCATATCCGCCAGCGCCTCCGCCTTCACATCGGATTGCGCCAACCAGGCCAGATCGTAATAATGCCGCGAATAACGCGGAGGCATCGGCCTATCCTCGGCCCGGTGCGCCTCTTGATGCAAGATGGTCGCCTTCTCCCAAAATGTTCGCCTCGCCAATATCGTGGGTACGTGACACACCGCACGCTCGAACACGCCCGGAAAATGATGTGACGCATAAGCCCTAATCACAAACTCAGCGGAGGGCAGCCACGAAGCCAGTGGCCCGATCTCCAGCAAAATTTCAGGCCGCAAATAAGCATCGGAAAAGATGGATGGGTAACGAATGTTGAGAGAGTGCGGATTGCCCGGGTCTATACTGCAACTGCACAACGAATCGACCTGCGCAGCCACCTGTGGCAACAACGTCTCGCGAATATATGCTGCCGCCTGCTCGTTGGTTGCCTCGTTGAATTTCATCTGCTGGTTTTTGCTGCGCTCACGGTACGGATCCTCACCTGTCACCTCACGCCAATCGAGAATCAAGTCAATATCTTCCGAAAAGCGCCCGATCAGACCAAATGCCTTGGATAAACTCGTACCACCTTTGAACTTCAGCACCCGCCGCAACTGCGCATCACCGAACAGCTTATCAAGCACCCATACCACCCAAAAATCCTTTTCGACAATGGCTGGCGTGGTTTTCATCAGGCTGGCGGTTTCGCGAAACAGCTCACTGCGCTGACGAATATCGAAACGGGCGACCTTATCCATGTTCCACCCGGCAGATTTGTTTGATCGCCTCGTAAATCCAGCCGGTTGCGCCCTGCGTGTCTTTCAGGATTTTTTCAAACAGCTTGGGGTCGAGCTGCGCGCGGGCTTTGTCTATCACCTCAGCTGTTATCTGCTCCTTGCCCAGCGCCTTCAGCGCCTGCACCAGCAGCGAACTCTCGCGATACTTGAATCCGATATCCTTCAACACCGACTTCCTGAATTCTAACTCCGCACCCGTCACCTCGTACCGCTTGTTCGGCCCGTCACTCAAATATACATAACGCCCCGGCACCTGAGTGGAAAGCCCCAGCAGATTAAGGGCAGACTCACCCGACACCTCGATGCGCCAGCCGAACTTGCGTGCATAAGCCGCTGCCACCTGATCAATATCTGGCGACAGCATTTTTCTCAGCAACTCACTATAGCGCGGGTAATCGTAGATACCGCGCGCCACCCGCCGAATCTTACCCTGCCGAGTTAATTCGGAAAGCAGGCTATCCACCTGCTGACGCGAAAACCGACCCGCCAGATCACTTGGTGAAAACGCCCACCCCCTACCGTGCCCGACAATGAAGTAAAAGCATGTTTCAGATATGTTTTTCATGATAGCGTACACACATAAAATCCAGAAAAACTATAGCATTTTTCTGGGCTTGAAGCGAAGGGTTTCTGTGCGGGAGCCACTTGAATTGCCGAGCATTTCTCGGGAGTTGGAACGGGGGTTAATCCCCAACGCATATCTCTTGCCGTCTGCGTCAGTTGTCCGAAAATACCAGACAACTGAATCCGCCTGCAATTCGTCTCGGCTATTTTCAGTTGGCAACAATCTGTAGCCATCCGGACATGGTTGCGGCCATAGCCCAAGCGCTCGAACAGCTTGATGGCGAAGTCTTCGATGGCGGATTCAGTGACCTTGGACATTATCAAGTCTTTCTCTGCCCACTCAAATTCGCGATAGCTGCCTGCAATACCTGCCAACTAATCTTGGCCGTATGCATGTCAGGCCGGAATTGCTGGAAAGCTTGTTGACGTGGATGAATATAATTCCTGAAGTCTCGGAGCGCATGCCCATGTTTCTTTACATCCAGCGATAACATTCCGACTTCATGTGCCACATTGATCAGGTTTTCAAGCGTCCACGAATGCAACTGCAAAACCTTCCCATCCTTATCTTTAGGCGCTGATTGGGAAGCATTGAACTGCTGCGGCTGTTTGGTTGCCGCATCAAGCAAAAGCCCTTCCAAGGTACTGCCACACAAAAAGATTGTCGCCAGTGCTGCTTCAGATTTCAGCGACCTGTGAATTTCATCAATTCGCTGCTCAATGACAGACTGCAACTGCGCATCAATATTTAGCCTTGCAAGCTTGAGGTCGGTAAACACCTGTCTGAGAAATTCTTCCTGCGTCTGAACAGATTGCTCGGTATTCGGCGCTTTCCCTGATAGACGACTGAGAATTGAAATCGCTTTGGTTCGATCAGCGCTATCGACTTTCTCGACCGCACACGCATACTCAAGCATCGCCGTCAGAACTTTTGCAACAATCGCATCAGATTCAATTTCCCAGAATGCGCGCAGCCGCCTCATCTTAGACGAACCGTTACCCCGATATTTATCTGCATCGATATTTATGCCGTGTTCCCGAAAGAATTCGGCATAGGTGCGATCATTAAAGTTCAGCACATAGCCACCACGGTCAAACAGCTTCTCGAAGATGACTTTTTCGTGGGCCTTTAATGTGGACATGATTTAGACCTCTACTCGCACCTCGCCGCTCATCAGCTTGGGCAGGAGGGTATCGCGGAGCCTTTCGAGGCCCTTAATCTGCTTTTCATTCTGCCTAATTTTTTGGAATAAAGGGAACGCAGTCGTTTCGAACCGCGCGATAAGATCAGCAGGAGGTATCAACACCCTTTCTTCGTGAACATGATTTCTGTTCAGTGTCGGCACTGCCGAGCCAGCGTTGAAAGAATTCAAATCCAGTGTCTTGAGGAAGAAATATGAGTAAAGCGGTGTTCCACGCCTAAACTCCCTCACATAGAGAGAAGTATTTAGCGGCCAGAAGTCTTCCAGCACAAAAAAAACTTTACCTAGTAGTCCACTACGACCAGTAGTTACCCCCGGTCCTTGTACTCTGTATTCCGAGTGTCCACCGCTGTAGCCACTGGCAGCATAAATGGGATACGGACCATCTGTTCTATTTTGCGCAGGCAAATCAAAACCTCTTTGCAGAACAAATAAATCCTCAACTTTCCCTTCATCCCATGCCTCCTGTGCATCCTCCACGAACCACTGACGAAAAAGGGTTTCGGCCATGGCTTCGAGGGTTTTTTTCTGGCGGCTTAGCAGATCGATTTTGTCGTCGAAACTACTGAGGACGGTAGCGATAGCTTTTTGTTCTGGCAGCGATGGTAAAACGATCTCCATTGCTTTGACTATATCTGGAGAAATATTTGCCTGCCCTCCTGAACTATTAGCGTGGTTTACCAGGTATTGCTGGGTATCCCACGCAGACAGGCTGTATGCCAAAAAGTCGGGATCTGAAACCCCATCTCTTGCTTGAATTATACTTACTCTCTGATTGAGTAGGTACGCCCCTTTCAGCCTAAATTTTGATACCTTTCCCACCCAACTGTCCGGCGAGCCATCTATGCGATTTCCTGACATTGAAATGAGAATATCCGAGGGCTCTATGAGATATCTCTCTTTACCCTCTGCGACACTCTCAGAAACATAACTTAGATCATCTAGATTCACCCGATTTGGCTTTACGTTTTTTATCTTAATGACGGGAATGCCAGACTCAATAAAATCCGCACTCTTAAATGCATAGCCATTCTTGAAATTGATAACCTCACCAAGCTCAACGGTGCGCCACTCGCTCATGCCTTCACCCTCGCCAGATTCTCGGCGATGGCTTGGTTCAGCTTCACCTCTTCCAGCAGTTGCGCTTCGAATTCAGCCTTGAGCTGCGCGAAGCGCTCAACAAAATTGAAGTCGTCCTCTTCGTCCGGCAGCCCGACATAGCGGCCCGGCGTAAGCACGTAGTCCAGTTCCGCCACGCGCTCCAATGATACGGAGGCACAGAAGCCCTTAACGTCTTGATAGCCATCTTCGCCGGTACGCCAGGCGTGGTAGGTATCGACGATTTACTGAATATCCTCGTGCGAGAGTTCGCGCGTGCGGCGGTTGATGAGGTGGCCGAGGTTGCGCGCATCGATGAAAAGGATTTCGCCTTTGCGCGGGTGGCCGTTGGTTCTCGCTCTATTCATGAACCACAGCGCCGCCGGTATCTGGGTATTGAGGAACAGCTTGGCGGGCAGGTTGACGATGCAGTCGATGAGGTTGCCATCCGCAATGAGCGCCTTGCGGATTTCGCCTTCGCCACTGGTCTTGCTGGTGAGTGCGCCTTTGGCGAGTACCACGCCTGCCCTTCCATTGGGGGCGAGGTGGTAGATGAAGTGCTGCAGCCAGGCGAAGTTGGCGTTGCCTGCGGGCGGTGCACCGTATTTCCAGCGGCCATCGTTGCGCAGCAGTTCGCCGCTCCAGTCGCTGACGTTGAAAGGCGGGTTCGCAATGATGAAATCGGCTTTGAGGTCTTTATGCGCGTCGTTGAGGAAGGAGCCTTCGTTATTCCACTTCACCTGCGAGGCGTCGATGCCACGGATGGCAAGGTTCATCTTGGCCAGCCGCCAGGTGGTCTGATTGCTTTCTTGCCCGTAGATGGAGATGTCGTTGACGCGACCCTGGTGTTCTTCGACGAACTTTTCTGATTGCACGAACATACCCCCCGAGCCGCAGCAGGGGTCGAACACACGGCCTCTGTAGGGCTCCAGCATAGCAACCAGTAATTCAACAATACTGCGCGGGGTGTAGAACTGCCCGCCTTGCTTTCCCTCGGCCAGAGCGAATTCGCCGAGAAAATATTCGAATACATGTCCCAGCACATCGGCACTACGCGCCTTGGCATCTCCAAGCGCAATGTTACCCACTAGGTCAATCAGACCTCCGAGGCTAGCGGGGTCAAGGTTTTGCCGCGCGAACACCTTGGGAAGCACACCCTTTAGAATCGGATTTTCTTTTTCGATAGTATCCATCGCCGCATCAACATGGCCACCGATATCATGATGCTTGGCTCGGGCCACAAGGTACGGCCAGCGCGCCTCGGGGGGCACGAAGAAGATGTTCTCGGCTTTGTATTCGTCACTGTCCTCGGGATCGGCTCCGGCCATTTCGCCTTCACCTATTTGCAACCTGGTATACATCTCTTCGAACGAGTCGGAAATATATTTCAGGAAGATCAGTCCAAGCACGACGTGCTTGTATTCTGCGGCGTCGATATTCTTGCGCAGTTTATCGGCGGCTTTCCAGAGTTGCTTCTCTAATGGTTCTTCTTTGCTATCTTTTTCCACCTTGCCCATCAATCAATACCCTTTTAGCTTCTTTATCTCCCAGCTACTTTTATTTATATACAGGTGCAATATCTAAGCTATTTATAGCATATAGTGTCAGCGGATTTTGAAGCCACAATATGACTTCTGGCTCATTTAGTAGAAGTGACTGTCAGTTTAAACCTGATTCTTTAACATTGTAACTTTATTATGCCACACCTCCTTTCAATCAATTAATATTTGTATTGGCGTTCTTCCACTACACATCTTTCCTTGATAAGTTCTATCGTTATTGTAATAAGCAAGCAGGTATCCAAATCACTTTGTAACTCATCGAAGGTGAAATAAAGATACCTCGTTTACGTAGTTCATTTGAAGCACGTAATTGACCAAAGGCAGGAAACTCTAAAGCAAAGGCTGTTACAGCACGCTCCGTTTCCTCTTCAACGCGATTCTTTAAGTTTGGCTTTTTACGACTAGAATTAATTAATGCTTAAATACCACCTTCATCTCTAGTTGCTTGGTATCGATAAAAGGTATCTCTGGAAAAACCCATCACTTTGCAGGCGCGGGATACATTTCCTAACTCTACAGCAAGATTCAGCAGACCAAGCTTGTGTTTTATTAGATTATATTGAACACTATTCATTGGATTACTCCTTTGCGCTTTAGCGCTTTGTTTGATAAAGATTCGATACCTCCATCAAACCGGGTAATCCCACCTTTTGCAAGTGGTTGTGTCAGATCAAGTCTGAACTAGTACAAAAGCACTAATTCTTACTTTATTTTTCTATTCATCTTAGCCGAAATGTCCTCCGGTTTTTCACGATAATAGGTATTGAGTAGTAAATTTAAATCCCTATGTCCCGATACTTTGGCTAGATCCATTGCATCAAGATATTTTGATAACATCGTTAATGCAGTGGCTCTAGTATCGTGGAAATGTAAATTATTTATTTTTAGCTTATCCCTTTTTCGCCTGAAGATCGCATCAAAGGAGCCTTTTTCTACTGTAAAAAATCGTGCCCTATTTGAGAATTTAGCTAGAATCCTTACTGTTTTGTTGCTAATAGGCACAACTCTAGGTTTGCCTGTTTTGTGAACGGTCTTATGTTGCGCGATAGTGATAATTCCTTTTTTTAAATCTACATTATCTTTACCAAGCTGCAAGATTTCACCAAGTCTCAACCCCGTTCTAAGCCCAACCATTAGAGCAACCCCAACCTCTTGAGTTTTAGTCATGTTGTCAAAAGACTTTAGAGGGTATTTAAATGCTTTTAATAGTTCCTTTATTTCGCTCCAAGTTAGAATTCGGTCTCTAGCGGGAGGTTTGCGGATAGTTTTTGAGCCCATAAAGGGATTATGGTTAATCCATCCCCATCGTTCATTAGCAACTTTAAAAGCATTCTTAATGGTATTTAATTCACGGATTACCGTTGCTGCAGAGACTTCTTTCTCTCGATTAACAATCCAGGTATTAACCGCTTCTTTATTTACATCTTGTAGTTTTAGATTGGGAAAGGATTTTAAAAATCGATTGATACGCAGAGTTTCACTTTTTTGACTTGCCTTTTCGATGGTAACTTCATCCATGTAACGCTCAAACAAATCCTTTACTCTATATGAAGTGGTAGGTGTTTTATCAGCCTCAATAGCTTGGTATGCCGTTAATACCCATCTGTCAGCATCACGTTTAAGGTCAAATGATTTGGTATAACGCTTACCATCTATACGAATCTCAGCACGCCATTTATCCCGGTGTTTAAATACTGAAGCCATGAGTTACGGTTCCCATTTTGGATACAGCTAAAAATACAACCAATTAATTTTTGAGTGATTTTATATTTTGTTTAAATAAGATTAATCACAAAACCATTGTATTCCATTTTGTGTGATTGTGTGGGATTTGTGTGGGAAAAATTGTTGATTACTTTTAATTTAAAATTAAACGAAATTTATTTTTCTATTTTTTATACTTATATCCAATTGATTTTAAATAGATAATAAATTTTAAATTAATTTTAGTTTATTATTTCTCTTAAAAAAAACAGGTGTACGATTGCCTACTGTCGGCACCAAGCCAAACTATATTTTTCCTTTTTGCCGTGGTTTAAAAGTAATGATTTATTTGCTTACTTTTTAAGGGTTCTCTTTTACTAGAACATTTAGTGTTACTTTAATTAATCATCCATTTTTTTCAATTGTTGTGGTTTTTCAGAAGGCCAGATATCCCGTACTAAATAAATGGGACGCTGTTTTGTTTCAGCGTATATTCTTCCTAAGTATTCGCCAATAATGCCTAGTGCGATCAGTTGTACTCCTGAGAAAAACAGTATCGCAACTATTAATGAAGGATAGCCTTTGACAGGGTTTCCAAATAAAAGGGTGTCAATTACGATTTTTATAGCGTAAATAAATGAGAGTAAGGAAATCATAATTCCTAAATAAGATGCGACTTTTAGTGGGGCATCACTAAATGAAGTAATTCCTTCTAATGCAAAGTTCCATAACTTCCAATAGTTGAATTTTGTAGAACCGGAAAAGCGCTCTGGCCTCTCATATTCTATTTCAGCTGTTTTATAACCAACCCAAGCAAACAGGCCTTTCATAAAGCGTCTTCGTTCAGGTAACTGCTTTAATGCATCAATCACTGGTCGTGAGATAAGTCGAAAGTCTCCTGTATCTTGAGGAATGTCAACTTCGCTTAGTTTATTGATGACACTATAAAAAAGTTGAGCGGTATTACGTTTAACAAATGAGTCACCCGTACGGGTTTTTCTTTTAGCTAATACTACTTCAAACCCTTTGCGCCACAATTCAATCATTTGTGGAATAATTTCAGGAGGATCTTGAAGGTCGGCGTCAATGGGAATAGCTGCTTCTCCTCTGGCAAAATCAAGACCAGCAGACAAGGCTGCTTCTTTACCAAAATTTCTAGTCAAATCAATAATACAAATCTCTTTGTAAATACGTTGTGCTTTCAATAACTCATTAAGCGTGTCATCGGTGCTGCCGTCATTAATGCAAATCATTTCCCATGAAACAGATAACGGCGATAGAACATTCGCTAATCGTTGGTAAAGCGTGTCAATATTCCCTGCTTCATTATGCATTGGGACTATTAAAGATAATGTAGGGATCATTCCATTCACTTTTGTGGTTATTGTTTAGGTATTATACCTATTAATAAATATAGGTAATTATGGATAAAACGCTAATCAATAAGCCCCACAAACTAAATAAACAGCATTATTTTTCTTTTATTGTGGCAGGTACCTGTGGTTTTATTGTGGACGCAGGTGTGGTGACGATATTGAGTAAATTCTGGGGAATGGGATTAGTATTAGCAAAGGTATTTAGCTTCTTATTAGCAGTAACTGTTACTTGGATAATAAATAGGCGCTATACATTTAAGTATCAATACAATAAAAGTTTAGTTAATGAATGGGTGCATTATTTTTTAGCTAACTCAGTTGGCGCTATTATAAACAATAGCTTATATATCATAATGATAATGAGTGTTACTACAACCAAAATATATCCGGCACTTGCTGTAGCAATTGGCTCCTTAGGCGGAATGTTTTTTAATTATATCGCCTCAAGATGGTGGGTTTTTAAGCAATAATTCAAAAAAATGAAATATTTCTAAGCGAACTTAATGATTATTTTAGAAATTTTCATAACTTTCATTGACAAGACATCCCTAATTAGTACACAATAATTGGTTCATTTGGAGGGGTTCCCGAGCGGTCAAAGGGATCAGACTGTAAATCTGACGGCTCTGCCTTCGAAGGTTCGAATCCTTCCCCCTCCACCATGCTTTTAGCATGATTGATTTAAGTGTTTTTGCAGGATTTATGCGGGTGTAGCTCAATGGTAGAGCAGAAGCCTTCCAAGCTTACGACGAGGGTTCGATTCCCTTCACCCGCTCCAGGTAGTGTTTTGGGTAAACAGAGCCCATGTAGCTCAGTGGTAGAGCACTCCCTTGGTA
>DAIDKB010000031.1 GCA_027451105.1 bacterium
TTTGTCGTGTTTAAAATCGATTATCGGAGAAACGTCTTTTTTAGAAGAGTTTTCAGCGTTCTTGTCAGTAGACAGCCACTTGTCTAAAGGCTTTCCTCCGTGAGGGTTTTCTTTAATGTATTTGTTTGAAAGCTCAGCAGCTGCGGCTTTACTTATGCCAGGCTTTAAATTGACGATCATATTGTATATGTTGTCAAACGCTGACGTCTTCGCTTGTTTAATTGGAATTGTACCTTCGCGCACGTCGTGTGCGGATGCGGGCGTGTAAGTGCCAGCCGGAGAAACAGTGTCAGTGGCGTACGCTATTCTATTCGCTCTCTCTTGCGCTTCGATGTTGGCTTTTGACTGAGCGAGTTGTTCCGGAGACGCATTTTCGACTACTATTTTTTTCGGCGTTTCATATGGCGACTCTGGGCCGCGATAATTATTCGTTAGAGCGAACACGTTGTCGCGGTGGCCACCGGGTTGGTTGTAACCCTGCCGAGCGGCTATTCTAGCAAAAGGGCCTCCCGCGCCTTCACCAAATACATATGACCCAGCCCGGAATTCATTTGCGCCGTGCGTAGGGTCTGGTAGTCTACCGGCCATGGCGTCTCGAATCATTTGCCTAGTCATCTCTGACTGTTCGAGCGTAGGTCGGCCCTTGTCGTATCCCGCAAATTGTCCATCTTGTGCGGCTATGGACAAGAGGTCAGGACCATAACCCTTTCCTCCTCGACGATTGATCATGGTAGAAATGACGCCGAGGAGACCTTGTGGGTTATGCACAGCTTCACCCCAAATCGTATTAATGACTCTTTGATCGAGGTCTCTTTGTGTGGCTATAGCAGCCGGACGATATTTTCCCTCTGTAGCGACGTTCTCTTTGATCTCCTGTGCAGTAGGTTCTCTCTTAGTGTAAAACGTTTTTCCGTCTTCAGTCGTCTTTTGGACACCGATGTCTGCGAGCTTTTGATCACTCAAGTTGTTTAAAAATCCAGCAGAAGCGTCGTCAGTAGAAACCTTTTCTCCGGCATCAACCTTTTTAAACATTGATTCTTGTTCTGGAGAGAGTTTCTTTTCTGGAATGTTTTCTTTAAAGTTACCACCGGCGAAGCCGCCAGACGCGTTGTACAGTCCAGCAGCTAAACTCAAAGCTTTTGTTATCAAACCAATTTTTCCGTCGCCTAATAAACTTCCGACTCCGGAGGATATGACGTCTTTCTGAAGTATGATGAGATTTTTATCTATAGAAGAGAGTTGTTTGACCATCGCGTTTTGAATGCTGACGCTCTGTTGCATCAGTGAATTCATGCTTGAAGTCTCGTTGACGACTTGCTTCATATTGTCGTTCGTCGCTTCAACGTCGGTGTCTACGTCGTCGGTCGACTCACTCACGCTGTTTAAGCCCTTTGAGATCGCGGCG
>DAIDKB010000032.1 GCA_027451105.1 bacterium
CGATTTCACCAATCAGAACGATTTTTTCAACTTCTGGATCAGTCTGGAAAAGTTTTAGGCAATCAATGAAGCCGGTTCCACGCACCGGGTCGCCACCGATACCGATAACATATCTTTGGCCAAGTCTATGCTTAGTCAAACCGGCCATTGCCTCGTAGGTCAAGGTTCCAGACCGGCTGACCAGGGCGATGTTGCCACTTAGTGACATATTAGCGGGAATAATTCCCAGTTTGTTGATACCGGGTATGATGAGGCCAGGTGAGTTTGGCCCAATTAAAGTACTAGAAGATTTTTTAAGTAGTCTTTTTATGACAACCATATCATTAACTGGTACACCTTCAGTGACACAGACAATCAGTGGTATTTTGGCTTTAATAGCCTCGATTAATGCCGCTTTAGTAAATTTAGCTGGGACAAAAATTACAGTTGCATCCACTTCAAAATCTTTTTGAATATCAACAATCGAGTCGTAGACTGGTATGTTTTCGACCATTTGACCCGCCTTGCCGGGTGAAGTACCGGCAATAATGTTTGTGCCGGCCGCCAACATTGATTTAGTTTGAAAGCTACCGTGTTGGCCGGTTATGCCCTGAACGATGACGTTTTTGGCTAATAATATATCTTGATTCATAATATTACTTCTAAGCTGGCCGCCTTTAAGCAATCTTCTAGGGTTGACATCAGGGGAATTGACTCAGCCGCCAACAATTTAGCTGCGGCTTCAAAATTAGTGCCCGCTAGACGAATAAACAGCGGCGGCAATCCAATCGTTTGTTTTTTAGCCTCAATAATCGCCCTGGCGACTTCATCACATCGGGTGATGCCGGCAAAAACATTAATCACAATTGCCTGTACGTTTGGATAATCAGCGATGCGTTTGAACGAGGCTAGTAGACTGGCAGTGTTAGCGCCGCCACCGATATCAAGGAAGTTAGCCGGCACCATCCCATAATCAGCCACCGCATCGACGGTCGCCATGGCTAGGCCAGCACCATTAGCGATCGTGGCTACATTGCCGGTCTGATTAAGTGTTACGAAGTTAGCTTCAGCCGGCTTTTCTTCGAAGGCCCAATCATGGCGAAAGGCAGCATTATTATCAAGCGTCATCTTGCAGTCACCGGCAACAAACTTTTGATAGGTTGTAAAAACCAGCGGATTAATTTCTAGCAGTAGCGCATCGTTTGCCATAAAACATTTGTAAAGATTTTCGACCAAATCCTGCAGTACAAAAGTTTGGTCTGGTAGGTGTAGATAATCAGCCAGCGCCTGGCCGGTGGCTTCGACCGTCTTAGGTTCGACCTCAATTTTTAAATAGCTGTCATTTGGGTT
>DAIDKB010000033.1 GCA_027451105.1 bacterium
GCAGAGGCTCGCATCGACAACAAGACGACCATCCCCGGCGTGCCTGTGGTACTCACCCGGACCAACGAGGACGGCGTCGAGCTGTTCGAGGCTGTCGTGCGCACGAAGTTCGGTGACCGACTCAAGGACGTCGCACGAGTCGAGGTCAAGAGCCACGTCACGGTATTCTTTGACGCCAATGGCACGCCGATCGTCGGCTTCATCGCCGCTGGTCGTAAAATGCACCACGAGTCGCCCTTCCGTGCGTACAACGCCTCGAAGGCGCTCGCGCTGGTCGGCATCACGATGCCCGTCAAGGACATCGCCATCCCCGACTTGTCGGACTACCCGGAGATCATCTTCGAGCGCCAGGCCGACGGATCGTGGGACAGGACGGACCACAAGGTCCCCTGCTGAACATGCGGTACGGAACACCGGTCACTCTCTAACGAGGTGACCGGTGTTTTCTTTTACGCATACGCTAATACCGCCCAATGAGTTAATATGGCAATATGAAGGTATCTTCACTAAAGCGAAGTATCACCTATAGCCAAATCTGTTTTTGGTTAACCATGGCTCTGTGTGTTGCACTCGCGCCCGACAGCCTCAGCGCAAATTCGGGCATAAGCTACTTTGGTCACCACATACTAACAATAATACCCTTTGAAGTTGGCGTATTTGCCACCGCCTATTTCCTACTAGGCGCCACAAAGGCAATTGGAGCCAATCAACAGTTACGTTTTCTAGTCTGGTGCCTGTGGTTAATGATAGTTGGCGTAATCGGCATCGCCATAATGCCAGCAATCGGCGACGGTCTGCTAGACCATCTACACCGACTGTTTGGTATCCTAACCTTTGTCACTCAGCTTGTTTTATCGGCTTGGCTGATAGTTAATTTTAGGAATAATGTAACTAGTTGGTTGATTTACTGCTTACAAATCTTGGGCGGCATCATAGCCCTGATCTACCTTCAACCAGTCAAAGGCTTTTCGATTGAGGGGCAATTGCTATTTCAGTTGGCATTTAGTGTGATTATGGGCCGGGCTTTGTTGAGAATGGCGGACAATATCACGGCTTAGATGAAGCGCGTGTAAGTTTTTTAGAAATTAAAAGGTCCAATTACACCAATTCAAGCCGCCATATGCAACGTTGTATAAGAAAAACTCGTAGCAAAAAATAATAAATACATATAAAACAGCAAAGAACAAGACGAACAACTTATTCTTATTAGAAAATGCCACGCCAAGTGCAACGGCAATAGTCGACAGCAAACCTAATATTATTGACCCCATACCCGGATTGGTGCTCCTCGGACATACATTGCGTTGAGCCTGCCCAAGGCTATAGCTTACGATAACATTCACAATTTCAAAAATTATAGCAAGAGCAAATAATGTAATTGCCAGCCTACTAAACTGTACTTTCTTTTTTGCTTTTACCATAAACATATAATAACAAGAATAGACCTATAAAGGTCTATTTAGCATAATTATTTTGGCTGAACTTGTGGGTCTGGTATTTTTTAAACTTTAGAACAAGACAAATAAAGCATCTTCCAATGTATTATCAAAATGTCTTGACCAAAATACTGAAGTAGCCTCAATACAACATTAGAGCTAGTTATGTAGTCTGAGGTTTGCTAGGTAATAATAGAGCCGGTACTTCTGGTGAGGTGCAGTGACAAAGAAACTTCCCTCCATCTCATCATTGTCCAGGACTTCAATAGTCTCTCCACTGTTATTGTACGGTTTAACGAGATTAATAAACTCAAACCCATATTGTCCAGAAATATTTTTTAATTCTATGCTTTGGTGCTGAGGGTTTGCGTAGTCCGTAATCACTAAGGCTATGAAATCTTCAGTATTTTTAATATAAATGTTAAAAATGGTATCAGGGACCAATGGAATAGGTGATGTAAGGCGCCTTACGAATGTTGCGTCAGAGATTACAGGAAATGCCTCTATTGCTACTTGGGGAATATCCTCATTATTTTTCATACTTAATCTATTGTACCAAATAAAAAGCAGACAGTTTGAAGACACGTCCAGGTCTGTGTGGCTCCTAGGAGCCGCTAAGGTGGTCATAAGCCAAGTAGTGTTCGAGTGATATTATAAAGGTATGAATATTTTAGCGACTATTGGTCAAGTAGATACATCAATACGATACACGGATCGACCAACCGTGAAGGTTGTAATTAAAAAAGATAATCAACTTTTAATCCTCAATAAAGGCTTATTACCTGGCGGCGGAATCGAACCAGGCGAATCAGATCACGATGCAATTACCCGAGAGCTGCAAGAAGAACTAGGCTTCACTGTAAAAAATATTCAAACAATCGGAACGATTGTGCAGTATCGCAACCTACTCGACAAAAAATACCTCATTAACGGATATACCGCAACGCTTGATACTACATGGGAAGTAACCAACCCGCAGGACGAAGGCGAGGCCCAGTTTACTATACAATGGCTTGCTCTCGAGGAAGCTACGGCGTATGTCTCGGAGTCGATCGAGGAGGCGAAGCTTAAGCCAATGGACAATGATGCCAATCAAGGTCAACTCTATAATTTTATGACCACATACGATTTTCTAAAGAGACTCGGTTAGTAATTTAAATCAAGCTCAATCGTCCCAGGCTGACCTAGAATTTTAACTTAAATCCATATTTAAAATATAGGTAGCTAGGCTTGTCAAAATGATTATCGTCTACCGAAGACAGGCTTCCGTTAATTGTTTTAATACCTAGCTCTTTAGCAAAATGAGACCCATATGGGTCTCATTTTAAAGTGTCGCATTTGGCTGGGATGGAGGGATATCGCAAGCGAGCTTGCTCCTCCGCTTGTTTGCAAAATGAGCAAGCTAATTTTGCTGCTCGGCACTACGCCGAACCGCCCGAATCTTTTGCTGCGCAAAAGCCATTAGAGAGTTCGGATCCCAACCAACTCGGTCAAATTAAAATAACGACCACACGGGTCGTTGTTTTAATTTGGCTGGGGCTAGTGGATGTGTTTCAGGAAGAGTTATTCAAACCTAGCGAGTATTTCAGCAGCCGACATACTATTTAGCTCAATTACATTAAGTCCTGTTTTACGTATTACATTCTCAACTATCCACGTTCCTACCTTGTAGGTTTTCCAGGCTTCCTTAGTGTCAGGATCGTAGAAAGCCCACTTTCGCCATGTCTCTCCACTTGATTCAAAATACTGATCTGCGGTGATAGTTTTTATTTCTTCAAGCCAGGCATGTAGTGTTTCTACACTATGCTGCGAGTAATCAGCCCACCTTGGACTAGAGTTCGCGTGCTCTCTCTCAAATATAGTTGCACATCCTTCGTAAATGGCAGCCTCTATCGCCGAACATGGCTCTGAGTTGTAGAAGCCTTGACCGATATGATATCCTTCGTGAAATATGACCGGTTTAATTCTGATAAACTGACTGGTTCTGTCTTCTTGGTCTATCCGAGTGCCTATTTTCATCGAGTCACTAGATAGTGCGCTGCCGGTTATTCCATCTTCTCCATAAGGATAGTTTGTACCAAAAGAGATATTAATTGTTTCGGGAAGATTCGGTAATAGAGTTTTTAAGCTATCATACGCTTCGACAATTTTCGGCAAGAACAAGGAATTAACTTCTTTATTTTCAAAGCTCATTACATTAATGGATTCTTCGGCCGTTGATTATAACTCATTAAACATTCTAGTTGTATTTTAACGTACTAAACAAAAAATGACGATTTCTCGTCATTTTAAGCATAATCATCTTGGCTGGGACTAGTGGATGTGTTTCAGGACGAAATCGGCAGTATCGCGTACATTGGGGCCCCAGGCAGCACTTCTCTGAACCCTGATTTAGCTTCGTGGATATTCTTATTTTCAGACAGATTGATCCACGGGTCCATCCACATATCATTGTGACGTATTAAGTAGTGGCCAACTGGGTGGTCCTTAGATATTCCTATGAGGACGATTACGCCTTCTTGGTCTATCAGTGGTCTCACGTGGGGTTTGACATATTTCCGTTCGTAAGCCAAGCCAGCATCATTTAGGGCTTTCATTAAATCATTAACCCAAAACCTTTCGCTATGGGCCTGTTTTTCGCCGAGTCGTTTTTCAGCATCTTTATAGGTGACACCGAGTGCAAACGCATAGCAAGCGACTCCGCACCCATAATCAAATTCTTGTGTAATACTTTTTCTCATATCGTCAGTGTAGGCCATATATTTATATATACAAGCAAAAAAGACTTCTACTAGGAAGTCTTTAAGCATAATTATTTTGGCTGGGAAAATGTTAGTCAATTTGAACCAATACCTACTAATATAGAACAGACCACATTTGCTGAGGTTATGAATGGCTTGCGTAAATTTGGGCAACTACTGAATGACCTAGTTAGCGGCAATAATGCAAATATTATAAAATACAGATATCAACAGGGGGTAATTTATGATTTATGATAAGGCGTTAGTGTTAAGTAAGCAAAAAGCGATGATGAAAAGTATTACTGACTTGCTGGATGTATTGAGCGATATAGAAATAGGTGATGGTGGTAACAGTGGGGAGATAGTGCTAGATGATGGTTCGGTTATGACCTTAAGTGCTGCCGCCAACAAAGAAAGTAACCTCTTAAATGTTGAAAAAGTATCAGTAACCAACGCAAGATTGAACCTAGATATATTAATAAGTAAGACAATGCCTAGCGTTTTGAGCCAAGATGATAGTGTAATAAGACTTGTAAAAAAGAAATCTAGCAGTGATGACAAGATTATATTTGTAAAGAAGAAGCCATAGTCTAACGAGTAGCTATTAAGCTTTTTTCTGCTTAGCCTTTTTATCTCTGTATTGAGTTCGCTTAACCTTTATAGCGTATCGCACCATCGTTGCTAGCTCACCTAACCTCATTATGCCGAGCTTTAGCCAATTAAGCATACTGAGTCTTTGTGGTGAAGATACTATGTATGCACTACTGTCCTCAATCCTTATTTTTGTTATGTAACGCTGTCCAGCGAGATCAGAAAATCTTATAGCAAATGTCAGGGGTCTTTGCTTTTTTGAGAACATTGTAAACTTCGTAAGCCCAAATGGATCGGTCACGCCCTTAATAGTTGCCTGCAATACCCTCCTGTCGCCATGCCTTAAAATCGGCATCTTCAGGAATAGAATTTTTGTAAGCCCGTATAGATTAAACTGCCCATCAGCCCACCAGTTATAGAAGCTATCTACCTTAACATTGATGGCAATACCACTGCCAGAATTCTCTACGATCACCTCATCTTTGCTATGGTCGTAGGAGAGAGTTATCAGAGGTAGAGAGCTTAACATATTTGCTCTCGCACTCTCTCTCGCAGCTCTCAAGGAGGCATAGAGTGTGAGTAAAACAATCAAAAAAGTTAGAGCACCAAGCAAGTCAATGAGAGGCAGCCCAAATATATCTATCTGTCTTTGATTATCATATACCTTAAAAACTGTGGCAAATGAGGAGCTCATCAAACCAATAACATAACTCATACTTATGATTATAGTCTACGACCATAAGATATTGGCGAATATGAACTTATCAGCTGGTAGAGTAAGCGTTACAATAAAGCTTATGAGCGGGAATGAAAAATCAATTAAGCCTCTGACTGCCAGAATTGGCCGTCCTCGCACTATTACCGAGGGTGACACTTACGAACTTATCCGCCTATTTCAAAACGGGTTCTCCGTTTCTGTTGCCTGTACTAAAACTGGTATTCCTCGGTCTGTTTACTATGCCGAAATGGAGCGAAATGAGGAGTTTCGGGACAAGATAACAGCCGCAAAAGATGTCATGACTACACGGGCGACACGAATTATTGATGACAGCTTACGGAGACGCAATCTTAAAACGGCTATGTGGTGGCTAGATCGCCAAGACAGGCGTGAGCGAAATGCTCAGCGAGCCAAAGAATATCGGCTCGTAAAGAAGCTTACCCTCACAAAGACCTATCAGGAAAAGCACTCTCTTGAAATTGAACTTGATACTGTAACGGATTAAGATTTACTCTTTTTGACCGACCAAGGTGGTGCCCAATCAAACTTTTCGTACACCTTATCAATTGGCAGCGTAACTGCATCGGCATTACCGTCCTTATAAAGATCATCTATCCTCATACCAATTATCTGAGCTGGCGTTACCTTGGTATCCGCATAGCCCATATCTCTACGAGCTGCGAGGATAAATTCTACATAGAGCCGCAAGAAAACGAGGGCTGTCGGTGGGCTAAAAGAAGCTTGACGGAAATTGTGAAATGCTTTTACAGCATCATCGGAGCCAAAGATGCTAATCCAAGTAATAAACTTTGACATCTTTGACTTAACATCTTCATTGTTAAGCAATTGCCCAGTAGTCCCCTTATCAATAGATTCCTGCAACATATCCAGCATCGGTTTATAGGTTTCGTATTTCTTTTCAGCTAACCTATTCTCTAGATCTCTTATGCGTGATGCTTGTGAGTCACTTCTCCTCGCTGATATTGCCGACACAGCTGCAATTATGGCAGCGATTATAGTTGCAAACGCTGCAATGCCAGCAATAATTAAAGTTGTCTGCGTATCTGGTTGAACGGTAGCCATATCTAGATTTTAGCAGATAAGTATAGGTCGTCTTAAAATCTAGCTACGGTGTTATAATCAGAACAACGCTAACAAGCGTAAAAACAATTCGGTATGGCCTAAACTTAGTAGCTTCGGCGAAAGGCATGGTCGTAAATCCATATACAACAAACAGCCTGTCGTTAGGTTCACTGTTGTATATGGTCATATCGGGAAACTGGTATGGGTGGCGAAAGTCATCGCTTAGCGGCAGGCTTTTTGGTTGCCGCTCATAACCAGCCGAGAGGAGCGGCACAACATGCAAAAAATAATCTCTTGGGTCAAGAAACACAAGATATGGTCAGTTCTAATCGTTATGGCTATTGGTGGCTTTACCCTTATGGGTACAGCCAGCCCTAGTACACCATCAACAGATACGACCCAGAAATCTGCAAGCCAACAATCAACTACGCAGCCAGCACAGGAGCCCAAACTCACCTACACGGTTAATGAAGATAAAAACACTTATGTAAGTGTGCTTATTCCAGCCAGCTACGATAACGCTGAGACCATGAAGCAGCTTGGTAGTACTCTTAAGCAAGCTTACGACACTTCAGACCGCTCGCATGTTTTTGTTTATGTCTTTGACGACAAGACGGCAGCAGACCTACTTGAGACAGTACTTTCTGGCAAAGATACGACTGCTCAGGACGCGACTTACGACCCTCACCTAGTTGCCGAGTACCAGAAGAATGCTCCAACTAATTTCAACCAGTTCACCATTCAGATACATGGTGGCGTTAATGATAATAACCCAACAACCATTAAGTATTAGGAGCTACAGATGAACAAAGAATACAAAGGAGTAAACGGTACGCTTATCATTAACGATACGGGCATTGTCATTCACCGAGGAGCAAAAGGAGCAATCTTTGGTACAGCTAGCCAAAGAGGTGATAAGTCTATATCCTATAATATGATTTCTGCTGTACAGCTTCAGTCAGGTGGCTTAATACAACGACAAGGCTATATCCGCTTCTCGTTCCTGGGTGGTGCTGAAAGTAAAAACCTTACTCGGTATGGTATCGCAAAAGACGAAAACAGTATCCTATTTGCCACTTCAAAGAACAAAGAGTTTGAAGAAGCAAAGCAGCTTGTTGAGAGCCGAATGGGCACAACACCACAATCTAACGGCCAAAGTAGCCTAGATGAGCTGGAGAAGCTGGGTAAACTCAAGGAGCAAGGTCTTATATCGCAAGAAGAGTTTGATGCTAAAAAGAAGCAACTACTCGGTTTGTAGCGGATATTAAATCGCAAGAGTTCAATAAACGACATATATAATCGCTAATCTGCTAAAATTAAGCTATAGAATAATCTTTATAGCAAAATATGAACTCTGATACTAACGAAGCAATAAACAAGCCACGAACAGCGTATAGATACGCCATATACGCTCGTAAAAGCACCGAGGGTTTGGAGCGACAGTACCGCTCAATAAGCGACCAAATAGATGACTGCTTGGTGATTGCCAAACGAGACAACTTGAAGGTTATCGGCAAGCCAATAGAAGAACGCAAATCCGCCAAAATAGCCAAAAAGCGACCATTATTCAAAGATCTCGTAAAGAAAATTAAGAGCGGTGAATTAGATGGCATTATTGCGTGGCATCCTGATCGCTTGGCTCGTAATATGGCAGAAGCAAGCATCATTTTAGATATGCTCAACACGGGCACATTAAAAGACTTGCGGTTTTATTCTCACCCATTTTCAAATGACCCTGCTGGGCGAATGATGTTGGGTATGATGTTTGTACTGGCAACGCATTACTCAGACGAATTATCACAAAAGGCTACCCGGGGCGTAAGAAAAAAGTTTGGGGAGGGCGGTCTTGGTGGCTACCCGAGGTTAGGCTACATTCAAGAAAAAGGCTATTACAAGATAGATATGGAAAATAATAATTTTGGGCTTATCCAAGAAGCGTGGCAAATGCGAGCCAGAGGTGCTAAACACGAAGAAATTATTGAATATCTAAACACCAACAACTTTTCACAAATAGTAAAAGGTGAACGAAAAATAAGGATAATAAAAACTAATGACCTAACTAGAATGTTTAGTGGCAAACATAGCAGTTTTTATTATGGCGTAGCGGCTCAAGCAGACGGCACTGTAGATTTGCGTGAGCTACTACCTGATTTTGTGCCATTAACAGATGAGGCGACCTACGCAAAAGTTCAGGCGGTAAATTACAAGCGAAAGCGTGGCAGTGGCAAAAAATTAGAGTATTTCTTACCCTTTAGGGACATCTTGTTTTGTGAGACTTGCCAAGATGTGCGACCACTGATTATTTATCGGTCTAAGAGTAGAAGTGGTAAGTACTATATCTATACAAAGTGTAAAAATGCCAACTGCTCTCGCAAACCAAAAGATGTTAGGGCTATTGTAGTGTCTGACGCTGTTAGTAGAGTGCTTCAAGAAGTGTCATCTAAGCTGACAGAAGACGCGTATAAGAATTATTTAGCTGAAACAAAGGAATTGTCAGCCACACGCAAACAAGCACTCAGGGGCGAGAATATAAGCCTACAAGCCCATATAACAAGGCTAAGAGAGGAAAATAAAGATTTTGGCAAGCAGTTAGTGGAAATAAAAGACGAAAAAATGAAAGAAGAAATACAGATTGCTATATCTGAAAACATGCGAGTAATTGCAAGCCAAACAGTCAAGATTGAAGCTAACAAACAAAAATTTGAAAAAGTGTCAGTACCAGCCTTCACAATAGAAGAGTTTAATACATTGGTTCAAACTATGGCTGAAAGGTTCAACAATGGCACGATGGTTCAAAGAGACATAATTATACGCAATGTGTTTTTGAACCTTTATTTTGATGGCACAAAAATAGCGAATTACTCTTTAGCAGAGCCATTCGCTACTTTGTTACAATCCGAAAAATTATCTCTTGGCTGGGGCGGAGGGATTCGAACCCCCGAATGTCGGCACCAAAAGCCGATGCCTTACCACTTGGCGACGCCCCAGTATAAATTTATATGTACAGTACTTTTGTATTAGCTGATGCAGCTTTTGATGCCGCGGCACGATTACCATTACTTGCCCTGCGGACAAAGGCCGATGTTTTACCGCTTGGCGGCAGCCCAGTAAGTACTAAAAGTACTAGGCAATTGTACACTAAACCGACCTTCAGCTCAAGAGAGGTCTGCGGATACGGCCTTAACGCTTGGCAACCAGCTTTACCCTACCGGCTTTTACAAAATACGATCGAATTTCAAACAAGAAGTAGGCAGCTATCGTAAGGAAAATAACTCCAAAAAGCACGCCAAAGACAAATCCAAAAAATGTAAAGCTAAAGACTGCATTCAAAAACACCTGAATTGCGCCAAGCACCAAAGTCATAAACAAGATATCCCAACCCTGTCTTAGGCGCTCCTTAAGTGGCGTTGCTGCCTTTGCATACAAAACAGTCACAGTGGAAAGATATATCAGACCTACGAGTATTGTAAGTAGCCAACCAGCTGGGTAATGTACGACTGTATAAACATCCAGATAGCCAGGCGCGTTGTTAATGTAGGTGATGTAGTCAAGCAGTCGGCCCAGCATAACAAGTGCGGAAATTGCCGATATAAACGACGCCAGAACAGCCAACCACCAAGCATTATCAGTTAACCATCTACGAAAAACATCTGGCAAATGTGGAAATGGCCTTAGCCAGCGTTCAGTTAAAGACTCCAGTTGTCGAACACGATTCATAAACGACTCCTTTTTATAGCTCAATCATACTCTTAAGCCAGCCCGACAACAACTATTTTCGAGTTTTAATGGGCCACATACTCCAGCTTGACCAACCGGCCAAGATAGCAAGACCCAGACTGACTAAAACTGCCCACCAACCAGGCGCTAGCTTTATAACCGTGCCCAGTAACCCAATATTATCAAGTACATTAGTGCTCAGCGCCAGCCATAAACTAATAAACATCCAAATACCAGCAACCAACCAGCTACACAACATACTAAAGAACCGCATCGCTAAACTGACGCGGACTCGTAGCAAGAACGGCAGCGCAAAGACCTCAACAATCACCAGCAATGCTACTAAAAAGTGCGAAAAACCGACACCGCCCGGTAGCCAAAAGCTATCAAATAAGTCCGGCATCTTGTCGAAACTAAATAATTGCGCGACGGCAAAGACCGTAATAATTGCCGCGTAGGCTACTCCAATCAGTGGTGCGTCTTTTGTTCTTGGCGAAATTGGTGACGAAGCTTTTGGTAATATACTCATGCTAAAAGTATAGACTTATGTCAATTTAGGCGCAAATGTTGTTATTTTTATTAATCCGCTTGCGCTTTGCTGCGCTTTCAACTACAGTAACAACAAGCGAAAGTTACATAAAACAAACATAACTCCAAAAAAACATATGTTGTGACTGATCGCTCTACGATATCCACCACAACAAAAGAAATGACCCTGCCATGTGCGGGGTTATTTTTCTGATTTCAATGAGTTTTCGGCACGCCATTTGGCAATTAATGCGTGATTACCGCTGAGTAAAACCTCGGGTACCTTCATACCGCGAAAGTCTTCTGGACGAGTATACTGAGGAAATTCTAGGGTTTCACCGTCGCTAAAGCTTTCAATTGCAGCGCTATTCTCACCGCCAAGCACACCCGGGATTAAACGAACAACGCTATCGATAATTGTCATAGCCGCCAATTCGCCACCAGTTAGCACATAATCACCGATACTGACCTGCTCATCAACTAATTGCATGATACGCTCGTCGTAGCCCTCGTAGCGGCCACAGATAAAGATATAGTTATCGCCACCATCAGCCCACTCCTGGGCAATCGCCTGCTTCCAACGGCGCCCACGTGGTGTCATAATCACCACCTTAGCGGTTGGATCGTATACTTTGGCGTCTTCAACGGCCGCAAACAGCGGTTCGGGCATTAAAAGCATACCATCGCCACCACCATATGGCGTATCGTCAACCTGTCGACGCGGACCAAGCCCAAAATCACGCAGGTTAATCATCCTAAATTCAACCAAGCCCTGGTTTTGGGCTTTCCACATCATCGAGTTATTCAAAACACCGCTGAACATCTCGGGAAATAATGTTATTACTTGAATTTTTCTCATCATTACCAGTTTAGCCGACATTGATTTATTTGTCTATAAATTATATAGTATAAAATTTATTTTGAGGTTCATGTTGACGCGCTGGCTGGCAGCCGATAATATCAGAAGTGTTCATCCGTCAGCCCACGGTGCGAGGTTATCATGACATTTGATGCAATCACCCGAAGCCTTACCAAGCAAGAAGCCGACGAGCAAGCCGTCCGCGTTGCCGCTAGCCGCGGAGACGTCATGGCCTGCGGGATCGTGTCGCTCAGTGACGATGACCAGCATGGCATCGAGTCTGATTGACTCTGCATATGCATTACCGCCTCGCCCGAGACGGGCCACATCTGTGGCGAAATCGGGCAACCCCATGCTTATATTTTTAACCAATAAAAAAACACCCATTCAGGTGTTTTTTTACACATATAAAGCTCTCAACATTTATGTTGCTCGCATGAGCTATTTCTCGCAGTTAAAAGTTATTTACTTTGTAACTGAGACTAATTATATATCTAGGTCGTCCAGTTCCGCAAGCTCTTCTCTGGTCTTTTTTGAGTAATCACTAGCGTTATCCACAGTCTCATCTGTAGAGTTTTTCACAGGCTCGTCACTACTGTCATCTGATGACATAGTATAGTTTTCACGGTCATCGTCATTATTGACGATTTTAAGGTTATAACGAGCATCGTTTTTAGTGCCAAGTGCGCGAAGCAGGGTGCGCAGGCTTTGAGCAGTTACGCCGCGTTTGCCAATAACCCGTCCAAGGTCCTCGGGGTTAACAGTCAGTGATAGCAGCACTCCCTTTTCATCAATAATTCTTTCTACAACTACATCGTCTGGGTGTCCAACTAAAGACTTAACGATATATTCTACAAACTGTTGATCTATTGTCGACATAATACCCTCCATGTCTACGGTCACTACTTACTAATATCGTAATACTATTGTACCATGACGCGCTAATGCTTGCCCAACACATAAAAAATACCCCTCGCCATGAGGGGTATTTAAAATCAATAGATAGATATTTAGTTTTCGGTTTCGGCAACTGGCTCTTCGGCAGCAACTTCTTCGACAACTTCTTCTTTTGGCTGGTTCTTACGAAGTTTTTCAGCGTGGCGAATAGATTTCGTCTTGACGTCGGCCTTTTTAACCCAGTCAGGTAGTTTAACACCTGCAGCTTCAAGCAATTTAGCAACACGAGGAGTTGGCTGTGCACCGTTTCCAAGGTACTTTTCGGCAAGCTCGTTTTGAACAACGGCTTCTTTGGTGTGTGGGTTATAGCTACCGATGTAAGCGACAACACGACCACTTGATGGGTGACGTTGAGCTTCCTGAACAGCTAGACGATAGGTTGCGTAGCCTTGTCGGCCAACGCGCTGCAGACGAATTGCAAGCATAAAATTATGATTTCCTTTTACTTATCTATTAAATGATTTTTATGACTTGTTCAAGTTTACACTGTTTTTGTGGTTTCGTCAATCTGTTTTGCGCGCTCGGCATAGTAATCCAAGGCGGCTTGAGCAGCTTGTTGTTGAGCAACTTGCTTGCTAGGACCACTTCCCTTACCCAAAAGGTTATCCTTAACATAAACTCCAAGTGTAAAAATCTTGTCGTGGTCAGGACCGACCTCTTCGATAACGCGGTATTGAGGCGTTTGGCCATCGATTCGCTGCGAGACCTCCTGCAGATGAGATTTAGCATCACGCCATGTACCAGCTTCTAGGATAGCCGGCAACTTGCTAATGATATGTTTATGTATAAATTCCGAAGCATCACCATAGCCGCGCTCCAGATAAATAGCTCCAACAACCGCCTCAAAAGCATTCGCCAGTATCTGTTGACGGGCCCTGTCACTACCTTGTTTTTCACCGCGGCTCATGCGAACCAGCGGCTCATAACCTAGCTTGAAACCAGCATCACCAATACTTTCAGTCCGTACCAATGCGGCTCGCCAACTGGTCAAAATACCCTCTTGCTCACTATAATTTTTAAATAAATAGTCAGTCACCACCAACTCTAAAACAGCGTCACCTAAAAATTCCAGTCGTTCATTATGCTCGCTAACACTTTTACGGTGCTCGTTAACATAGCTGCGGTGCGTTAAGGCAGTAATTAGTAACTGAATATCATCAAATTCAAAGCCCAGTTTCTCACGAGCAAAATCTTGATAAGGTGCGGTTAGCATTCCTGTCATAAATTCTCCTGTCTAATTCGTTTCATAGCCATCAGCATTAGTTTGCCGATATCTTCATATTCAATTGCATCTAGCGCATCGTGAAATTTAAACCACTTAATACCGTTCATCCAGTCCTCTTTTTGAATGGCATTAGTGTCGCCCTTGGCACGCACCAAATAGATTTGCGTCGTCATCAGGACTAATTTATCAAGCCGTCGATAGCGAAAATGAATTTTCCCTAACCAACCCAATACTTCAGTGTCCGTCAAACCCGCCTCTTCACCAATCTCGCGCTTGGCGGTCTGTTGCGCCGTTTCGCCTTCTTCAATATGACCCTTTGGAATCGTCCAGCGATCCTTAGCATCCTGAATAAGCAGAATCTCGATACCGCCAGTCTCATCGCGCCGAAAAACCACGCCACCAGCGGTTGGTTCGCGCACTATCTCCTGAATTGTATGTTTTTTACGATTAAGATACTTCTTAAACTTATCAAACTGTGGTACTGCCATTGGTCGTATCCTCCACAAGTGTCCGGAACGCTGTACCAAGCACTCCGTTGACAAACTTACTTGAGTTATCAGAACCAAACGCTTTGGCAAGCTCTACGGCCTCGTTGATAACAACCTTTGGCGGAACGGTATCGGCTTGATGAAGTAGTTCATAAATACCGATACGCAAAATGTTGCGATCGATTCGAGCGATTTGGTCAATTGGCCAATCAGGCGCAATTGGCTGAATCTTTTCATCGATATCAGCCTGAACTTCAAGAACGCCCTTGACCAAGGTAGTCACAAACGCCTTATCTTCAATCGCCGCCTCGTATCTATCCAGGTTACGATTTAGAATTTCATCAATGTCGACAGACACATCAGCCGATTGAACACGAAACTCGTATTCGTAAAGTGACTGAAGAGCGACTATGCGACCGAGGTGGCGATTAGATGCCATAACGTTTTAATTCTTTCTTTTATTTAGTGTTTTGTTAAGGTAATACTATAGCTATTTAGCTAGAGCTTTGCCAGTTTCGCGGCGAGTGGTGCGGGCTTTGACTGGTGATTTAGCGTTAACGCGGCGAGCAAGCTCCAAACGTAAGTGACTTCGGCGCAAACCGGTCTTACGTGGGCTACTCTGCTTCTTTGGTTGTCCCATATAAAGAACTCCTTGTGGGTTATTATTTTAAAACTTGATAATCATTATAACGGATAAGACACCTTAGCTCAAGAGCTTTAGCCGAATAGTCTGCGCAACTATTTGCAAAAACCAAAAGGTCGCGACCAATTGATCGCGACCTAAAACCTCAATATAAACCGTAAAATTAGTTAATTAAGGTTGCTTTGACACGCTTTGAGACGACAAAGTATAGGGCCATCAGTCCACTGGCAATCAAGACAGTCATCAATCCACCAACGGTTGCGCCAAGGTTACCATTGTTATTTGCCATATCAATAACGGCTGAAATTAGCGAATACAACGCCGATAAACCAATTGCTGATATCGCGAGAGTTTTGCCAAGCTTTTTGCGCATGGCGATAAACACTACGGATGCAAGGTACGCTACCGCCATTAGTGGTGATAAGATTATGTAAACAACCCCTACCGCATCATTAGCACCAAGGCCAAGTTGCGTAAAGAATGAAGCAGTGTAAGACAAACCAGCGATTGCAAATACAATCAACCAAAACATCAGCCAGCCGCCTAAGCCCTCAACCGATCGGTGTTCAACGACATATTGGACCTTAACGTTCTCTGGTGCCTGATTTTGCCACTGTTGTACTGGTGGCGCTACCGGTGTAACTACAGGTTCAGTTGCTACAGGCTGCGTATTAGGATCATCTGACATATATATTCCTTTTTAAACTTATGATGCTTATATTTATATTATAGTCAGGTTAAGAATACAATCATAATCTGTTATTGTTCATATTTATTATATAATATATTGACATTTTTTAGCATTAGTGGTATGATACAGAAATGAAACGGATAGATCAAGAAATAGAATCTACCACCACACAGACACCAGAGCTACGTAACAGTAGTACTAGGCGCACATTAGGTGGCGACGTAATGCGCATCGCGGGCGCAATTGATGATAAGTTTGATGCATTTTGGAAAGAGCACCTATCCCAAACCGACAGCGCCATAGAGCATCGACGACATGTTGGTAAAATAGCTGCTTCACTAGCTATTGCAGGCGTGACTATATTTGGTGCCGAAAAGGTATACACTGCTTTTAATGAGGTTCCTCATTTTTCAGAAAAGACCGTCCAGTTTGTCGCCAATGACGGTGACAGCATCTGGACAGCCGCTAACCATGTAGAGGGTCACGATAAAGTCCGCGACATGAATGCAATTGTTAACTACATCGAAAACATGCCCGAGAATAAGGCCGCTCTTAGCGACGGTCTACAGGCCCATGAATCTATCGATATCCCAGAATCAGTCAAGCCGTAGTTAGACAACGATACTGACTAGCCGGCCGGGGACATAAATCACCTTGGCCGGTTTTTTATCGCCTATAAAACTGGCGACGTGCTCATCCTCAAGGGCCAATTGTTTAATTTGAGCTTCGTCGGTATCTTTGGCAACAACCAACTTAGCGCGTAATTTACCATTAACCTGGACGATAACCGTCATCGTCTGCTCGGCGATTAAACTATCATCCCAGATTGGCCACGGCTGGTTTTGGACCAACTCGGTGCTGCCTAGTTGGCTATTTAGCTCTTCGCTCATGTGTGGCGCAAAAGGAGCGATTAACTGCACCATTGATTGCAAGGCGTCGTGCCAGACGACTTTTGAAAAGCCATCAACTTTTAGCTTGTAAAGTTCGTTGGTGTATTCCATCAGGCTAGAGATAGCTGTGTTAAAACTTAGTCGATTAATATCATCTGTAACTTTGCGGATAGTTTTATGCTGCGCGCGTTTAACCGCCAGATCGTTACCATCAAAATCCTTGGCCGAATCTTGATATTCCTGGGCTAGGACCCAAATACGGTTCAAGAAGCGGTAAATACCGGCAATGCCACGTGAGTCCCAAGCCGCATCAAATTCGATTGGGCCCATAAATAACAGATACGTGCGGAGCGCATCGGCGCCATAACCCTGTTCGATTACGTCCAGCGGATCAATCACGTTACCTTTGCTTTTGCTCATTTTGGTACCGTCTTCGGCATTGATGTAACCGTGGTAAACTAACTTTTTAATTGGCTCTTTAAAGTCGGTTAAGCCCATGTCTTTAAAGACGTGCGTCCAGAAACGAACATACAGCAAGTGGGCCACAGCGTGGTCGCCACCGACGTAATAATCGACTGGTTCCCAATAGTTAATAATCGCTGGATCCCAGGCTCGCTCGGCGTTTCGCGGGTCGGCGTAACGTAATAAGTACCAGCTACTGCAAGCGTAACCATCCATCGTATCAGTTTCACGCTTGGCGGGTTTACCACAAGTCGGACAAGTCGTATTTACCCATTCATCAACACTAGCAAGCGCCGACTTACCATCACCTTTTGGCGCAAAATCTTTCACATCTGGCAAAACAACCGGCAACTGATCCTCGGGCACAGCAACTGGACCGTGATCAGGACAATGAATAATTGGAATCGGTGCGCCCCAATAACGCTGGCGGCTAATCAGCCAGTCGCGCATTTTGTAAGAAACTTTTGGACGACCAGTTCCCTGCTGCTCTAACCAAGCGACAATCTCTTCACGAACGTCGCTAGTTGATTTGCCGTCAAATCGGCCCGAGTTAACCAACAAACCTTCACCGTGATAAACCCTGGTGTCGACATCAGTATCCGGCTTTTCAATTACTTCAACAATCGGCAAGCCGAACTTCTCAGCAAACTCAAAGTCGCGCTCGTCATGCGCTGGAACTGCCATAACAGCGCCAGTACCATAGCCAGATAGGACGTAATCAGCCACCCAAACCGGGACTTTTTCACCACTAGCCGGGTTGATCGCGTATGAGCCGGTAAAGACACCGGTTTTTTCGCGCGTATCATTCATACGCTCGATTTCAGACTTTTTAATTGAGCTGTCAATATATTCATCAATTGCCTCTTTAAACTCAGAAGTGGCTAGTTGACGTGACAATTGGTGCTCGGGGGCTAAAACAATCGCCGTGGCGCCAAATAGCGTGTCGGGGCGAGTCGTAAAGACAGTAATGATATCTTTGCTATCAACCAGCTTAAACTCAACTTCGGCGCCAAGCGAACGACCAATCCAGTTAGCTTGAGCCGTCTTAATCTTTTGCGGCCAGTCAAGATCAGGAATTTCGTCAAGTAAAGCATCGGCATACTCAGTAATCTTGAAGAACCACTGCTTCATTGACTTCTTTTCAACCAAGCTACCACAGCGCCAACAATGACCACCTTCAACCTGTTCATTGGCCAGCACGGTCTTATCAACCGGACACCACCACTGCAAACTTTCTTTTTGGTAAGCTAAGCCACGTTCAAATAATTTCGCAAAGACCCACTGAGTCCAGCGGTAATATTCGGGGTCACTGGTGTTAATTTCGCGACTCCAGTCAATACTGACACCCATGCGCTTGAATTGCTTTTTAAAGTTTGCAATATTTTCAGCCGTGACAATCGCAGGCGCCGTGTTGGTCTTAATGGCATAATTTTCAGCCGGCAGACCAAAAGTATCCCAGCCCATTGGGTTTAGGACATTACGGCCATGCTGACGATGGAAACGCGCTAAGGCATCAACGATTGAATAACTAAAGGCGTGTCCAGTGTGCATACCAGCACCGCTTGGATATGGAAACATGCCCGATACGTAAACTTTCGGCCTTGATGGATCGACGGTCACTTCATTAACATGCTGCTCTTCCCAAGTAGCTTGCCATTTTGGTTCAATTTCAGATGGGTTGTAACGCTTCATAACTAACTCCTATTGTAACATGGAGTTATCAGAGTACGGACGGTTGAAATCTATAAGCCCTGTAGCAACGATTCAATGTCGGACTTGAGTTGCGTTAACGTAATTGACGATGTCGGAGAAACAATATTAACCGTTTGATTATAGGTTGGCTTGATTGTCATCGATGTGGCCGTACCGTCACTAGACGTATCACTAAAGTTAATCGCCGTAATTTGGTGCGACCAACTGCTAATCCATAGTTCTAGCGCTGAGTTATCTGTAGCACCCTGATCCGTTTTTATGCTAGAAGTATCAATCGTAAACGAATTGTCGCATGCGTGTAGTGTCGTATAGATTTTAGTGGTTTTTAAACTCTCAGCGAAGGCTTTAAGAGCAGTTGTATTCGACTTTAGGGAGTAGCCGATACTGCCATCTTTTGCGCCAAGCTTTTTGTCGATTACGATAAATGGATTCTTTGCATAAAGATTGGTCATCTCGGAAATACCAGTTTTGTCGTTTTGAAATTTGTTCAAAGCATCATTCGTGCAAGTCTGAGCTGTTGCCGCCGCCTGGCTGTATTCCTTTAAGTCACTGCTTGAAATCTTAATCCAATTACCATCAACCTTGGCGATAATCTGATCGATTGATGCCGACTGAGCCGAGCTAACATACATACTAAGTTGATCCTTAAACGAGGCATAGATAGCCGCAAGCTTTTCAAGCTTTATAAACAAATCGCCTGACGAATTGACTATCGCGCTGCCACCTAACGAGAAGGTTTTTCCAGAGGCTGTCTCGTCAAACGTCGCATCAATACTGCGACTAGATCCAGACTGCTTTGCAGTTATACCTAAAACAGTTTTAGCATCAGCATTATTAATGTTCATTGTTCCGACATAGGTCGATGATTTAGCCGTCGCAGCATTCACTAAAGCATCTGTTACGACTTTTTCAGGATTCTGATACCACAGACCATAAACCAACGAGCTACCGGCAACAATAGCGGCCAAGATTGTAGCAATTATAATGACAATCATTATTGGCTTTTTAGTTTTAACTACGACCGGCTGATTATTAACCGGTACAGGATTGTCGGTCACCGTTACTGATGGCTGAGTATAATCGCCGAGTTGATTATTATCCTTAGTTTCATCTGGCATGCTGGCTCCTTGCTGGACGCATAAAGTTCTTGCTCTCAGCTTAGCATAAGCATTATAAATCAGACAATTAAATATGATTAGAAAACTAGAATTTAGAAAAAAAGTTACTTTTACGCTGTAGCCACGATTGTGACTGACGCACCAAACGAGATTCTTCTTCGGTTGAATGTAAAATGACCTTAGCGGCCTCTTCAAGGTAGATATTACCCTGCGATCCCTTAAATAATACAGCGCCACCCTTTTCAAGAACACTATGTACAAAAGCTCCGGCCTCGAGCGCATGTTTAAAGGACTTAACTTGGCAGCCCTGCTGACGAGCGGCTGGTGCTAAATATTTTTCTGCTTCATTACCAACCGTCACAACCCAAGCTAATTGGTTTGGGTCACACATGCGGCCCAAGGTTTGATGCTCGATCAATGAGGTCTCGCCCAACTCATTCATGTCGCCCAACACAGCAATTTTTTGCGGAACCGACAAACTATACAAAGTTTTTAGCGCCGAGCTGGCTGCTAGCGGACTAGAGTTGTAGGTGTCGTCAATAATAATCGTGTCTTCGACACCCCTTAGCAGTTGCATGCGACCCGGTGCGGCCGTAATCTTATTCATGCCACGGCCGACTTCTGTGGAATTCATTCCAAGCTTAACAGCAACAGCAGCAGCGCCAACCGCCGTACGTATACTTTGTTCACCTAATAATTTCAGTTTGACGTCAACCGGCTCGTCCCAATCTTTCGCGATAAGCTTGCCCTTATAACCATCTTGTATCGTAAAGTCATCCTCTACGAAATAGTACTCAGCGGAAGCACCCATGCCGTAGGTACTGATGTTAGAATTCGTCAAAAGATTAGCGTAGCGGCCAGGAATATCATCACGATTAATAATTGCCGATTGACTAAAGTTAGCAGCTGCCAGCTCTTCCTGGGCAACAATATCGATGTTGCCAAAAAACTCCATATGTTCGGGCGAAACTGCCGTAATCACTGCAATGTCTGGCTTTAAGTAGGTTCCAGCATGTGGGATTTGCCCAATTCGATCGCTACCGACCTCTTGAATTACCACATCAACATCGGCTGGCTGTTTGATACGAAGTTTTGCGGCTTTAAATACCGCTAACCACGCAAAAATATTTTTAATATCTTCAGGATACTCGATTCCTAAAATTGCCAGTGGCGCACTAAGCTCGGCATTATGATTGCCTTCGTGGACCCTCACCCTGAATCGTTCTGACAAAACCGTACCGATTGCCAGTTTAGTAGAAGTCTTGCCAACACTTCCCGCCACGACAATAAGCTTCACTTCAGGATGAGCTTTGAAGTAGGCTTTGACATAATTTTCTAACTTTTTTTGGATATACACTTTAAACATAGCTACCTATATCATATCAGCTACGGCCGATCAGCGCGACACGCGGAAGCCAATACCCATATAGGTTGTTGAGCTTGGGTCAAATAAATCAAGTGTAAATATGCCAGCACTAACCCCGTCCTCAAATGAACCACCCCTCAGAAATGCATGTGTCGATGATTCACTTTTATTGCTAAACAGCTGACCAATACCTTGGGCTGTATTCCAGCCGCTTGCAGCCGATGAGGCAACGCTTGGCAACGAACTACTAGATAAACCGCTCAGTATAAGCGAGCCACTATTCCAGTCCTTCCATGAATAAGAGCTATCGCTTGAAAAGCCCGGTTGAAGACCACCGCTGATTGTGCCGTTCGTCCACTCCCAGGCATTTCCGGCAAAATCCCATATAACCTCGCCGTTTGTTAGAGTTAATGTCCGGCGCTGATTTGACGGACTGCTATTACCGGTACCGCTATAGCCGTTAGCGTCATTCGTATCGGCAGCTAATAGCCCGGCCGGGCTGCCGTCATTATGACCCGAGTATATATAACCAGACCCGACGGCGCCTCCACTCCAGTTACTCGATACCGACATGACATTTTGGGCAATCGTAAGCCATTCAGCTTCAGTCATAAGGTGGCACCCGGTACAGCCGGCGACATTTTGGCTATAGTTGATTGCATCAGTTTGGTCAATATTAACCCAGGGCGTACCGCTAGCCTGAGATATCGGCACCGTCGCACTTGACTGCTTGGCCTCATATTTCATAACACAAAATTCGCTCGTACCGTAAGTCGCGCTACCGGGTACTACAATAAATCCAGTCGGACAAGTTGTTCCATTCGACATCACACCCGAACATCCGCCCGCCACTGGCGTACTGTCGTTAGTAATCTTATAGCTAACACCATTATTAACCGCTGACAAGCAAAATACTTGCGCGCCTGGAGTATTACTCATCTGATAGGCCGTATATGATGTGCCCGAGCTGGACTGCAAGCATAACGTCCCCGCAGCTGGTGTCGCACTACAATCGTTGGCGGTTGGATAAACGCTATTATCTACTTGATATAACTTTAGCTTTTTTGCCGCATTCTCAAGATCTGATTGAAGCGAAGCGGCAGTTGCACGTTGCTGGACGCCGTTATAGGCCACGATAGTGAGGGCCGCTAGGATACCAATGACAACAATCACTATTAATAGTTCGACAATCGTAAAACCGGAGACATTGTGGCGGACTCTACGCATATTACCGTCATTATGGAGCATAAGCGCGATGGCGTCAATTTATAATTTCTTGGTGGCACTAACAGGACTGACGTCGAAAACTTACGCTCCGCTGATGCGGCTGCTCCGCCTTGACAGAGACGACGAGGCTGCCGTTGCCCTGGCCGTGGGTCGTCCGATGACTGTGGTCAATCCGGTCGTCAAGCAGGTCCAGCGACGGCTGACGCTCGAACAGCAGGCCGAAGTGGTACGGCGCTACGAGGCGGGTGCGCAGATGAAGTACCTGGCGGAGCACTACGAGATTCATCGCCGTACGGTGAGTGCGATCCTCAAGCGTCATGGCGTTGAACCGCGGCGACAAGAACTCTCCAGCGAGCAGATCCAGCACGCTGTTCTGATGTATGCCCAGGGTAAGTCGCTGGCCGTAATTGGCTCCATGTTTGGCGTCGACGCCGGCACGGTGCACGACCGACTGCGAGAACAAGGCGTGATTATGCGGGATACGCACGGGCGGGAGCGATAATCCCCTGTACCTATCGGCTCAATTGGCGACGATACGTTCAAAAGTGTTTTAGGCCCGTTGCATAGAATAGCCGACCTATTATACTCGGGCTCACCAACACAACATGAGAAAACGCTAGGCAACGCACTAATCCGGCGACTATATGTTAGACGGCACCAAGGCGAAGGCACCGGCGGAAAAGCCGGTCAAGCTAGATATGCGCTTCAAGCATACGCTGAGCAAGATGGCCAAGCGCAGGTAAGGCTCGTTAGCCTTCCCGAAACCGCCGATATGAAGTACTATGAGGATGAATTTAATAGGAGTATAGAATGAACGCGAAGAGAAATGACCAGGGGTTTGTTGCCATCATAGTAGTCGTTATTGTGGTTATTCTCATCATCGTGTTTGTACTCAATATCGGAAAAGGCTCCAAGCAAAATACAGCACAACCATCACCGTCTGCATCCTCATACCCGACAAAGGCCGACACCGTATCAAAGATGAAGGCTATTCACAACCAGTTGGCCGCATCATGGCAGGTATGCCAAATTGATCCAACGAAGTGTCAGGTGAGCGTTACGCAGGTCGCCAGTGCTGACGATATATTTACTAGCTCTTCATCCCAGTACACCGGCAAAGCTCTTGATGACTTCACGGGATGGAAGCAGAACGTAGGTATTGCAGAAGGTGATATGAAGCAATGGGCAATCAATGCTAGCTTCAGCAAGGATAATTCGCTTCTGTCTTCAGCAATCCCCATTGAGATACAAACCGACCAAGATACAATTACTAGCTTTACGAACGATAAATAGCCTACTACGTGCAGCTAGGCGTCATGATTAACTGACTCTTCCTGAACTTGCCTGTAGTACTCCAAGCTCGCTCGCACCAGCAGCCCAATGTCTGGCTCGGGTCGTCGAATTGCCCTGGCAGTTAATATTGCTCGCCTGTTCTTGAGCTGGAGCGGTGTTCCTTCAGGTACATACAGGAGCTGCGCATCTCGACTGTCTGGGTCGCTGATCGTGGCCTCGTAGGTCGCCCGAATCGTCTTCCAGGCTTGACTCGGTGAGACGCCCTGCTGATTGGATGCCTCGAGGAAGAGGCGCTCGAGAACGCCGGCGTAGGTACCGGCCCGCTGAGCTAGCGAAGGGTCGACCATGCGAACTGACGCGATGTGTGCTGTGAGCTCTTGCTGGCTCAGTTGGTGTGAGGGTTGGTAGAACTTATGAAGATCGGCTTGCTTACGTGTGTCGAGATAGCCGTAAATGTTCTCGAAGTTACACCAGGCTGCGCGAAGAAATCGGTAGCGGCGATATTGTTCAGTGTGGTTGATACGTGACATAGAGTGAAGATGTTTGAGGGGTCCTTTCTGCTAGGTAGCTAACCACATCGTAGTAGATGCGACAACAAGGCCGGGGTAGTTTCGGTTCTGGCTACAGTGGTCACCAATTTGACAAACGATGTACCGCTCATTGTAATAACCCAAGGGACCTAACAGGACTCGAACCATTCAACAGGGGTCGCATTCGGAACCCTGCCATGGTCGATGTGAGGGTTCAGGTACCACACCCAATGAAAACGGCCCGCACAAGTGCGAGCCGACCCCTGTTGATACTGCTTATGCTAATGATAACCATTAGCGGTTTGGTGGAGCTACAGGGACTCGAACCCTGGACCTCTTCCATGCCATGGAAGCGCTCTAGCCAACTGAGCTACAGCCCCTTACGACTTGCGATTATATCAAACACTCGCCCCTGATAACAAGAGCGAGTGTTTTTTTGCTGTTGCGCGCCCACCCGGGGCACGTTTTTGTTGATCCGTGTTTGTTTTGATCGGCGCAAAGGTTACCCCTTTGGCGCACCAGCTCGTTTATCATTATTATACATTTACACCGATAACACAAGCATTTTAAGTGACTTACGCCACATATGCTGGTATTTTTATGCATACTATGTTTAAATGAAGGAGTTCAGAAGCACACGCGTATTTAGGCAAAAGGCGGGCGCTTACCACTTAGGTAAACTCTCTTCTTCGCACAACAATCGCAGAAGCGGTCGGTCTGACGATAATATTTAGAATCAGATAAGAAGAAAAGAGTACCACATTATGGCACAACAAAATCTATTTATCGGTAGCCTTGCATATGCAACTACTGATGACACACTAAAAGCTTTTTTTGAGCAAGTCGGTGAAGTTGAGAGCGCACGAGTAATTACAGACCGCGATAGCGGCCGTTCAAAGGGCTTCGGCTTTGTTGAATTCAAAAACGATGCAGACAACCAAAAAGCTATTGACAGCCTTGATGGCAAAGAGCTTGATGGCCGCGCAATTAGCGTTGGTCTAGCACGTCCAAAAGAAGATCGCCCAAAGCGCGACTTCAGCAACAACGACCGCGGCGGTAACGGTTCATTCCGTCAACGCAGCTGGTAATTGCTAGCTAGCAATCAAAACACCTCGCCCTAAAAAGCGAGGTGTTTTATTTAGAAGAATTTTACTAAAACAATGGCGAGCGCAGCCAATCTAGACCAAGATGCAGCCAATCATTAATTAGACCATAGCCATTTAACAACCAAATTGTCGCCACCACGATAATGGCCGTTATAAGCGAAAATAGAACTTTAATACAGATATTTTGGCGTCCCAGCCACGCCAGCCAGCTATCGTATTTATCACGCGCATAATCCAGTACTCGTTGCGCCCATACAAATTCGGTAGCCATAATCGCCAGCCCAGCAAATACGATTAGCCAACCGGGACCAGGGTATGGTATTAGAACCAAACCAATTAGGATAACTGCGCTGCCAATCACGGCAATGGCGGCGCGTTTTGAGCGATGGATCAGACTGCGTTGCATGAATCCTCCTTTTGGCACAATACATGTTTAGCTAATCAGTTTAACAAGGTCTTCTTCAGAAATAATTGCTGTGCCGTATTGCTGGGCCTTCTTTAATTTGCTGTCTCCAACCTTGCCACCAGCTACCAAATAATCAGTATCCTTAGCGACAGCCGTCTGGAATGTGCCGCCCAGGGCGCGAATTCGATCAGCCGCCTCATCACGCGACATATCGGTCAGCGAGCCAGTAATAACAAAACTTTTACCGCTTAGCTTACCTACTTTTTTAACAAAAACCGGTTGCACACCTAAGTCATTAAACTTGCTCAATAACGCAAGATTATCATCATCCGAAAACCAAGCCAGGATCGATTCTGCGACAACCTTACCAATACCGTCAACTTGTTGCAATTGCTCAAGGCTAGCATTCGCTAAACTATCAATTGACTCAAACCGATTAGCCAAATCAATTGCCGTCTGCATACCGACATGACGGATGCCAAGGCCCAAGATAAACTTTTCGAGTGGCGGGTTTTTCTTATCGGCAATCGCATTGATTAATTTATTTGCCGAAATAGTTGCAAAACGATCCAATTTTAATAAGTCTTCGGTTTTTAAGTTATAGATATCAGCCAGATCTTTAATCAGACCGGCGTCAACTAGGGCAATCACATTTTTTTCACCAAGTGTATCAATGTCGAGTGCGCCTTTAGAGGCATAATATTCGACCGAGCGTTTTAGAATTAAATCACTATTCGCCCCCTTAACTCGATAAACAACGTCTTCGCCGCTGCGCTCAAATTGCAGCTCAGGGTACTGCTCGGCTAGTAGCGCCAAATAATTAACCGGTTTAGCACCCTTCGGTCGAAGCTCGGTCACTACACTTTGGACCTGGGGAATAATATCGCCAGCTTTAAATATAACAACTGTATCACCTACCCTAATATCTAAGCGACTAATCTCGTCAGCGTTATGCAGACTAGCGTGCTGAACAGTCGTACCAGCTACTACCACTGGGTCAAAAACAGCTACTGGCGTCGCAGCGCCCGTACGGCCAATACTAATAACAATGTCTTTAACTATTGTCGTAGCCTGCTCGGCGGCATATTTGTAGGCTACAGCCGCCCGCGGCTGCTTACCAACAACACCAAGTTCAGCAAACAAAGCCCGGTCATTAACCTTAATCACTAAACCATCAATATTAAACGGCAGTTCGTCGCGTATTTTTTCAACATGATCAACAAACTGCATAACATCTTCAAGTTTATCAAACACTGCCGCCTGCTGATTACGCTTAATACCAAGTGCGCTAATTGCTTCGTAGGCAAACATATTTGTTGGCACTTCAGCCGGCTCATCCCGTAGCAAATCATAGGCATTAAAAGATAACGGACGCTCGGCTACTAACTTGGGGTCAAGTTGGCGAATCGTACCAGCAGCCAAATTACGCGGATTAGCGAACTTAGGCTTGCCGGCGGCTGTCTGCCTGGCATTGATGGTCGCAAAGTCTTTCTTTAACATGACAATCTCGCCTCGAATTTCCGTACGGCCATTTAGAAAATTCTCATAACCTTTGGCACTACGAAGACGCAGTGGTACATTTTTAATAGTCCGAACATTAGCCGTGACATCCTCACCAACATAGCTATCACCCCGCGTCACCGCTTGAGCCAAAATACCATCCTGGTAAATAAGGGCACAGGCCAGACCATCCATTTTGATGTCGGCAAAGAATTCATGCTTGCGACCAGGCAGCAGCTTATCCGTCCGCTTAACCCAGGCTTCAACCTCATTACGATCAAAAACATCATTTAGGCTTAACATACGAGTACTGTGAGCAACTTTCGTAAAACCGGTCAAAAGCTCACCACCAACTCGCTGGGTTGGACTATCGGGCGTGATTAATTCGGGATGCTCGGCCTCTAGTTTTTTTAGTTCACCAAATAGGCTATCATAAACTGCGTCCGAAACAACCGGCTTATCAAGTACGTGATATTGATAGCTATAATCGGAGAGTAGCGCCCGTAGTTCGGCGGCACGCTGGCTAGGCTGGATCGGCGTCATCGGCAACTACCTTTCTATAAAGAAGATAAACATAACCTGCGACCCATACAATCGTTAGGGAGCTTAGGGCGACTATCGCAACCGGAATTATCGACACCCCTTGAAGAGCCGGCCACACACTATTCAACCAGTTAACCAGCAGAATAATTGGCAACATCACGACTACCCATGCGATAAAAGTCCAAACAGCCATCCATATAAGTCGCATCATAATCCTAACGCGGCGACCGATAACCAAATCACCAGCCGTCTTAATTGCTTGAAATGGATACATGCCAGGAAGAGTCACTACCACCAGTGCCACAATCGTACTAGTTATCCAGTACAAAGATAAAATTGTCAGTAATCCCGCTACAATCCAAAACAACATCGCTTCAACACCATTTGATAGTAGGCCCGTTGTCGATGCCGCCGAATAGCCAATAAGTGCAAGAGCGAGCGGAATCAACTGGGTAATCAAGACCAATCCAACTATAAACGTTGGCAAAATTGGTGCACCAGCATTATACAGGCCATCACGCAGCTTTACCTTTTTGCCGGCTAAAATATTCCTCAACATCCAGACCGTTGTAAGCCAAGTTAGAAGCACAATAATCGAAGCGTAAATTTGCTGACCCTCACTCAGACTTTGCGAGATACCACCAGAAATGATCGTCAAAAACAGCAACCCCGCCTGCCCTATCTGACCAAAATTGCCCTTAAAAACGTCACCACTCGTCTGGGATAAGGTTGAAGTCAGCGTATTATAGGTATCCTGCGATGCCATACCCACCAGTAAAATTGTTAGCAATGCATAGGCTAAAGCTAGCAATAGAAATACTTTCTTGTGGCGCAAGAGAGTTTTAATCGTATAGTTTGAAAATGACCAATATCCAGGCATCTTAAGCGAGCGTACATAATCACGACGGCGAGTGCGCCTAAAGCTGCGATGCGGGCGACGTGCTAGATAATTATCGGTTGTAACGTGAATATTCGCATAAACATTCTTTACAAAATCCGTCAGTCTGGTCTGCGGATTAGCTTTTTTTACTAGTGTTTTTTTACTTGTCATAATTATTAAAACTTATTCTCATTCTTGCGCAAACGCTCGATTCGGTCCTCGAGTGGTGGATGCGTACTAAATAATTTACTAAAAAAACCGGGCTTAAGCGGATCAGAGATAAACAAGTGCGCTGTTGACGTACTTTGCTTTTGCATCGGTCGACCAAACTGCTCTAGCTTCGCCAATGCTATCTCAAGCGCTTCAGGATTACGCGTCGTTAAGGCACTGGTTGCGTCAGCCAAATATTCACGTTGACGACTAATTGCCATTTGAACAATCAAGGCAATTATTGGTGCTAGGATAATCAAAATTATACCTATTACCATAAATAACGGATTCGAGCTACTGTCATTATTGCGCCGATTATCACCAAAAAACATACTACGCAGAACGATATCAGACAAAAAGCCGATGGCGCTAACTAAACCAAAGGCAATCATACTGACCCGTATATCATAGTTTTGCACATGACCCATCTCGTGCGCCATAACCGCCTCAAGCTCGCTGTCATCCATTATATCCAGCAGGCCCGATGTAGCCGCCACGATAGCATGTCGCGGGTCGCGACCAGTCGCAAAGGCATTAGGCGCCGGGTCATCAATTATATAAACTTTTGGCGTCTGTATACCGGTGGTGATTGATAGATTTTCGACAATCCTATAAAATCGCGGATTATCACTTTTTTGAATCTCATTTGCACCAGTGGCGACAACGGCCAACTTACTAGCTATAAAATACTGAATTAAGGCGTAAATCGCCGCTACCGCCAAAATATAAGGCGCAAGGCTAGAGTTACCGTACCAGATATAACTGACGGCCCAGCCGATTGCGCCAATAATACCGACAAAAAGCGCCATGATAAAGATGGTGTTGCGTTTATTGGCAGCAATTGCACTATACATATTGGGTTGTCCTAGAACTTAACTTCGACAGGTTGTTCGGCTTGTTCTTGGGCGGCTTCGTCAAGTTCGAAAAAATCGCGTTTCGTAAAGCCAAGCATGCCAGCAAAAACGTTAGTTGGGAACATTTGAACTTTGGTATTTAAGTCGCGGACACCACCGTTATAAAAGCGGCGAGCAGCCTGAATTTTATCTTCGGTATCAACTAATTCAGCCTGCAACTGTAAGAAATTCTGATTAGCCTTTAGGTCTGGGTAGGCTTCAGCGACAGCGAACAGGCTCTTCAGCGCACCCTGCAGTTGATTCTCGGCAGCAGCCGTCTCTTTGACGCCACTGGCATTAACCATATTAGCCCGAGCGGCCGTGACAGCTTCAAATACACCACTCTCGTGGGCAGCGTAGCCCTTGACGCTATTAACAAGATTTGGAATCAGATCAGCACGGCGTTTCAGTTGAACCGTAATATCACTCCAAGCTTCATCAACACGAACTTTCAGACGAACAAGCCCGTTGTAAGTTCCCCATAAAAAAATAACTACAATAACAATGATTCCCAGTACAATCCACAATGCGGTCATATATTCCCCTTTTCATTACGTACTTACACCTAATATTATAGAGCTTCACTGCCTATAAGTCACCAACTAAAAATGACCTCCCCGGAGGAAGATCACATTTAGTTGGTGCGCAGAGCGGGAATTGAACCCGCACGACCGTGAGGCCAAGAGATTTTAAGTCTCTCGTGTCTACCAATTCCACCATCCGCGCATGAAATATTTGGAGGCACCTACGGGAGTTGCACCCGTCTACGCGGTTTTGCAGACCGCTGCGTAACTGCTCCGCCAAGGCGCCATTTGGTAGCTTGGATAATTATATCAGAAAAATTACAAAAACTGGATGAGCGCCAAAACAGCAATTACGCCGATAACGGCAATTACCAACTTAGTCTTTTTATAGCGCTCAACGCCACGCCGACTAGCCCGTTCAATATCGCGGACAGTTGTTGCCAAGGCTGCGACACGACCACCACTGTAGTATAGATAACGCGGGTGCCAAATCGGGTCGGACTTACCTTTAAATTGTTCGATGCCTTTGAATGAATAGTATCGATTACCGAATTTTTTAACCAAAGCCAGCAAACGCCCCTCTAGTATTGGCTGATTGTCCTGAAGTTCGATACCCGACAGTGGCGCAAAGCCGATATTGAGTGACGTTTTGTTAAGCGCGTGCAACCTGGTAATTAATTCGGCAAGTAAAAAGTGCATTCCAATCGACGACGCGCCAGGAATTGAGCGAAAGTGATCAATTGACATCTCATTGTCTAAAAATGACGGCAAAATGCTAATATATGCAATAGCTTCATCTTCGCGCTTTAACACCATAACACCACCGGCCCGAATGTAGCTGGGATCAAAGTAACCCATAAAAAAGGTATATTCCTTACGACCGCCGTGCGACAACCACTTATCGGAAATATGCTTCAATGCCACCATCTGACTGTCGCTAATCGTTTCCCAATGCTCAACACTTAGGCCTTCCTTCTTGGCTCGATTATAGACATAGCGAAAATGCTTTGACCGCAATGTTTGATTAACAAAGTTAGATATCGGAATAACCGCCTCGTTACCAATAAACAATTCATTCAAGCCTTCATCCTGAAAAATAGTCCGCGAAATCGATGTCGACCCAATAATCGCCACATTCCAACCGTTTAAGGTTACGAAACGGTTAAAGTCAGCCACAAGTTGACTGTACTCACCAACTTTACCCGATGGGTCACCCAGGATAATAGCCGTACGTCCAGTCGTTTTATAAGCCAAAAATGACTGGCCACTTTTAGAGAAAAAATAATGCTTGTCATCTGGCCATAGCTTAAAATAATCCTCAGATGACATACTGTCTTTTTCTAAAATTGCCAGGGCGCGTTTTTTATCATCACGTCGTGCGCCTAACGCAAACTTAACCGGTCTAAATAAAGAAATAATTACCAGGATGGCAATTAACGCACTGATTGCATCCAGCGAGTGGACGAAAAACTCGCCCTGATAACTAAAAGTATTGACCGACTGAAAGGTAAAAATTGTCCTAAACGACAAAATTACTGCTTGTGAAAGTGTTAAACTCTCATGAAAACCGCGACCAGCCAAAAACAAGAACCCCAGTACACCATAAAGATATCCGCCAAATGCGACTAAAGCAGCTGTTCTGATGCCCGATGCCAGACTGACCAAGTCACTACGGACCGTATAAAACTGACGCGATAGTGCTAACCAACTCCAGGTAATAATAATTATCAATTCTGATGCAGCCGAGATATGGCGTTGCACTAACATCAATATAAAGGCCACAACTAACAGGCCTAACGATAAAAAGTATGCCACTTGGCGACGTTTACGAAGCTGTGGCGCAAGGTAAAGCAAAATAAAACCGATGATAATTAGAGCTAGGCCGGGTACTATACCCAAAAAGTTTAGTTCGGCAATATGCGCATGTCTTAAGTGGCGATCAATAAATCTAATAATCGGCTGCAATGTAAAGCCCAGCCCGACCAAGGCGAGCAAAATTGATTGTATGTTAATGATGCGCTTATCTGTGAACATCTCTAGACTATAGTAGCATCGTGGTGGTTTTGAATCGCTATTTTTGCGAAGTATACGAGCGAGCCACCGACTACACCGGTTATTATACCGCCAGCGATATCAATCGGATAGTGCACCCCTACAAAAACGCGCGCAAAACCAATCAAGAGTGCAGCCAAAAAGATAGCCACTCCAAACTTTTTGAAACGAGTAAATAATAACAAACCAACAGCAATTGCGGTTGTCGCAGTTGTATGGTCACTCGGGAATGACTGACCAGATGCGTGTGCGATTAATTGTGTCAGATGAAAATCAACAAATGGGCGGTGGTCGACGTAAACATGAGCGGCTATCTGTAAAATAATAAACGATACAACAAGTGTCGCCACAAAGTACGCCACTTCTTGCCACTGGCGCTTACTTGCCAGATAGACCATACAACCAACAACAACTACAAAAACAAGGTAAATTAAATAGCTGGCGCAAAATATCATAATTTTATCAAGCACATGGTTATGACCGGCCCAGCCGTTTATATCTAAAAGTAATTTATGGTTCATGTTTTATATAGGATCCTTCTTTTTTAGCGTAACCTTATCATTATAACCGATAAATATGAAAAATATGACCAATACTTACTAATCGCAAAACTTGACTATAGGTCTTTAACAGAGGTAAAATAGAAGTACCAGAGCCTAATAAGCTCTCCGAAAGTTAATCTTAACGAAAGGAGAAAATATTATGAGCAATCTTGTAAGATGGGACCCGTTTGCAGAGCTAAGCTCGTTGCAAAAACAATTCTTTGGCGATAATTTTATGTCACCACTAAAGGGCGTTAACATTCCGACTACCGATGTTTACACTAGAGGTAATGATATGGTGGTTGAAGCTCACCTACCAAATTTTGATGATAAAGATATAAATATTCAGGTTGACGACAACGCACTAGTTATTAGCGCCGAGCGCCACGAAAAAGAAGAAGATAAAGATAAAAAATACGTTGTTCGAGAAAGCTCCAGTAGCTTTTATCGCAGAATTGCTTTGCCTGACCGTGCCGATGCTGACAAAATTGAAGCCCACATGGAAGACGGTGTTTTGAAAGTTAATGTTCCACTAACACCACTGCCAGAGCCAAAAAAGATTGCAATTCAGGCCAAGAATAAAAAGTAAAAACTATTCTTGACGACGAATTGTCACTGATCCTAAAATCAGCACACCGATACCAACCGCCACGACAACAATTAGGTCGCGTGTTAAATCACTCGTCCATGATGAATGATGAGTAATCTGTTGCAAAGCATCAACACTATAGGTTAACGGCATAACATTCGCCAGCCATTGAAGCGGCTGCGCCATTTGGTCACGGGCGATAAACAATCCACAAATTAGTAGTTGCGGAAAGATAAAGGCTGGCATAAACTGAACAGCCTGAAATTCGCTGCGCGCAAAAGCACTAGTAAACAACCCCAGCGCCGTGCCTAAAAAGGCGGCACTGACAGCTCCAACAATCGTCGCCAGCTCCCCGCCAGCGACGTCAACACCCAAAAAATGTATCATTACAAAACTCGAAACTAAAGCCTGCAAAAAGCCCAGTAGCGAAAACGCAATCGCATAGCCTAACATGAAGTCTAGCTTTGAAATCGGCATAGTCATTAACCTATCCAAGGTGCCACTAGTACGCTCGCGCAAGGTACCAATAGATGTAATCAAAAACATCATCACCATCGGAAAGGTACCAAGTAGCATCGGCGCGATACCATCAAAAACTTTTGGCACACCGTCAAAGACATACTTCATGATCGTCAAAAGGACTGGTGGCACAATAAATAACATCGCAACCGTACGCGGATCATGTGACAGTTGACGAAGGACGCGCCTGGATGTTGCAAAAGTTTTCGTGACACTCATTATTCTTCATCTCCAACTAGACTTAAAAAACTTTCCTCAATTGTCTTTGTGCCGGTTATATTCTTTAATTCGTCCGGTGTATTATGCGCAATCAGCCTACCGTCACGAATAAGCACCAAATCATCACACCGCTCAGCCTCGTCCATAGAATGGCTTGATACCAACAAGGTCGTGCCCTTGGCAGTTAGTTTGTTAAATAACTTCCACAAGCTGTCGCGCAAAACCGGATCTAGCCCAATCGTAGGTTCATCAAGGACCATTAATTTTGGTGAGCCAATCAGGGCAACCGAAAGCGAGACACGCTGTTTTTGGCCACCAGACAGATTGCTAACCAGCGCATCGGCCTTGTCGGTCATATCGACCGATTCTAAAACCTCATCAACAATCGCCTTAATTTGTTTTTTGGGCTGCCCCATCATGGTTGCGAAGTATTTAAGGTTCTCTTTGACAGTTAGGTCAGGATAGACCGATAGCCCCTGAGTCATGTAACTCATCTGGTTGCGGAGCTGGACCGAACCTGCTGGTAAACCAAAAATCTCGATACTGCCAGCCGTCAGGCGTTGACGGCCAACGATACTACGAATTAAAGTTGTTTTACCCGCCCCAGATGGACCAATAAAGCCGATAGCCTGACCGACCGGCAAATCGACACTGATATCTTTAAGCGCCCTGACCGAACCATCTAGCGTAACTGATAAGTTTTTTATTTTTATTGCGGTTTCCATAATTTAATAATAGCAAACTATACAAACGCTTAAACAAATCCTCTCCAATATGACTTCGTAACTAAGTAGCTTATATCACAGAATCAATATATAATACTTAAACATATGCACGATAGCGTTACTATTGCCCGTACACTAATGGCCGACAGTCTAGGATTCCACATCATTTTTGCCATGCTGGGCGTTGGACTACCGCTAGTAATACTGCTTATTGAACACCTAGGAATACGCCGCAAAGACCCACTCATCCTTGAACATGCCAGACGGTTATCAATTGCGTCAATTATACTTGTCGTAGTGGGTGTAGCTTCGGGAACGGTCATTTCATTACAAATGGCACTAGTCTGGGGCAATTTAATCAAATTTGGTGGATCAATTATGGGACTAGCTTTCGGATGGGAAGGTTACGCCTTTATGATCGAGTCGGTCTTTTTAGCTTTTTACGTTACAACCTGGGGCAAGATTAAGGGATGGAGGCACTGGTTAATTGGACTACCCGTAGCACTTGGCTCATTAGGCTCAGCCCTAGCGATAACACTTGGTAACGCTTGGATGCAAAACCCTGGCATGCTCGATGTCGTTAATGGTAAAGTCGTCAGTACCAACCCTCTGGGCGCACTCCTTACCAAGACCGCTTTTTTTATGACTAGCCACTCTGTAGTCGGTTATTATATGGCAACAATTCTGTGCGTTTTGGGCATTTATGCTTTTTATGTATGGCGCTATCGTCCCAGCGGTAATGACCAAACCGCCGTCCATACTATCATGCTACGTCTAGTAATTGCTTCATTTGTACTGATAGCAGTCGAAGCTGCCCTTGGGCACTTCCAGACACAATACCTGGCAGTATCACAACCTCGTAAGTTTGCCGCGCTTGAAACCGTCCAAACAACTACTCGGGACGCACCGTATATTGTTGGTGGGCATTTCACCGCGGACGGAAAAGTTGAAGATGGACTTAGGATCCCTGGATTACTCAGCATTCTAACTGACTGGACTACTAATACCAAAGTTACCGGACTCGACAGCTTTCCCAAGAGCGACTGGCCAATGTTATTCATAAACCTATTATTCGAAATCAAGATGGCGCTCGTTAGTCTGGTTGCCGCCATCACGCTGGTTTTTGCACTATTGCATATCAAAAAGATAAAAGAGCGGATTCGCCGTTGGCGCTACAGCAAGCTAGTACTTCTGGGGCTAATGATAACCGGGCCACTAACCATAGTGATTGTCGAATTAGGTTGGATGATTGCCGAGTTTGGTCGTCAACCGTTTGCGGTTAATGGCTACCTGCGCACATCAGACGCCTTTAGTGCCAGCCAGGCCGTTACCAACTGGGGCTATCTGTTTCCGCTGTCTTACGTGGTTTTGTTTGCAGCAACCGGCATAGCCTTGAGGTCGCTATTAAAACGCCAAGGCAAAGTCAGACCTTCTAAGGATCTGTTGTAATGGCGCCGATTCTATTTGTCGTCATTCCACTGATTGCCTACGTACCAATGTTTGGCTATGAAACCTATATTGCATTTCGACGAATCGGCAAACCCCGCGACAAAGGTGGCGCCTATCTGCATGCCACTTGGGAATCTACACACACCTTCCTGATTCTAAGCGTTAACTACTTTATATGGCTGTACAGCTCTGCCGTGGTAGCTGTTGGTCATGCGGTGTTTCTACCGATGCTAATATTTGGCCTGGCGTTTATCCTGCGTGCGGTCATGTACATATATTTGTTTTATATCAAAGAATCTAACCGACCGACGCCCGGACATGATACGTTATTCGCTCTATTGAACGTCGTTATAGCCATATGCTTGATATATACGATTATCCAAACGCTTAGTATATTATCATCCGGTGCCTACCAGCCTAACGATTTACTACCTAGTCTACTGTGGCCGGGCATCGTCTTGACCGTTCCATTGATTGCGGTACCACTGTACTTCTTGTATCGCACCAAGAGCAGATAAAATCAGGTACGTCCATTATCAACCGTGCTATTATTAACACAGTAAACTCCCAAAAATAAAAACACAATTATGCCAAGACATCACCCAACCAATCCCCAATCCTACCGTTATAGTTACTATAATAATCGGCCAGTCAGTGCGCCGAAGCCACATCGCAAGTTACACCCAATAAAGTTGGGCTTGGCGCTTGCCATCATCTTAGTTGGTTATAACATCCTAAGCCCCAAACCCAGTCACGCTGGCAATCAACGCCCCAAAGCTCCACTTTATTCCAAATCTCAGACCGTCTGCCTTGATCCAGGGCACGGTGGTGTTGACCCAGGAGCTACCTCGGCTGACGGCACGATTGTCGAGCGTGACATTAATCTGCAAGTTGCCCTAAGTGTCCGCCAAACCCTTAACTCGCAGGGTTATCAAGTTTTTATGACGCGCACAGATAACGACGCTGCTCTGACAAACGGCGACCGTTACGATTTTTGCAATAGCAAAAAGGCTACTGTACTGGTTTCAATTCACCATAATGTCTTTTCGGATGATTCGGTCGATTATGACACCGACCTGTTCTACAAGCCAACCGATCAAGGCTTAGCCACCAGTATTGTTAATGCAACTTCGGCAAAACTTAACATTCAAAACAACGGTGTCGCCCAATTCGACGATGGCGTACTGTCAGAATCTAATATGCCGGCTGCGGTTAGCGAGGCCTTCTTTATCACCAGCTCGGCCGAGTACAATATCTTGACGCAGTCTAATTCGACTCGCCTTGACGATGAAGCACAAGGCATCGCCACTGGAATAATTAACTACCTCAAAGACCCCAAAGCCGCTGATGCTAACGTTATGCCAGGTGCACCAGTTTTAACTCAAGGGCAAGATTAAGCATCAGGATATGCAAAGCCCCGCGGTCGCCTACCTGTTATGGCAAGTCTCCGCGGGGCGTTCGCCCTACGAGTTGTTGAACTGCTGACGGATTGCGTCGGCGGCCGGACGACCGTAAAAGCTACCCGGATAGTCAGTCTGCGGGTTGGCTACGGGCGCGTACAGGTTGGTGTCCAGCGTCCAGTAGTAAATCCCCTGCATGCCGGCGACACGAGTGGCCTGGTACATGGCTGCAAACCAGTTGGCCTGTACGGTGAAGTTCAGGGTCGGGTTCGCATTCGTACCCCAAAACCACGGGTGAACGTACATGCCGCTAATAGCCGGGATGCCAGCCTCTTGGACTGTCATGCGCGAGCGTTCGTCGGCGGTGTACGTCTTGATCATCCAGTCGGAGATTGCGCCAGTCAATTGCTCGACCGTGGCGCTGTCGCCCAGCTGAATCGCCGGGTAAGCGTCAGTGCCGAGAGCTGGAAACGCGTCGACAAGACCGCCCGACCAGTTACCTGCGTAACTGATCTTGCCAGTGAAACCTTGGCTCTGCATCTGCTGAATGAGGGCCCGCCATTGAGCAGTCTGCTTCTGCAGCGATACCAGCTCGGTACCAGCGACAAACTCATCGACACCGTGGCTAACCGCCATCGGTACATACGAACCGATGACGGCATCGTAACTGGCGAACCAGGCTGCCGTATCAGCGACACGAATGCTGCCCCGCCACCCGATTGGGTCCTGAGCAACAATGTTCGTCTCGTCGATGATCGGCCGAATCATCACCCTTAGGTGACGCTTCTTGGCCTCGTCAATCACTAGGCCGAGCTGTTCAGGTGTCGGCGTCTCGGTGCCAGTGTAGACGCGAGTCGGCTTAATCCCGTCGGTGTAGACGGGAAAGCTGATTGCGATCGAGTTAGCGCCCAGGTTGACAGCGTAGTCCAGCAGGAAGCCTGCCTTGTGCCGCGTGTCGACATCTGATGCCGGGTAGTGCCAGAAGATCTGGATCCCCTTCTCGAAGTCACCGCTCCTCCAGGGCGTTGCCACTATCTGGTAGTCGAACGTCGGATTTGGCGCCGATGTCTTGTGCGGCGTAATGACCGGCGGAACCGTAACCACGCTGACCTCTGGTTGCGGCTGAGTCTGCGACGGTGTTGCGACACATGAAGCGGTCGTCAATACCAAACACAGCACAGCCAGTATCCGTGCGAGGATGCGCATCATGCGCACTCACCGCCTCTCTCTTGTGTAGGGACAAAGAACAATTTGTTCTTATGTTTATTATAGCATAATTGTCTACAAATAACAAATTATTTTTTGTCCATAAAAAATTGGGTGGTCCCGCGCACAATATTGCATGTGCGCGGGACCACCCGGATCGAACCCTTCCTCTCAGTCTCCGGTAACGCCCTTTTTGATGACGTAAAAATCCGGAGCCTTACCCTTCTGGAACGGCATCTTGACTAGCTGCCAGACTCCCAGAACAACACCAGCCGACTCGATGAACGAGAAGACAGGTGTCAGGATGACCTGGAGAATGGTCCACTTCGTTCGCTGCAGACGACCCCTTATGGGGTGCTCGTCCATGTTGGCCTTGAGACCAGTGAGGTACAAGGTCATGAACGACGCAAACGTGAAGTTCGCCAGCAGCCTCACAACCGGCGGGGTAGAATACCCCACGAAGAAGTGAGCGATTGTGTACACCCCAGCCAGCGGAGCAAACATCCAGAACACGGTGTTCAGGAGGATGCTCATCCGCCAACGGAGCTTGACCGGAGCAAAGAATGACACCATCCAGAGTCCCTGAAACCAGCGCGCACGCTGCCTCAGGAAGTCCATGACGCCCTCAGTCGACTGCTCCTCCAGATACCCCTCACACCACCGTGCGCGAACGCCGTGCTCCATGTTCTTGACAGCCCAGAAGGCGTCTTCGGTAATGGAGCCCTGCGGGCCAAAGTCGAACCCCTCGCGCTTCTCAACGTCATTCCTGACGATGATGTAGCTACCGTGGAGCCCAAAGATAGTCCGCCCAATGCGGTGCTGCAGGAAGAAGCGGGCGAAGTCGTCGCCAGTCCTCACGTTGTCCGCGAGGGTCCAGAACGGCTTGCGCTTCCAGTTGCGGTGGTAGAGGATCGCCCCCTGACCGATTCGCAGCTTACCCGACTCCTCCTCCTCGCGAATCATCTTCGCGATCCCCTTGATGCCAGAGCTTGTCGGCTGGGTCTCCTCATCGAGGTGAACCAGCCAGGCGTCGTCCGGCACATCCGAGTACTCTAGGGCATATTGTAGCCCGCGAGCCTTGTACTTCGTGTCACCCCGAGGCGTCTCGTAAGAGTCCGGGATAACGACGATGCGGATATTGTCGCCCGTCGGCAGCGTGTTGACGGTGGCGACGTCGTTGATGACAACCTCTACGAGGTAGTCAAACAAAGGTGAAGCCGTCATCTCGCGGATGCATCGAAGCATGGTGTCGGCCACCATCTCGATGTTGTCACCCTTGGTACAGATACGGAAGACAACGAGCTGGGGAATAGGTGGCGCTGAGTCGAGCGCCTTCGGATACCTGTAGACCAGCTGGCCGATGAAGCCGAAGAGCGCCGCCGGAACCGACAGTGCCCACAGTATCGAGGCGAACTGGAACAGGTAACCGAACGTAGTGCTCGGTTCGATGCTGTGCGGCCACAACAGAGTCTGCACAGTGTAGAGTGCGGCCACGAACAGCGTCATAGACACAGCAACGCGCGTCCGGTGTCCAGTGATGAAACCAAGAGACCAGTCGCGCGCCGGCTCAGTTACGAGTCGTGCGACACTACGTAGCTTCCGCCTTGTTGCAAGCTCGTCGTTAACAGCAAACGACATCTATCCTCCAGATGAGAAGGTCAACTCCGTGAGGGGTTGAGGGGTGTGTGATTGGGGGAAACTGAGTGAAAGGTACTCAGGCTAGGCCCGATTTGGATATGTTAACATAAAACGTAAAAATAATCAAGCGCCAGAGAGATGTATAATAATTATAAATGGTTATACGAAGCCTTAAGACTAAACACCGCGAATGGCTGCGACGTTACATTCCAGCCGAAATTATCGGTACTACGACTGCCCTTTTGGCGGCTTGGATTGCTTTTGGCCAGACTGACTCGTATATCGCAGCAGCTGCAGCTGGTTGGGTCGGCGAAGGTGTTGGATTCTTTGGCTGCTTCATTGCGTCCGAGCTAGTTACTAGTCACAAACGCTACGATAAATATAATTTTTGGAAGCGAATGTCGCTAACGATTACGGCCGCTAGTACTAACCTGTTGGTTGAGTTTTTACCAGCCGAAATTATCGATAATTTTGTCATTCGACCCTTTGTAATGTATATCGCACCAATCTATATTCACCCCTATGCGCTTGGCTTTTTGATAGGTAAATTTAGTGCTGATATTATTTTCTATATAATTGCGATTACCAGTTACGAAACAAAAAAACGCCGGATTGACAAATAGACGCAAATCTAAACAACGCGGCGCTTTAGCTTGCGGCGCTCACGTTCAGACAGACCGCCCCAAATACCAAATCGTTCATCATTTTCAAGTGCACTTTCAAGGCACTGCGCGCGGACGTCACATTGTTCGCAAACTTTTTTTGCTTCTCTTGTGCTGCCACCTTTTTCGGGGAAAAATGCGTCCGGATCGGTTTCAGCACAAACTGCATCCTTTACCCATTCGTCATCCTGGTTCAATTTGTCAGACTGACCAGAAAATAACGATCGTATAGTTAAAGGCGGCATAGGATTACTTTGTAGTCTAACTTCTCTTTCGGGCTTCAGTCGATCCATCGGCATAACTGGTGGCAATACTGTCATGTGAAATGCGACAGGTGGCTCAACTTCGACTTCTTCCGCCGGCGCCTCATTAGGATAAAGCTCATCCATTACGTCGTCAGGGAAACCTGAAAAATAAAGGCGAGACAACAGTCGTTCGCCCAATGGATGTTCGTTAATTTTATCGCGCACAGCCTCGGGCGCTTCGTCCGCCATGCGCTTTAAGGCATTCGCGCAAAAAGTCGGCATAACATCTTCATAACCCTGAAACCATCGAAAAGCCTCATTCTCTTCAATACAAAAACCCTCTGCACGATAACGTTCGCCGCCCATACACTTTACCCCTCTTAGTTAAGGACAAGTATAATAAGCGGTTTGGTTGTGCGCAAGCATAAACGGCATGCGTGACCATATTTTCTAGTGTATTTAGTTAAATTACTTTAAATAAAGAATGCTATTTTGAAGCTGAAGCGTACATCAAGATAACTCCACCAGTTTTTAGCGTCTGTTCCTTGATTAGTTTTAGCTTTTGATTAGGTATGCCTTCATTAAACAGGCGTCGGCCTTCACCCAGGAACACTGGCGTAATACACAAACGATACTCATCAAACAGGTTAGCCTTCATAAGCGATTCCGACAATATGCCGCTGCCAAAAACAAACATGTTACCGTCGCCTTCCTGTTTTAGCTTTTGCAGTTCGTTTACGGCGTCACTCACAATTTTTGTATTATTCCACTCAGCGGTTTTAAGCGTGGTGGAACATACAATTTTTGGCAGCTCATTCATATACTTCGCTTCAGGCTCACCTTCAGCTTTTGACCAATAGTCAGCCATACCTTTATATGTGTTACTGCCAAAAATAAGGACATCGGCAGTTTTAAGCTGCTCGATGGCATAATCTTGAAGCTCTTTGCCCCATACCGACTGGTGAAATTCCAGATCCCACGCCTTACTACCCTCAAAGTACCCATCCAGCGTAATTACGTTCCACATAATAAGCTTTTTCATATACTAATTGTAACAAAAATCACAATGTTACACATACGAACGGCCGACAAGCGAGCCAACAAATCCAACGATCA
>DAIDKB010000034.1 GCA_027451105.1 bacterium
AAGATAGTAACCAATGTTTCCAGCCATATCCGCGCCTAACCCATTAGCAAAACTAAATTGCAAACTACTCCAGTTTCCTAAAATCAAACGACGAAGATATTGAAAAAATGACAGATATTCATCTGGTAAATCTCCACCCCATAAAACTCCACCTAAAAACGGATTACAATTTGCCAAACTAGATACAATTAGGAAAATCGCTATAGTTATTCCGAAACTTATCAAACACAGTTTCAGAATATTTTTCTTTTCTTTACTCAACTTTTTCATTATTATCCTTAATTCTAAATACACCCCTCTAATTTTAGAGGGGTGTACAATCTTTATTCCACCTATTTATTAGTTTTCTGACTAATAGATGTTTTATTTTTCTTTAGATAGACCGTATATATAGCTAAGGCAATAATACCGATAATGCTTAGTAAAGCACCGATGACGAAACCAGGTGTTCTATATTTGAAAGTTATTTGATGAGTTCCCGGCTTTAATTTTAAGCCAATAAATACTTTCAAAGTTCGATTAATTTTAACTGGTTTTCCGTCAACTTCTGCTCGCCATCCTTTACTATAAGGAATGGTGGTTGCTAAGTTTTCATTTTTATCAGTCTTTACTGTTCCAGCTACATAGCTATCCCTAAACGCGGAAAACTTCATGCGATTATTTTGAGCTTTTTTAACCTTATCTTCTAATGCAGTTTGATCAATATTCACAAAACGTGGATATTTAAACTCAACTTCATTTGACTTTCCGTCTAAAGTCATCTTCACTACCAGTTTTCCGTCTTTATCAGCTTGAACTCCAATAAGTTGATCTGTGGACCCGGGGAACTGAAATATCTAAGTACCCGGAGGAAAAGAAATCAACCGAGATTCCGTCAGTAGCGACGAGCGAACGCGGACTAGCCCAAAAGCATCGAGTGTTTTAGTCGAACGGTCTGGAAAGGCCGGCCATAGCGGGTGATAGCCCCGTAGGCGAAAGGGCACTGGGTGTGAAATTGAGTAGGGCGGGGCACGAGAAACCCTGTCTGAACATGGGGGGACCATCCTCCAAGGCTAAATACTCCTGACTGACCGATAGCGAACAAGTACCGTGAGGGAAAGGCGAAAAGAACCCCGGAGAGGGGAGTGAAATAGACCCTGAAACCGTATACGTACAAGCAGTGGAAGCCCGCAAGGGTGACTGCGTACCTTTTGTATAATGGGTCAGCGACTTACTGTCAGTGGCAAGCTTAACCGTATAGGGGAGGCGAAGGGAAACCGAGTCTGAATAGGGCGCATAGTCTCTGGCAGTAGACCCGAAACCGAGTGATCTATCCATGGCCAGGTTGAAGGTGCGGTAACACGCACTGGAGGACCGAACCCACATCTGTTGCAATAGATGGGGATGAGCTGTGGATAGGAGTGAAAGGCTAAACAAACTCGGAGATAGCTGGTTCTCCTCGAAAGCTATTTAGGTAGCGCCTCGGACGAATCTTCCTGGGGGTAGAGCACTGTTATGGCTAGCGGGTCATCGCGACTTAGCAAACCATGGCAAACTCCGAATACCAGGACAGACTATCCGGGAGACACACGGCGGGTGCTAACGTCCGTCGTGAAAAGGGAAACAACCCAGACCCGCAGCTAAGGTCCCGAAGTTCTAGCTAAGTGGAAAACGATGTGGAAAGGCATAGACAGCCAGGAGGTTGGCTTAGAAGCAGCCATCCTTTAAAGAAAGCGTAATAGCTCACTGGTCGAGTCGGTCTGCGCGGAAGATTTAACGGGGCTAAGCTAGACACCGAAGCTCGGGGTGCACAGCAATGTGCGCGGTAGAGGAGCGTTCCGTAAGCCTGTGAAGGTGGATTGTAAAGTCTGCTGGAGGTATCGGAAGTGCGAATGCTGACATGAGTAACGATAATGCGGGTGAAAAGCCCGCACGCCGAAAGCCCAAGGTTTCCTCGCGCAACGTTCATCGGCGCAGGGTGAGTCGGCCCCTAAGGCGAGGCAGAAATGCGTAGTCGATGGGAAGCTGGTTAATATTCCAGCACTTGACTGTAGTGCGATGTGGGGACGGAGAAGGTTAGGTCTACCGGGCGTTGGTTGTCCCGGGGAAAGGCGGTAGGCATGAGGGTTAGGCAAATCCGGCCCTCTTTATGCCGAGCACCGAGACGAGCCCTTTTGGGCGAAGTGACTGATACCACGCTTCCAGGAAAAGCCACTAAGCTTCAGCTACAGCAAACCGTACCGTAAACCGACACTGGTAGGCAGGGTGAGAATCCCAAGGCGCTTGAGAGAACTCGGGTGAAGGAACTAGGCAAAATGGCACCGTAACTTCGGGAGAAGGTGCGCCCTCCGGCGTGGTCACGTGCGTGACTGAGCGTTGGAGGGTCGCAGTAACCTGGCCGCTGCGACTGTTTATCAAAAACACAGCACTCTGCAAACACGAAAGTGGACGTATAGGGTGTGACGCCTGCCCGGTGCTGGAAGGTTAATTGATGGGGTCAGCCGCAAGGCGAAGCTCTTGATCGAAGCCCCAGTAAA
>DAIDKB010000035.1 GCA_027451105.1 bacterium
CCGCGATGAGCATGGTGACGGCCGGGGCTATCATGACGATATGATGTGCCAAGTTGTGCCATAAAACTAGGTCCAAGATGATGATGCAATTTTGATAAATTAATTAATTCTTGACGTGACTTAGAGTCCAGCTCGGCTAGTGAAACGACGCCGTCGGCCAAGGCTTGAACCTGTTGTTTTATCTGTTGCAAGGGTATGCTTGGAATGCGTTTAACGTAAAACTTATTGAGGGTGCGGCGTTCGTGCTCTAGCTGATCATAAGCCCAGATTGCGTAGCCATCCTGAAAACTGCGCTGGTTGGCTTTGTTGTTTTCGGCAATTGGCGAGCCCAGACCTTCCAGGATTTTTTTACCATACCTTACCTGCTGCCTGGTAATTAGCATGCCAAGTCGCGGGTCGTAAACTGTGCGACCGCGCTTAATATTAAACCGACTTGAATCAAGCTCAGCTAACCAATTTGGGTTACAGGCTGTAATTGACTGCAAAAGATGCAAAGTTTGGAGGGCGCCGCCACTAGTTGGAACCTGCAAGTCAAACGGTATGCCCGTGACTAATTTCGGATTACGAACAACGGTGCTAGACGAAACCTCGCGGACGGCATTAGTGTCAATGTGGACCGCGTTGCCACCGTCGTCAACGACCCATAACTGATCAATCTGACCAGCGACAATACAGCGTAACAAATCCGACTGCTCGTCGTCATTAATTGGCGTTAAGGCGCGTTCGCTCATATCGATATCGCCCAGGTCGTTACTTAGCCGCTCCATCACTTCGCGGGCTTTGTTAACATTTTTACCGATAATACCTAGGTCTTCATAAGCCTCTTCGGCAATGTTTTTAAGCGCCAAAAAAACGTCATATTGCGCCAGCGGATCAGACTGGTGTTGCTTGGTGAATTTGTGCCAACCAGTGTAGCGTGGACCACCTTTGACGATGCCACCGACTTCTTGAATACCAATAATAGCTGCTAGTTTAGACTGTACAGATGGGCTAAATGATTTTGATTCAACCAGCATGCGGCCAAAGTTTGACTCGACTGGGTATTGCTCCATTTGATGACCAATTTTAGTAACTTGTCCAGTTTTGGTTAAGGCGCCAAGGGTAATTAGTTTTTGCTTGGCGCGTTTAATCGCCCGAGCGCTGGGATCATGATAAAAGTCGAGTTTTTCAATATCAATATCGGCACTAGCTAGCCTTAAGGTCAGCCGGTCGATATGCTTACGCAAAATTTCGGGTGTTGGATATTCGGGGCGCTCCTTAAGATCAAGACATGGCATTATGTCGTATGGCGCTAAGATATATTCGCCAGGTTTGGTTCGACCAGCGCGACCGGCGCGCTGTAGACTGTCGGCTTGTGATATCTGAGCAATAAATAGACCCTCGACGCCGTTACGCACCTCGCTGCGACGCTCAAGGCCGCTATCGATGACGACGTCAATATCATCAATTGTCACGCTGGTCTGGGCAATGTTGGTCGATAAAATCACCTTTCCTTTTGGATAATTTTCAAAAACGCGTTGTTGAGCGGACAGCTCAAGCTGAGAATGCAGTGGCAAGACTGGAATGCCGGCTGCCTTGGCTTTGGCGGCAATGGCGCTGGCGACTTGCTCGATTTCGGCCTTGCCTGGCAAAAATACCAACATATTACTGACGGTAGTTTCGATTTGATTGATGATTTCGCTGACAATATCGGTACCGCGGCGCGACTTCACTTCAAAACTGCGGCCCGGAATATTGATAATTGCTTTGGTGCCAAAAAATTCAGCCAAACTGCCAGTTTCAATCGTGGCGCTCATGATAACAACTTTAAAGCGTGCATCTTCCAGACAGCGTTTTTTAGCCCAGGCGACTAAAACCTCGATGTTTTCATTCCATTCGTGAACTTCATCAAGCACTAAAATCTGATTGACGCCAACCCCAGCACCAGTAACTTCGCGGACTAGCTGCAACCCGTCGGTGCAATATAAAATTTGCGTATCAGGGCTGTCGTCGCGTTCGTGGGCTGTACGATAGCCAACGATTGCTGGGGTTACTGATTGATTTCTGGCTTGCCACTCTTCGCGTACCCGGTAGGCCAAATTTCTGGCCGCCAAGATACGTGGCTGGGTAACGATAACTTTCGTAAAGCCATCATCGGCCAGATACTGCGGAATTTGCGTACTTTTGCCGGCACCGGTTTCAGCGGTGATGATGGTAACTTGATTGTTATTGACCGTCTCGATGATGTTTGATTTGTAATCATAAACTGGCAAATTAGTAATAAAGCCATTGTGCGTAATATCCATAGTTTTATTGTAGCCTACAACCGAATCTAATCTTCAATAACGTTGGCTGACTCAAAGGCTAAAAGTGGTACTAGGTACAAGCTGCCGGTTTCATAGTTTGATAGAACAATTGACGGTTGGCGCCAATGCATCGATTGAATTTTGCTATTTGGGGCTTGGGTGATTAGTTCGTAAAAAGTACAGCCGCCAAATTGTCCCATTGGTATATTCCATTCTTCCCTTGGTTTTAACCTTTGATCAACATGAAGAATCCCCGACTCGGTTACAACCAAAAATTCACTGGCCTCAATCTCGATTGTCTTTTTACCGTATTCATCATTGATGAATTCAGCTGAATCTTGAGCGCACATCTTAAGGATGCGGTGCTGCTCTTCGCCATGGGCCAAGGTAAAACGAGGACTGGTCAAAAGTTGTCTGGTGTTATCGGCGTGGAATTTTAGGACCGACTTAATCAGCTCGTTTTCTTCCTCGGCTGATATTTCAGCGTATGCTTCGTTCGCATGTTTAGGCTTTGGTTTTGGGCGCATTACGATTAAATCTTCTGGCGCAAAATACAAAGTTTCAAGATTGCTGCCACCACGCGACCGATTGAATCGACAAAACGCCTTATAGGCCTTTTCGTCGCTATCGTGCTCGATATAGAGCATCTCAATGCCGATAAATTTAAGACCGCGAGCGCTGATGATGTCGTTTTTAGGCTTGCCGTCAGCTACATAGACAATATTGCCGTGATGGTCGGCAAAATAGGCTCGCCCAATTGCTTCAACCGTCGTGTTTAGGTATTCACCTGTGATGTAGCCGGTTAAGGCTTCTTCAACATAATTGATAGCCGAGCGTATTTCTGAACGACTTACGGCAGACCGACCAACTATATTTTCAGCGTTTTTGACGTCGAATAAAAAACCCGGTTCAGTAAACTCGCTAGGCATATAGCTAGTTGGCTGTTCGTTGTGCCTGGACTCATTTTCCATGAAGGCTATTTTGTTATATAAATATTGTAATTGCAAGCTTAAGTAACGCGCTATTGCTCCCACCTAAAGTGACAGTGGCCAAAATGGCCGTAACAGGCGGTTTGTTCATAAATCGGACGCTTTAGGTCCAAAAAGCGAATGATACCGTTTGGAGATAGATCGTATCCTTTAATTTTTTCTTTTTTACGATCAATGATGACACTAGCTTCAAGTGGCTGATTGTAGCCGATAGCATAGGCTAAATACACATAAACTTCTTTGGCACCACGTGCCCGCAAGTAATCAATGGCGATACGGCGCGCCATGTAGGCGGCTGAGCGATCAACCTTAGACGGATCTTTACCACTAAAGGCGCCACCGCCGATTGGAATGTGCGGTCCATAGTTATCAACAATCAATTTACGGCCGGTTAGACCGGCGTCGGCATCGAAGCCACCCTGTGACCAATCACCGGCTGGATTAATATGAAAATCTATTTTGGCAAACTTGGCAAGTGGCTCACCGCGAAGCCAATGTTTAACGCGGGCAAATAGCTCGTCGCGTGGTGCGTTTTGAAAGCTAGCAACGATCGACTCGATTAGTCCATCCTTAAGTGTTACTTGAGTCTTGCCGTCAAATGGCCATTTTTTAAAAAGGTATCGATTAAGATTGCGCGCCAGAACGGTTTCAAGCGGCAGCATTTCTTTTGTCTCGTTGCAGGCGTAGCCAACCATAATCCCTTGATCGCCAGCGCCACCAGTATCAACACCTGCGGCAATTTCAGGGCTCTGTTTGGCAATATGTTTGGTAATTTTAACAGGTCCGGCGAGTCTTTCGACGATGCCTTCAATGTCAACGACTTCAACCTTTGAGGTTACTTCTCCGGTAATAAATACATGTCCGTGGCCGCCAGCAACATCAATTGCTACGCGCGAATCAGCATCAATTGCCAGGTAGGCATCCAAAATTGCATCTGATATTTGATCGCAAATTTTGTCAGGATGCTTCGGTGAGACGCTCTCGGCGGTTTTATAATTTGACATAAAAAATACTCCTTTTAATATCTTATCCCGAGGAAAATTAAGGAGTTTTAATAGACGCCTATCTTTCCCTATGCGGGCTAGAGGGGGCACCGAGGCATTTATGCTGGTTGCCGGCAGGTCATCGAGCTAGATCTCTTGCTGCACTCTTGATATGTTTTGTTTTTAAATTGTATGGAACTTAATCCAATAAATATTTTATCAGAATAAGCATGATATATCTAGCTAACGGCTATGTGTCTGACATACCATCCTGATAAGTCATAAAATAGCCGCGCAGTACGACCATGCCGATGCTTTGGGCGGTTATTCTGAGTGGCATGTCCGGATTGCCAATCCAAAAGTTCTTTCTATCGATTAGCCAGGTGCCCCGGCTAGCCGTGATTAAGTCGGCATTTTTTGCCCCGACGTCAACTGGCATGCCATGTCGAGCCGAGTGTATCCAGTCAAGCGAAACTGGCATTTGATAGTAGCTGTCACCTTCTTCGCTCGTTGTTTTAGCAAAAAGGTTGTAGATTATCTCGCTATTTTGCTCTCTCAAAATTTGGTCTAATGTCAACCGATCTTGCGCTCTTGAGCGATATAAAACGTAGTTTGATTTGATCGCAAAAACTTCGTTATCGATCATTCTTAAATAATAAACTTCTTGTCTGTGTGCGCCCTGAGAGCGTTAAATATAACTACGACGTCAACCAGCTCTTGAATAAGCGCTCCGGCTACTGGTGAAAACTTGCCGGTAGCAAAGATAAGCATCAAACCAATACTAAGGGCTATACCAATAAAAATACTCTGCCTGGCAATCGATAACGTCTCTTTGGCAATGTTAATGGCCTTGGCGACATAGCTTAGATCATCGTTCATAATTACCAGATCAGCTGATTCGCTCGCAGCTGTACTGCCTTTGGCGCCAAGGGCAATACCAACCGTCGCCGCGGTTAGCACTGGGGCGTCATTGACGCCATCACCGACAAATGCAACTGGTTGAGTGGTGACTTCGCGAACAATTTTTAATTTGTCTTCGGGCAGTAGATGTGATTGGTACTCTTTAATATTAAGTTGATTCGCGATTGCAGCCGCGGCGGCTTCATTGTCACCCGATAACATTAAGATGTGACGAATACCAAGACCGCGAATAGCTTTTAGTGTGGCTTTTGACTCTTTACGCAGCTCATCCTTAAAGCTAATTACGCCTGCTAGGTTATTGTTAATTGCAATATAAGTCGCGGTTTGGCTGATGACATTTTGGTCAAAGTCGGTTGGTATCGTGACGGTATTTGATTCCATAAACTTGTAATTACCAACTAGAACCGTCAACTCACTCACTACGGCCGACATGCCATTGCCAGCTAGCTCTTTGACGTCCTCAGCACGAACTAATTCAATGTTGCGACTTGTAGCCTCTTTTGTAATAGCATTGGCTAGGACGTGATTTGATACCTGTTCAATACTGGCAGCATGGTGCAAAATCGTCGATTCATCATAATCACCCAGAACAATTACCTGGTCGACTACTGGTGTACCATGTGTCAACGTGCCGGTTTTATCAAAAGCAATTGTTTGAATTGAGGCCAGCTTTTCAAGGGCGGCGCCGGTTTTGACAATTATTCCATAACGACTGGCCCGGCTCATGCCTGAAATTATGGCGATTGGTGCAGCTAAAATTAATGGACATGGTGTAGCTACTACGATTACCTCAAGAAAGCGAATTGGGTCACCCGAAATTACCCAGACGGCTATAGCGATAGCATAAGCGACAATCGTAAAAGGAACGCTGTAGCGGTCGGCCATGCGCACAAACGGCGATGGCGTTTCGGCGGCTTGGCGAACTAGTTTGATAATTTGCTGATATTGACTATCTTCACCTGTGTGAATAGCGCTAACTCGGATTAAACCATCGACAACAATTGAACCACTTAAAATACTGTCACCAATATTTTTAAGTTGTGGCAAGCTTTCGCCGGTTAGGCTTGATTCGTCGACGCTAGTCGTACCTTCAATAATTTTCGCGTCAACCGGTACGGTATCGCCTGGTCGAATCTCAAGGACGTCACCTACGGCAATATCTTCAATTTTCACTTCTTCTATTTTGTCGTTTTTGACAAGTCTAGCGGTAATTGGCGCGCGGTCAAGCAGGGCGCGAAGTTCGGATTGAGCGCGACGTCCGGCGTAATCCTCCAGAGCTTCACCACCGGTCAGCATAATAACAACGATGATGGCTGCCCACGGCTGGTTCAATAATGCCGCCGAGATTATAGCGGTTGCTGCCAAAATATCAATGCCGTATTTACCAGACTTGATATCAATCCACATTCTATAAACTAGCGGCAAAGCCAGGCCAATCGAGACGGCGTCCATGGCAAACAAGCCGGCGCTGGCCAGCGGCGTAAACTGCAATATACTAACAATGACGAGCGTCAGGGCGGCAATACTGAATTGCCAGTAATGTTTAATGAACTGTAAAACGGTTGTTGGTCGGTTTGCTAAAGTACTCATATCTATATACTATATATTACTTTAAGCGCAATGACCGCTGTCATTTAGCGAAAACTGTCAAAAAAGTTAACCGTATAGTATTCTTAGAATAATTAACATAAGCACGTAAGAATAACTAATCAATATGACTAAGAGACTAAGCCCGTTAAAACGCAACTCACGTAAAATCAATCGCGACATTACAAAAGCCGAACGTTATGCGGCTAATATTGCCAAGCATATGGTGCAGCGTAAACGGTTTGGTCGATTTATTCGCATCTTGGGACCTGGTGTTATAACCGGCGCAGCCGACGATGACCCGTCGGGTATTGCTACTTATTCACAAGCTGGTGCTGTGTATGGTAATGGGCTTTTATGGGCCTTCCCTTTTATGTATCCGCTTCTTATTGCCGTGCAGGAGTCTTGCTCGCGTATTGGCGCCGTTACAGGTAAGGGCTTGGCGGCGGTTATTAAACAGCATTATAGTAAAAGGCTATTATATATGTCGGTCTTTTTGGTCGTGATTGCTAATACTGTGAATATCGGAGCTGATTTTGGTGCGATGGCTTCTACTACACAGCTATTCTTTGATATACCCTACATGATACTGGCGATTGCTTATGCGATAATCATTATTCTTTTAGTTGTATTTGTGAACTATAAAAAATACGCCAAGATATTAAAGTGGTTAGCTCTAAGCTTGCTGGCTTACCCTATTACGGCTTTTATGGTCGGTCAAAACTGGCCAGATGTTTTTCGAGCTACCTTTAATGTTATGCCGCAAATTAATTCCAACACAATTTATCTATTGGTTGGTATGATTGGTACCACAATCTCGCCATATCTTTTCTTTTGGGATACATCAGAGGTTGTTGAAGAGGAAATATCCACACATCGCTTAAGCGGCGCCGGTAATAATCCTGCAGTGAACCGGCATTTTTTACGAGGTGTTCGGATAGACAACTTTGTTGGCATGACGATAACAATCGTTACTGCTTGGTTTATAGTCTTAGTCTGTGCTTCGGTGCTGTTTAGGAACGGCATCACCGAGATTAATTCAGCTGCTGATGCCGCTCGTGCGTTGGAGCCACTAGTAAAAGGCTTTCCTAATGCCGGCTTTATAGCTAAGGTTATATTTTCGGTCGGAATTTTAGGTATCGGTCTATTGGCTATTCCAGTCCTAGCCGGTTCGTCTTCATATGCAATTAGCGAGACATTTGGCTGGAGGGAAGGCTTGTATCGAAAATTTAAAAAAGCCACCGGTTTTTACGTCATAATTATAGCCGCCACGGCAATTGGCGTATTAATTAATTTTTTGGGAATTGATCCAATTAAAGCGCTAGTATTTGCAGCCGTCTTTAACAGTATTGCGTCGGTGCCTTTGCTGTGGATGTTGGTTAAAGTTGGTAATAATGCTAACATTATGGGCCAATATAAAAACAAGCTACTCTCAAATGTATTTTTACGAATAGCGGCGACAGTTATTACGATTACTGTCTTGATTTTGTTCTACTTTACGTTCTTTAAATAGATTTGCCTCATTTGTATTGCGACTGATTATGCTTATGCTATTATTGGTATTGTAAGCACCAAGGTGTAAATATTTTAGGTTATCTTGTAAAGAAAGAGGGTGGGTTCAGATGGAATTAGCAAATTTGCCGCTAAGCGACGATGCTTTATATAAAATAAATGCATATTGGAGGGCCGCAAACTACTTGTCGGTTGGCCAAATCTATCTTTGCGACAACCCACTTCTTCGTGAGCCACTTAAGCTTGAACATGTTAAGCAACTACTGCTTGGTCACTGGGGTACGGCGCCTGGTCAAACCTTTATTTATACTCACCTTAACCGCGTTATTAAAAAATACGACCTAAATATGATTTATATATCTGGACCAGGCCATGGTGGCCCTTCAATGGTCAGTAGCGTCTATCTTGAAGGTACATTTAGCAAATATTATCCAGAAGTTGGTCAAAATGAGGCTGGCTTGAAACGACTATTCCAGATGTCGTCCTTCCCCGGTGGCCTGTCCAGCCACGTATCACCCCAAGTTCCAGGCTCAATTCATGAAGGTGGCGAGCTGGGATACTCGCTGAGCCATGCCTTTGGTACGGTTTTTGATAACCCAGATTTGATTACGGCCTGTGTAGTTGGTGATGGTGAGGCCGAGACTGGCCCGCTAGCAACCGCCTGGCACTCTAATAAGTTTCTAAACGCCAAGACTGACGGCGTGGTCTTGCCTATCTTGCACCTTAACGGCTACAAAATTAGTAACCCAACGATTTTAGCGCGTATTGAGCGTGAAGAACTTGAGCAGTTGTTCCGAGGTTACGGCTGGACGCCTTACTATGTTGAGGTTGACGATAATGATCCATACGCGATGCATCAGATGATGGCCGCCAAGCTTGATGAAGTTATTGAGCGCATTAAAGAGATTAAAGCCAACGCTATTAACAATGACGACACGACTCGCCCACGTTGGCCAATGATTATCCTCCGTTCGTTAAAGGGCTGGACTGGTCCAAAGTTTATCGACGGCAAAAAAGTTGAAGGAAACTTTAGGGCTCACCAGGTGCCATTGGCTGTTGATGCGGATCATCCCGAAAATGTCCAGATACTTGAAGAATGGATGCGTAGCTACAAACCAGAAGAACTATTTGATGAGTCGGGACGCCTTCGTCCAGAGCTAGCCGAATTGGCACCTGCAGCTGAAAAGACGATGAGCGAAAACCAGAATGCTAATGGCGGTAGCCTGCTTCGCGAACTACATATGCCTGATTTCCGCGATTATGCGACCGATATCCCCTACCGTGGTATCTCTAATGTCGGTAACGTGCATGTGCTCGGCCCATTTATTCGCGATGTTATTAAACTAAACGAAGATCAGCACAACTTTAGATTATTTGGTCCAGATGAGACTGTTTCAAACCGTCTTGAGAATGTTTTTGAAGTCACTGACCGCCAATGGTCGGGTCGAACAGTTGAGGCCGACGAGTTCCTTGATACTCGTGGTGCTGTTTTGGACTCGATGCTGAGTGAGCACCAGATGGAGGGCTGGCTTGAGGGCTACCTGCTGACTGGCCGTCATGGTCTATTTAATAGCTACGAGGCCTTTATCCGTATTATCGATTCGATGGTCAGCCAGCACGCAAAATGGATTAAAATGTCGTCTGAATTGCCATGGCGTAAACCAATTTCGTCGCTAAACTATCTACTAACCTCCCACGTATGGCGCCAAGACCACAATGGCTTTACGCACCAAGATCCAGGCTTTATTGACCACTTGGTTAACAAAAAAGCTCAGGTTGCTAGAATTTACTTGCCACCAGACGCTAACACCTTGCTTTCGGTCATGGACCACTGTTTGCGTAGTCGCAACTACATTAACCTAACAATTGTCGGCAAGCACGACAGCCCGCAGTGGCTGAATATGGATGAGTCAATCGAACATTGTACCAAGGGTATTGGCGCCTGGAATTGGGCCGGTACCGATAACGGCCAAGAGCCTGATGTTGTGATGGCTTGTGCTGGCGATGTACCGACACTAGAGGTGTTGGGAGCTGTATCGATTTTGCGGACTCACATGCCTGATCTTAAGATTCGTGTTATTAACATTGTAGACTTGATGCGACTTGAGCCGGATACTGAGCACCCGCACGGCTTGAGCGACCCTGACTACGATGCACTATTTACTCGCGATAAGGAGATAATCTTTGCCTTTCACGGTTACCCATGGCTGATTCACCGCCTAACTTACCGTCGCGCTAACCGTAATATGCACGTTCGTGGCTACAAAGAAGAAGGTACGATTACAACCGCATTTGACATGACTGTTCGTAACGAAATGGATCGTTTCCATCTTGTAATGGACGTTCTTGAACGGACGCCAGTCGAAGGTGAAGCTGCTAACGAATTACGCGAATTGATGCAAAAGAAGCTTATCGAGCACACAAACTATATCGACAAATATGGTGTCGATATGCCCGAAATTCGTGACTGGCACTGGAACTTTTAATGACAAATACTAAAAGGTCGCCGACTTTTACGGCGACTTTTTAGCTTTAGTAGGCGGTTAATTAATGATAATGACAGCTACGATGTCTGTTATGGCCGTCATTATTCTGTTAAACTTAAACGTATTGTATGAAAAATCCATATAGAAATACCGATAATTTTATTGCGCCCAAGCGGACGCCTGTTTATGAAGAACCACCTCAGTTAAGTGCGCCCGAGGAAGACGCGCAGACCATACGCCTTGTCTATGACGACGACACGGACGAAACGGTTGCGTTTCAGGGACGGTCGGATGAACATTTCCCTAATTTGTCTAATCTAATGCCGATAACAGACACTAAGCCATTTCAGGATAAAAAAAAGAAGCACATTTTTTTTCATAGGTCTAATAAACAGATTGCCAAGCGGCCGCACCGACATCGGCTACGACGCTATATTGCGTTTAGTATCTTAATTATTCTACTGGCTGGTGGTGGTTTTTTTGCCTGGAAGGTTCTAAGTAATACGAGCCAGATTTTCAAGGGCAATGTCTTTAGCGCCATTAGTAGTGCTGTTTTGCCCGACAAACCGCTTAAAATGGATCAAAATGGTAATACCAACATACTACTGCTGGGAACATCTGAGAGTGATCCGAATCACCCTGGTGCACAGTTAACTGACTCGATTATGATCGTTAGCTTTAACCAGACGACACATGCGGCTTTTTTGTTGAGCGTTCCAAGGGATTTGTGGGTTAAGTACAGCGCACCATGTTTTGCGGGTTATGAGGGAAAAATTAACGCAGTCTATGAATGCGCACTTAACGGGTCAACAACGAGTGAAGGCGAATTGAATGCCGAGACGATTACGGCCAATACTGTAGGAAATGTCGTCGGTGTCAATATTAACTATGTTATGCACCTAAACCTGGCTGTAATTCAAAAAGTTGTTGATGCTGTTGGCGGTATTGATATTACTATTGATAGCCCTGACCCGCGCGGCATTCTGGACCGTAACTTTGACTGGCGTTGTCACTACTCTTGCTACCTGGTTAAGTATGCTAATGGCCCGGCGCACCTGACCGGAACCGATGCAATGTGGCTAGCCCAGGCGCGTAATGACGGCGAAGGATATGGCTTGCCTCGTGGTAACTTTGACCGCGAAGCCAATCAGCGAAAAATTATGATTGCTACCAAAGATAAAGCCTCGAGCGTTGGTTTTTTGGCTAACCCAATCAATACGACAAATCTACTGGACGCATTAGGGTCCAATATCCACACGACGATAGATATGTCAGAAATCAAATCCTTTATCGATGCGGCGAAGGCTATTCCATCAAATAATATTACTTCCATCGATATTGTTAATAATGGACCGGGCATCCTTACGACCGGTACGGGACCAGATGGTTCAAGCATCGTCAGGCCCGTTTCAGGTATTTATGATTATTCGGCGATTCAAGATTTTACTGCAAAGCTTCTGTCAGGTGAAGCTCCGCTTATTCAAGAAGCTGCCCCAGTCGATGTCTTGAATGGTAGTAGTACGAGTGGCCTCGCCAGCCAAGAAGCCGATTCGTTAAAGACAAGCGGTTTCACTATAGGTAATGTCGGCTCTGCCCCATCGTCCTATTCGAGTAATTCACAATATACCCTATACGACTTAAGCAAAGGATCTAAGCCGGCTACCCTTGCTCAGCTAAAGAAAACACTTAGTGTATCAACAGTCGAGACGACGCTGCCAAATGGCATAAAGAGCCAGTCGCCGTTTGTTGTAATTATCGGCAACAGTCAAAACTCAGCCCAGAATTAGTGTTAATAGTCGATCATTAAAAGCTGACATTTTGCTTATGTCTATACGCTATACATGGTATAATTAAAAAGATTTTTACATAGGGATAAACGATGCTATCAACGGAAACTGTTCACTCGTTACATAAAGGTTATGACAAGCGCCCCAGGCCGCATAGAAGTCGGGCTCGTCGTATTGTCACAACGAGCCTTGTTAGCCTATCTGCGCTTTTGGTGATTAGCTTGGCGGTAGTGTCGTTTTCGCCTGGAATTGCCGCGAATGTTGCCGATTCGGTTTTGCGCCCTACTATTGGCTCGACAGCAACAGTTAATCTTGAGTCTTTTTTCTTTTCAGTTAGTGATTTTTTTAAGCAAATATCCTATAAGTTTGGTGCAAAACCAAACGCCGATATTTTTACACAACCGGCTAGCCCCGTCGTCTCTAAGCCGGCTGTCATAGTAAAAAACTCGAAAACAGTTTATACGCATAGCTTAGACTTATCGCCAATTAATTTTCACCCAGGCTCATTCGCGAAGTTGCCAAACGAAGGTCAATGGTCACTTTTACAGTTGCCTCAATTTGGTCCATCGCAAGATATGGCGAGGACTTTCGTGACGCCTGATCCAAAACGGTCATATGCAATTACTAGTGTTGTTAAGATGAATATGTATGATTTAAGGCTTTATGCCGTAGCGGGTACCGATCAGCCCGGTGGTCCTATTGGAAACGCTGGCGCCGGCTTTATACCTAAAGCCGATCAGCTTGACGGCAAGCTTGTGGCCGCATTTAACGGTGGTTTTCAGTACAAAGATGGTCGATTTGGTATGGTTGTTGGCCAAAAAACCTACGTTCCGCTACAAATCGGTCTTGGTACTTTGATTATTCGAAAGAATGGCACCGTTTCTATCGAGACCTATAGCGGCAATCAATCGGATATTGCCGATGCCGTTGCGGTTCGTCAGAACGGATATACGATTGTTGAGAATGGCCAAGTGACAAATGTTACTGCAGCTGGCGGTATGGCGCGCTGGGGCCTGACTGTTACTAACTCAATGTATACGTGGCGCTCTGGCATTGGTGTCACAAAAGACGGTGATCTATTGTATGCGGTTGGGCCATCATTGAATGTTGATACCTTGGCAGCTGCGCTGCAGGCGGCTGGAGCTGTCACTGCTATACAGCTTGATATAAATCCATACTGGGTAAGATATGTTACCTATCAGCCAAAAGACGCGGGAACGTACACTCATCAGAGCTTATTAAAAGATATGCAAGACGGCGGCAACAGCTACTTGCATGGCTATAATAAAGATTTCTTCTATATAAAAATGAAATAGTTATGAACGCATTGTTTAAAATGTACTTTGGCCCTAAATTAATTTATAATTAGGCGTAACCGCAATGCAAAAGTATATTGTCAAAAGCGCCAATCAGATAACGGATACGACGTTATTATTAAACCTGGAACAGAAACCTGGCAAGGCGCCGTTTTTATATCGCCCTGGACAATATGCGGCGATTAGCTTTTATCACAAAGGAAGACCGACGCCGGCTCGTTGTTTTTCGATAGTTAGCTCGCCGACAGACCAGGGTAAGCTTCAGTTTGGTATGCGCACTAAAGGCCACTTTACGAAGTCGGCGGCCAAATTAAAACCAGGCGACCTCGTAAAAGTGCGTGGTCCTTATGGTGGCTTTGTTTTAGATATTGCCGATAGCGATGACGTCGTTTTCTTGGCTGGAGGTATCGGCGTTACGCCATTCATGAGTATGGTCTCTTACGCAACAAGTACAAAGTCGTCTACAAAAATAACCATGTTCTACAGCTGTCAAACTCAGGATGACGTTCCGTTTTTAGATGAACTACGTGCCGACGAGCAACAAAATCCAAATTTAAAAGTCATCTATGTTATTGGCGGCGGGGTAACAGACAAATTAGCGGGATTATCAGTCGCAAGTGGACATCTGTCTTTGGATATAATTAATGCGGCGCTTAATAACAATTATGATAATCGGACTTTTTATGTTTGCGGACCACCGCCCTACATGAATGCGATGGCCAAATCTCTTAGGCAAAAAGGTGTTGGTAAAAATAGTATTATCACTGAGGCGTTTGCACAGGGTTCGCATCCCCAGACTGGTAAAGTGCAAAGTTGGCCATATAATATTTATGTCCTAGGTGCGGCAAGTCTAGTGTTGGGCAGCTTGGCAGTGACAATTAGTGATATGATAAAAACATTGCCGCCGCAGTCATTACTTAATTCGGCCAACCTATCACCAACTTTGACGTCGTCAAATTCAAGGCAGCGAGATTTAGATAATCTTGTTAATAGTTTGCCGCCGCTGGCTTCAAGTGCCCCGTCAACTGCTGCCGTTCAGGCGTCTGACCAAGCTGCTCAGAATGACGCGGCGGCATCAGCTACCGCTGCAGCCGCCGCGGCTGCAGCTTCAGCAAGCGCTACCAAGGTAGTATCGACTCCCGTGGTTGTTCGAGCACCGGTTGCTGTACCGGCACCAAAAACCTGCACAACAACCCAAAGCGGTGTCACGACATGCGTCTAGTGTCCTATTATCAGACGAGCCTAGCACTTGGTAGCGATGTGGGTTTGACATTGGTCAGCGACGAATCGGTTGACGCGATTGATAAAATTTTTAAGGATTTATGGCACCGTATCTATACATTCGAGCGGTCATTTAGTCGCTTTATTCCCAGAAGTGAACTCACTTTATTTAATCGCTCAGCTGGTCGGCGAACCAAGATATCTGCAGAATTTAAAGATCTGCTTAACGATGCCAAGTCCATTAGTGAAAAAACTGACGGACTTTATAACCCCTTTATTATGCCAGCACTACAAAAAACTGGTTATAAGCAATCGGCTGTGCCGGGTTACGAGCATGATATTGTTGATGACTATTCACGACGACGAGTTGGTTTGATGGATGAGTTACAGATTGGTGATGATTGGGCGTTAATACCTAGTGATACAGCTATTGATATGGGCGGTTGCGGAAAAGGCTATTTAGCCGACAGGTTGGGTGACGCCTTGACCGGTCTTGGCATAACTAATTATCGCCTGTCACTCGGCGGAGACATCGCGACATCAGGCACGGATGAGATGGGTAACGAGTGGATTATTGGTATTCAGGACGCAAATAATCTTGACGGTGAGATACCTAAAATGGTCAAGTGTCCGACTAGCCGGTTCGCCGTTGCAACCTCAGGTACGTTTAAAAGAAAAGGTTACGTAGCGGACGAGGGTTGGCATCATATCATTAATCCTATTACGTTGAAGCCTGCTGTTACCGACGTGCTTCTTGCGACGATATGTGCGGATAAAGCTATATTAGCCGATGTCTTGGCGTCTTGTGCAATCATTGTCGGATCAAAAGATGCGAATGATTTTGCTAAACCGCTCGGAGCCGATGCTATGCTGTTACAATGTAATAACCAGAATGTTCTGTTTGAAAACCAATCTGGACAATTTATAATAAAAACACCAGCAAGCGAGGGTATTTAAATAATGCGCCAGTTTATGACAGCAACAATACTAATATTGATCACTTTCATGTTTGCGATAACAGTTAATAGTAGCGTCGCTCGGGCTCAGTCGCAAAACTCGTCAGGGACAATTATTGTGCAGACTATACCCGGACCAACCGTGGCGCAAAAAATTTTACAGCGGGCCGATAGCTCATGGCCATGGTATGTCACCCGGGCATCAGGATTTGTCGCCGCCGCTGCTTTGTTTATGCTAATATTATCCGGAATTGGTCTCGTTGCTGGCGGTGCTTTTAGGTTTTTAGAGCCGCTAACCGCTTGGGCCTCACACCGTGCGCTTGGTCTAACTTTTGGAATATCAGTTTTAATACATATGTCATCATTATTGTTTGATCATTTTGTGCCCTTTAATATTCTTGACGTTCTAGTGCCGTGGCTGTCAAACTATAAGCCAGTTAGCCTATTTGGATTTCAGCTTGGCTCACTGTTTGTGGCGCTCGGCGTGCTGGCTTTTTATGGTGTGGCGGCGATTATTATTACATCAATTGTCTGGGTCGATAAAAAACCTCACACCTGGAAAATCTTTCATCTTCTGTCCTACCTAGTCCTTTTGTTTGTCTTTGTACATGCCCTATATCTGGGTACAGATTTGGCTGGAGGCATTTTGCGACTAGTTTGGTTGGCGCTTGGATTAATTATGGCCTTGGCTATTTTATATAGATTGTGGCGCGCGAAAACGATATGAGAGGCGAATTACGTTATGCTAACAGTAAACGATTTAGCCGTGTTGCCTGGCTCCTATTTTGGACGCTACTGTTGGGATTGTTGATGTATGGATTTTATCAGCTTGTTAGTCATATCCAGATGCGATCATTGCCGGCCGGCCAAATTCAGTTATCGGTACCCTATTCAAAGTATTTAGTGGGCGAACCTATAACATTTACGATCAAGAATAACTACAACAGCTCAATTTATTTATCAAATGACTGTCCGGCCGAACCGCTCAGGGTGTACCGCCAAGAGAATAATTTGTGGGTGCGTATTCATGATACGGCATCAATTAGCGATTGTCCGACCGAGAATCGTCAGATCGAAGTGCCGGCCAACAGTTCGGTTAATGGTAGCTTTGCGCCTTGGCATAATTTATTTAACACACCTGGTAAATATAGGATTGTTGCCTATGTCGAGTATTATGATGCACTTCCCTACCAGGACTTCGAGGTTGTTGCAAAGTATGTGCCGTTACCGAAGCCAGCGCCTGTTACACCCGCGCCGGCCGTGCCGGTATACACTCAGCCGGTAGTCAGAACGGTCAGCCCTACGACCACTACAACAACTACTTATACTGAGCCAGCGGATGACTAGTTGTTGGATTTATTTAATAGTTCGATAATCTCATCCGTTGAGCCAATCTCGCCAATTTTTGGAAAAATATTATTTAAACTACTGTTATGAGCTTCAATACTTGCATCGGTCATGGCATCGGTGGCAAATGCGACATTATAACCATGCTCGTGGGCCGCTCTGGCCGTAGACTCAACGCCCATACTGGTGGCAATGCCAGCAAGGACAATTTGGGTGACATTTTGTTTTTTAAGTTGTTCGTCCAGCCCGGTTTGATAAAAGGCGCCCCACTGATGCTTGGTGATAAAGATATCAGAAGGTTGCGGCCTTAATTCGGTGACCAAGTCCGCCCAGTCATCGGGTCTTGGACTGTTATTTATGCCCCGTTCGGTGCGACCGGGCGCGCCACCTTTGACGTTGACGAGTACCACCGGCAAACCATAGCTCCGAAAAGCCTCGGCTAGCTTAGCAGCATTGGCGACGACTTGCTGAGTAGGATGGGCCTTTTCACCGGCAACGATACCTTTTTGTAGATCTATAACGACTAGGGCGCTGACTGGATCAAGTGCTGTGATTGACATATGATTTACTCTCCTTTATCTCCTATAGTTATAACATCAATAGCTTGATTTGAACTGTGACGGTGCTAACAGAAATATTTGTTGAGTTTTTCTACAATTAAAGTCGTAACTAGGAGGTATATAAAATGCCCTACGCACACATCTATGAATTACCTGGCGGTATAAGGCATAATTTGCCTGTACACGCCCAAGAAATTTACCGAGAAGCCTTTAATAGCGCCTATCACGAATATAAAGACCCAAATTTGCGCAGGGACGGTGCTGATTTAGAAGAGACGGCCCATAAGGTTGCCTGGTCAGCCGTTAAGTCTAAATATCGTAAAGATGAATCTGGCGAGTGGGTGAAAAAATAAGACGCCAAGTTGACTTTATATAACGTTTATGCTATTATATTAGGATTATGAGCAACCCAAATGAATTCCCTGCGGATATTAATAAGTTTTTAGATGATATCGAAACTAATGTCCACGCCGAAATCGATTTAAAAGCGCGAGAGCAGCAGGCTGAGCTGGATGAATATGAAGCCGAGTTCGATGTCTTTAGGCAACAAGTATTTAACGCCCTGACACCGGTTTTTGATAATGAAGTGCGCGAAATTCGTAGCCGGGCTGTTGGTATTGGCTATGAAAATCTTGGATATAATCTGATACTAGCCAGCGGCACCTACTATGAATTAACAGGTGAACGTAATCATGGACTTGACCGATTGGCGGATATAATGAGGGGCGCTGATAGTATTGCCGAAGCGTTACAATACGGCGATAAGCAAACCGTGCTAGAGGTCATTGACGTTCTGCATGATTTAAGTCCGGAAGAGAAAACAGCACTTTTAAAGGTTGCTAACCATTTGGTTGATGACGAGACTGATATATTTGATCTGGATATCCAGATGAAGGCGGTTCTTAAGAATGATAAAAATAGCCAAGAGCAAAAAGAGCTGCAAGATTTATCTCGGAAGATTTGTGGATTACTTGATGAACGATTTGCTTCCTTATGTAGCTTGGATGATCCGATTTATAGTGATATGCGTACTTTTGTCTCTGTCGCGTTGACATTCAACTTTGATGCGTCCAATGAATTTGATAAGTTTAGTAAAAAGCTTGGTATATCAGTCGAAAAGACTCGTAAAGCAATCGATGAAGTCAAAGCCAAACTTTCTATATAAAAAATAACAATATAAAACACCCCTCATACATACGGCATCGTCCAATGTGGACGGGCGGCGTATGTATGAGGGGTTATCCCGCGCTGGCTTCACCTGCCGGATTCGATACGGCGTGCGAACTCATCGACCTCTGCCTTGAAATCCGGTTCCTCGGTCGGCCTGTCGAAGAAATACCTATCATCGACAGAATCATCGACTATTAGATCGACGACAATCGAGATTCCTGTGACGCCGATCACGACTATCCAGCCATAATGCGACCAGAAAAGCCTGTGTCCCGTGTGAGTGAAGATCTGCACGATCAGGAAGCCGAGCTCGATCATTACTGCCGACACCGCAACCTTGAGCGCCAGGTAGCGCACCCGTAATGCAAACTTGCTATTGCGCAATTCAATCACCTACTTTCATCGTCGGTGAAGTCACGGTATGGTGTTATCATAGCACTTATTTAACTTATGTCTACCCCATGAAAGTGTAACCCCGGACATCTGGTTAAAGACGCCGGGGCTAAACTCTACCAGCTGTGGCGTCCACGGCCTTTCTTGGTCTGCGGAAGTGCGCCAAGGGTGCTGGACTGGCCGTAATGCCGACTGTCCAGCCATCGCTCCAGCTTTTCCTTCGCAGAAACCTTTCGTACGCCAGTCGACTTGCTGTCGTTTGACGTCATCGGCTCGGACTTCTTGTCATCCGACATGATTCCTCCTTGTGAAGGGTGCAGTGACGCCTGATAGAGCCGCATCAATACCACGGTATTGACTACTGTTAACGTATCATAAAACTTGACAAATGTCAATATTATACCACTATTGACGCGGTACTTAGACGACTGGCTTCAGGTCGAGCTGTTCGATTTTTTCTACCTTGGCATTTAGCCGGATTATAAATATAACGTGAAGCGGTCTATTATCCTAGCTTGCTTGTGCTCGGCGCATTGATTCAAGTAGGTTTGATTTTGAGGTCGCGCCGGCGCTTCCGCTTAGCAACTTGCCGTGATTATACACAAGATAAGTTGGTAGGCCGCGTACATCAAGTTGCTGGACGATATCCATTTCGGTGGAGGCATCGAGTTTAATGATTTCCGCCCAATCTGCTGTCTCTTTTGAGAGGTCTTCGAGAATTGGCTCCATGCCCCTACATGGTGCGCACCAGGGCGCCCAGACGTCGACTAGGACGACCTTTGAAGATTTAATAACGTCTTGCTCGTATGTTTGTTGTGTCGTTGATTTCATATTCTTCCTTTGCTACGTAATAATAACAACTTACGTTGACAAACGCAATATATAGCGCCTATAATCTGAATTTATACACCACATGTATAAAAATCATAAGGTAGGGGTAAAATGAAAAAAACATTTCGCAAGGAATCTAGCAACGGAACTATCGACGATATATCAAAAATATACGAGCTTGGGCGTGCTGTTCCGGCGCCACCAAAAAACATTATCGAGCCAGAATTAAGCGACAATGCGCAGTATATAGCAAGTACTCGTTATGCTCGCAAAAATGCTAACGGTGAGCCAACCGAAACACCAAAAGAGATCTTTTGGCGGGTCGCATATAATATCGCAACGGCTGATCGACTATATGATGGCAGTCGCGGAATTCACGACAAGACGGCGCATGAATTTTATGATCTTATGGCAACTCGTCGATTTTTGCCAAACACACCAACGCTACTAAATACCGCTAAACCTGGTCAACAGCTATCGGCGTGTTTTGTGTTACCGGTACCAGATAGTTTGGATGGTATTTTACAGACCGCATCAGACATGGCGATGATTCATAAGTCTGGTGGCGGTACTGGCTTTTCGTTTTCAAGACTGCGTCCAAAGAACGATGTTTTGCAGTCATCTGGCGGTACGACGACCGGCCCGGTCTCATTTATGCAGATGTATAACGACATTACGTCTTCTGTTCGACAAGGTGGTGTGCGTCGCGGTGCCAACATGGGTATACTGCACTACAATCACCCAGATATCTTGTTATTTTCGATATACAAACTTGATGAGTTCTCGCTAACAAACTTCAACATATCAGTCACAACTGACCAGGCATTTTTTGACCAAGTGAAAATTGACAGTAAGGTATTACCAGACAACTATGAAGATGATTTTGACTTTGAATCACTTGTAGCCGAGGTTCGTGCTGCCCATCAAACCCGAGACATCGATCTTAAGCAGGTCCGTTTGGACGCCGCCGTTAAAAGATTACGTGATTGGTGCGATGAAGATCGAGACGGCTATGGCTATGATCTGATTAATCCACGGACGAATGAAGTCGTTGGTCGCTTGAACGCCAAGAAGGTTTTTGATTTAATTACACGTCTGGCTTGGCAATATGGTGATCCTGGCATGATATTTATTGATCGAATTAATGATTCACGGGCTAACCCAACGCCGCAATTGGGCCGAATTGAAGCAACAAATCCGTGTGGTGAACAACCGCTACTACCTTATGACGCATGTACGCTTGGTAGTATTCAGCTGGCGCTGTTCGTAAAAGATGGTCAGATTGACTGGGATGGTCTTCGTACGACAACTCATCAAGCAATCCATTTTCTAGATAATGTTTTGGATATGAATGAATATCCAATTGATAAGGTTCGTCAGATGACGCGTTCGATTCGTCGTATCGGTCTGGGAATTATGGGTCTTGCTGATGCGCTTTTGGCGCTTAACATTGGTTACAATACCGATGGGGGCGTCGAAATGGCGTCAAAACTTATGAAGTTTATCCAAGACGAATCAGACATTGCCAGTGTTGAACTAGCAAAAACTCGCGGTGTCTTTCCTGCTTTTGAGGGTTCGATCTATGACAAGCCGGGTGAAATTAGTCCACGCAACGGAGCGCGCACAACGATTGCACCAACCGGTACGATTGCCATGCTGGCCGATGCATCGAGTGGTTGTGAGCCGCTATTCGCGCTTACCTATGCTAAAAATACAATCGAAGGCAAACGTATGTTCCAAACTAGTCCATACTTCGTGAAGGCTTTAACTGACCGTGGTCTGTACTCGGAGGCATTAATGGAAGAGATCCAAGCTAATGGCGGCTCGATTCAAAATATCGCCTCCCTACCCGACGACCTAAAAGAAGTCTTTGTAGTTGCGGGTGACATTAGTCCGGAGTGGCATTTGAAGATTCAGGCAGGATTGCAAAAATATGTCGATAACGCCATATCAAAGACGATCAACTTCTCTAATAACGCGACGATTGATGATGTTCGCAATGCCTATCTGACGGCCTATGAAACTGGTTGTCGCGGTATTACGATCTATCGCGACGGAAGCCGTGAAAAGCAAGTTCTTGAAGTTAAGGGCGAAACGTCATACTACGATAAGCTTGCCGGCAAGACTAAGCCAGCTCCAGAGGCTGCTCAGGCTGCACCAGTTATGCTAAGGCCACGCCCTGACGTCCTTAACGGTCGTACTTACAAAATATCAACACCGGTTGGCAAGGCATTCGTCTGTATCAATGAGGATAACAGCGGAAATATTTTTGAGGTATTCATCAATGTTGGACGTGCTGGATCGGACATAACAGCCGACGCCGAAGCGATTGGTCGCTTAATATCGCTTAACTTCCGAATTCCAACCGACTATGGATCGGATCGAATTGCTCAAAATGTTGCCGAGCAACTACGCGGTATTGGTGGGTCTGGCTCAACCGGCTTTGGGGCTGATAGGGTTCGATCTCTTGCTGATGCTGTCGCGAAGGCTATTGAAGAGCACGAGGCAACCAAGGCTAGCCGATTACCTCAAAGCGAACATTATAGCGTCGCACCGGCCGCCGTGTCGTCAGCTGCCATAGGTGTCGAGAGCGACAAGAAGGCCGATAGCTTAAAGGATATCTGCCCAGAATGTGGTTCGGCCGCGCTGCGCTATATCGAAGGCTGTCAAAAGTGCGAATCATGCGGCTTTAGTAAGTGCTAATAACAAATTAAATAATTAAGAGGATTAAAGAAATGAAAAAACGAATTATCATCATTATAGCCAGTGTACTAGTAATCACAGGACTTAGTGTCGGCGGCGTAATGTGGGCGAATCGAACAAACTCGACATCGAAGGCTAGCCAGACTACCACAACCGCACAACAACCGACAACCAGCATTACCTACAAAGGCAAAGCTGGCACGACTGCCCTAGCGCTTTTGCAGCAAGCGGCTAAGGTTGATATGACCGGTACTGGCGACATGGCATACGTAACAAGTATCAATGGCACTTCTGCCGATTCGGCCAAAAAACAATATTGGGAATTTGATGTTAATGGTACTGCCGCAGCCGTTGGTGCTGGCAGCTATGTTACTAAAGACACTGATACGATTACTTGGAAGTTGAGTTCGTACTAGATCATGAAAAGTTTTAAATCAATCATAACTATTCTTGGTTTGATTGCTGTCGCGGTTATCTGGCGAATCATCAACCACCAGTATGAGTTTGCGCCTAACCTTGAATTAGTTACATTGGTAAGTATAATCGCGGCTTTAGCCTATGGTTGGCGCGTGGCCCTTCTGGTATCGATTGGCAGCATGGCTGTATCTGATGCTATTATCGGCAATACATCAATCCTGGTTTATACATGGGGGGCATTTGGTCTAATTGGGCTTGGTGCGGTTATCTTACGCAAGCTTAATAATAAGCCGAAAACACAAGTTTTGGCATCAGCTGGATTTGTGATTGCCAGTTCGACATTGTTCTTTGTTATAACAAACTTTGGCGTATGGCTTGAGGGCTGGTATCCAATGACCTGGGCTGGTCTTGCAACATGCTATCAGCTGGCAATACCGTTTTACCGTACTATGCTAATCGGTAACCTGATTATGGTGCCGGTTGCAGTGGCCGCCTGGCGGTACTTGCGAGTACGCGCTGCCGCTAGATTATCAGTAGTCGATTCCCTTGTTAGCGATAAACCTATCGTCAAAGTGGTGCTTTAATTTAGTCATATCGGTTGCAATATCGGTCTTTTGAAGAAGTGAAGCCGGAAAGTTACGCCCCGTCAAGCAAAGGCTTGTACGGGGGTCTCTTTTATCAATCAGTTTTTCAAGATCAGCGACAGTCAACAGCCCGTCATGAACGGCGTTATTGATTTCATCGCATATAACTAGCTGATAATCACCCGAGGAGGCATGCTTTAGGGCAAGTTTGTAGGTCTTTTTAGCCTCAGCGATATGTTCAGCTTTGGTGGCTTTGGAGCTAATTTCACCTGCTTCAAAAAAACCGAGGCCGCCCTTATAGAACGATAGCTTGTCGCCATAAAGTGGTTGAATATTACGGATAAAGTCATGTTCGCTAACATTCCACATTTTAATAAACTGTACGAACGAGACTTTCCAGCCAGCACCTAGGGCGCGCGCTAAAAGACCGATACCGGCGCTTGTCTTACCTTTGCCGTCACCCGTATAGACCAATACGACGCTATCTTTTTGTTTAAAATCTTCAAATGCCATAATCTTATTATAATCTATATAATTCACTTTAATTTTAAGTACGCAGCCATTTGCTGCGTACTTAAACAGGGCTCAGATTTACTTTAAACTATTTTAATCCGTTTGGTGTTGCGAATGTGTATACATTATGTACACCACCCACCATACCTTGATCCATAATTGTTTCGTAGTTTCCCCAGATTGGTGATCCGCCCTTAACCCAGTACGGGCTGGCTTCAAGTGCGGCCCCGACCCAAATAATCTTAACATGCTCGGTCTCACCACTGCCGCCAGGTACCATGCCGTTCCACTCGTTTGTGTCCCATGCGCCAGCGCAATAGGCTGGGTCATTGTAGCCATGACTGTTACAATCATCCCAGGCTTTATTCCATTTCATTACTAGGTGGTCATTGGCGTAGGTTGGATCACCATAGATTGTACCGTCCAAATTCTTGTCAACACCGTCGGCCTTACCTGAAAAAATTCGGGCATTATAGTTGTAGCCGAACTCATTAAACCCATTTAGGCTTAGCGCCGACGCCGACAGCGCACTTGCGCCGACAAAAGCCAAGCTAAGTACAGCCGATAAGCTAACTTTAATTACCTTTATAATATGATGATATTGTTTTCGAATGATCATGCTCGCCTCCAAGTCTTATTTAAGTCCCTGATGGTTCATATTGTACTCCTATTTAGAAATAACTGTTATAATAAGCAAAATTTAATGATAAAAATTAGCAGTACTTAAAAACTAAATAATCCATTCGGCAGATCGCCATCAAGATACCATTTATTTTGGTATTCAACGATTTTGATAGTCTTACCGGATGATAATTTACAAATGCCACTGTTGGATGATTTGCTAACCAATGTCGTGCAGCCTCGAAAATTATAATAGTTTTGAAAACTACTATGAGCATTTTGCAAGACAAAATATTGCGCAGTTGCAACATTAATCATCATCGACAGAACTATGGCGATAAGCGCAACTATGTTTCGCCTCTTTGTCACAGCTATACGCCAGACGATATCACCTGCAATCATTACGACTACATATATAATTGAAAATAGTCTGTAATTAGGACTAAGTATAGCGCTCGCGCTAAGTATGGACAGCAGGATAACTAGCAAGATTAGTCCAGTCGCTACATATGCAAATTGAGCAATCCAGATGATAATTGGGACACCAAGTAATTTTCTATTAAACTGACTATTCATATAATCGAGTATAGTCGCCGCTGGACTAACATACAATGAAGCCTTGCTTAAGCCTGTTATGGTTATTAAATTAGAGTACAATAATGACATGAATCTGCTTCAAGTTAAGAATCTGTCAAAAAAATTTGGTAACCTACAGGCGCTCGATAACGTATCATTTACTATTGAAAAGGGCGAAATCTTTGGCTTTTTGGGGCCAAATGGCGCTGGTAAATCAACGACTATTCGCATCATTATGGGCTTTTTGCACCCAACTGCCGGAAGCATAGAAGTATTTGGTCAAGATTCAGTGGCGGACGCGGTCGAGCTGAAGAATAAGATTGGTTATGTCGCTGCTGAACCGGTGCTATATCAAGATTGGACCGTTGACGATCATATTCAGTTTTTAGTTAATGTCCGCGGTGCCCAAATTAAGGCTAGTGCCGAAAAACTTAAAAAGATTCTGGAACTTGACGGTAAAAAGAAGGTCAAGCAACTTTCGACTGGTAACCAGCAAAAACTAGCGATTACCTTGGCTCTTTGTATTAATCCCCCACTACTTGTTTTGGACGAGCCGACCAGGGGGCTTGATCCATTGCTGCGCGCAACTTTTCATCGTTTGCTGCGCGAGTACAAGAAAGCTGGCGGCACGGTGCTGTTGTCGTCGCACGACCTATCAGAAGTCGAAGATTTATGTGACAAGATTGTCATTATTCATAACGGTAAACTTATTCAAGATACGACGGTTAGCCGATTAAGGGCAAACCACGGTCACAAGATTAAAGCTCACTTTTTGGACGCGGTGCCTGATTTTTCCAACATTAATGGTGTTGAGGGTCTGATTGCGACCAAACATACTGTCGAGTTTAAAGTTAAAGACAATTTACATCCGATTCTTGAAAAACTATCAGCCAGCAGGGTCGAAGACCTCGAGATTACCAGCGCCAGCCTAGAAGATATATTTGAGGAGATTTACCAATAATGTTTTACAACTTAATCAGACAGGCCTTAAGGGCAAAACGAGCGCTTTGGGTAACGTATAGCGCAATTGGGCTGGGCTTTTTGATGCTGTACGTTTCGGTATGGCCCTCAATTCAAAGTCAGTCGGCTGATTACAGCAAAATCTTTTCATCGCTTCCAAAGGGCCTAGTCCTGGCATTGAACATTAGTAATGAAACCCCAACCTTAATGGGATACCTCAGTAGCAAACATTTTGGCCTGATTTGGCTATTTATGATTGCGATGCTAGTTGTTGCCTACGGTAGTTTTGTAATTGCAAAAGAGGTTGAAACTCGAACCATGGGCTTTTTGTTGTCGCAGCCTATCAACCGACTTAAACTATATCTTGCTCGATTTGGTGCCGGTGCAATCATTCTGGCGAGGTTTGTTGTTCTGTCAGAGATAGTCGTCTGGCCAATTGCAAAAATATATAACTACTCAATTGGCGGCACTGGCGTACTTTTGGTCGGCGTCGCTGGCTTCTTGTTCGGGTTAAGTATTATGGGCCTCAGCTTTATGTTGTCGGCTATGTCTAGCAGCGCCGGACGGGTTAGCGCTTGGTCGGGTGCGGTTTTGCTCGCCATGTATGCCATTTATATCGTCTCGAGTCTTGTCGATAGTCTAGATAAGCTAAAATACCTATCACTGTTCCACTACATCGCCCCTGGCGACATTGTCACTAATAATTCAATCCCGCTGTCATCAATTGTTGTATTCGTGCTATTTAGCGTCGTAACGGCGACTATCGGCGCCATAATCTTTCAAAAGCGACAGGTTCAAGTCTAAGCTATTTATCTTCAGGCAAATCTGCAAAGGCCTTCTTGGTTTTCATGTACCAGCCCATGCCACCAATTGGATTGCGCCACCTAGCCTTCATGTCTTTTAGTGCGCTTTCATGATCTGCGTCACCGTTTGCTACTACCTCGTTAAGATGCGCGTCCTGAGCTTTAATAATTTCGTCAGCAGTGTTGCCGTGAAAAGCCAAGTCGCAAGGGCCACCAAGTTGTTTGCATGTCATTGTCTTCATGGGATTCTCCTATTATGTATAGAGCCATTATACAAGATAGCTAGTGATAGCGCCGTGATGCTTTTGCGTGAATCTCGGATATAATGGAACAGATGAAGCATAAAAAGCGCAGCGCCAATTTTCCGACAGTAATTAATCCGACAGGTTATTGCTATGCTAATGATAAAAAGAAGCGAAAATACGCTACCAAACTGGACGCCGAGTTATTTGCGCCGTCAAAAAACCTGGAACAATATGTTTGCGAATATTGCGGCCATTGGCATAACGGCACGCCATCAGGACGAACCAGACGGTCTTAATCTGCTACGAAAGTATTTCTGATGAAGCCTGTAGATAATCTTTAACTATAGGTAAATCCAGGCCCCTTTTCCCATTCGGTTGAGTCGGGTGCAGTTTACCTTCGGCGTCCCACGACAGATTTGGGAATATATTGATTAGTCCTGGCAGATCCTCTCGTACGATTTGACCGTCAAGTCCGCCAGCAATAGTGACACCAGTTCTGGACAGGTCTAATTTGCCGTGCGCCTCTTCGATGAAAGGTTTTAAAGCCGATACGTCAAGGCGTTTGCCGGTACCATGCGATGCGTCAAATAATAGGTAGTCGACAAAATTAGCATACATACCAAGGCGATTGACAATACCTTTTGGACCCAACTCTTCCATAGCAGGTTTGTGGGCCTGCAGGAATATATCTAGATCATAAGAAGCTTTTAATTCTTCCAAAAAGTACAACATGTCTTTATTGTCATGCCACGGTAACATGTCAAATTGAACTGCCTGTAGCCATGGCGTGCCACGGCGGCTAATGCGCTCAACAAAGGCTTTACGGTAATCAGCACTGTCAACATAATCGGGATCCAGATAAGTTTGTGCGACGGCGATTGTTTGCTGGTTTTGATTATCGTGACGGAGTGCATTTTTAAAACTGCTTTCGCCGACTGGATACCATTCGGCGCCATATTTATTTTCAATATCTAAGAACTGAGTTTTGTGAACAGCTTTTACGCCAAGTGCCAGAATGCGATTTTTTGCAACTAATCCAACTTCATCATAAATATCTTCCAGTGATGTTTGTATTTCGGGTGATGTTACACCGCTAACGCCTACGTAGGGCTGCTTAAATTGTTCACTCATTAAATCTAATTATCCGATATTCTTACTGTCAAGCTGGGCTGACAATTTACCAATAAATCTATAAAATCCCGATCTAGGATTGTCGCGAATATGATCAATATCTCCAACCCGTGTGCGCTCGGTGGCGGATAGGTCTTTTATGGAGATAAATCGGCTGGCGACGGCTGCCGTCAGCTCATCGTCCGTTAATGCCTCGGTTGTAAATTCGGCAGCGTTTAATATTGGCGTTGTTTGACCAGTTGTGGGTATAACAGTATCACCAAAACGGCTGTCATCTGGAATTTGCAAAGCGCTACGATCATGAGACTCCCATAGTTTGGCGCGGCGTTGGGCGTATAGCTTGTCATCAATTTCTTTGCGACTACGTAGCTTAAATTCGCGAAAAGTTTTTGGTCGTTCTCCGCTAGCCGAGGGCTCTAATGAAAATTCTGGACTACTAAAATTATTAGGTCTCATTACATCATTATACAATCAGACATGATATACACAAGCTACGCCAGAACTATGGTCGATCGTAGTATGTCGACTGGCTGTATTTAATAAGACCTTCAAAGATTTCATGGCAAAATTTAGACGATTTTACCAAAAGTTCTTCATACTTTGCAACAAATTGGTCATACGTTATGCCAATTTCTTGATACGGCCGCCAACTATCCATATCCCCCATGATTAATGGCTGCATCTTATCGACGGTCCAGACGAATAATGATTCCTCATCGGCTTTTAATTCATAACCTCGCATTGAACTTATCATGTCGCCAAAATCACCAAATTCATTTGATAATTTGTCGAGCGATTTGCGTTCGCGGTCAACTTTGCTGCTTCTTTCATCGCTACTTGCAAAAGTATTTACGTCACCGGCGTATCTTTCAACAAAGTCATGGGTTAATGCGTATTTAAGTATTTTCGATAAGTCTAAGTCGATTTTATAGTGATCATGGATATACCAACACAATATAGCGACGGTCATGCTATGTTCGATGTCATTCTCGCGCCTGTCAGTTTTGGCCAGGTAGTGAGTTCGATCAATCAATGACAAATCAATCAACATTTGTTGTAGTGATGAAAAAAGAGGATCTAGCTTTGGCATAGTGTAAGTATATCAGACAGAATATTTCGAAAACCATTTTGCGAAGTCGTCCCAAATATAGTCCTTTGGATCATAAGTCGAGTTGCCTTGTCGGTGATGCTCGCCAAGTGTCATTCCATTAAATATAGCGACCTGGTCGATTGAGTTACCGCTGCCACTTGGTGCTTGCGCTATTTCGCCCCAAAAATCCTTTGTGATAAGCTTTTCGGTCTTTGCGTCTTTATAGACAATACATTCCGTGATGCAAACTCGGCGGTCTGTCTTGTCTTTCATTAGATTGACAAAGTCCTTCGGTGCAAACCAATGGATTATATCTTTCATGTATCCGCCCGGAAAACCGTTTAAGGCCGGTATTTGCCAGAATGAGTCGTTAATCACAATTGGTTGTTGCGTGATGCCGTAGCCGGTCCTAGCTTTATGCAGTGCAATTTCTAGTGGGGCGCTTGACTGAATCTCATCTATTGAAAAATTTTTGTGGATTATATTTATATTAAATGGAGTACAGGCTTCGATAGCTTCTTTTAGTTTGGTGGAATTACCTGTTGAGAAAATGACTTCTTTCATCGGCAGTGATTTATTTGTTATCTAAAGTGCCGTGATATTTGCTTGGTACGTTTTCGCGGCCGTTCTTCATTACTTTGCACATCCAAATTAGTTCAATCCAGGCGCCTTTGACGTATTCGCGGTAAGCTTCGTTCTGGAGAATGCCGTTGTCATCAAATAATTCTTGAACTTTTGGAAATTGCATGTCTGTAAAAGTCGATACCATGCCCATTTCGCGGACTGTGCCAACCAGCTGTTCGATTGCGCGGACGCCGCCCCATTGTCCTGATGATGCGCCGGCAAAGGCTACTGGCTTGTGGATGTAGTTGCTTAGCTCACTGTCGAGCATGCGCTTCAGGCTGCCGGGAAAACTGTGATTATATTCAGGCGTTACGATAAAGAAGCCGTCGGCACGTTCTGTGATTGCAGTATAACGGGCGTCTTTGCCTTCGGGATCGTTGCCGTCGCCCGGAAAGTAAAAATCCTTCGGGTCAATTACTTCGGTTTCGATCTCATCAAATGTGTTGCCGACTTCGGCCACTAACCTGGCGGCAAAGATGCTTTTACGCTGCTCGCGCGTTGTGCCTGCTAACACTGGAATGTATAACTTTGACATACTCTCCCCTATCCTGATTAATAATCTCTAACATAATCATATCAGAGTCGTTTAGATAAAGTCATACGGTGTGATCGTTGGGCGTGTTTACAGATACGAAAGGGTTGAGTATAATATAAACCAATATGCGATGGCTCGAAACAGTAGTAAACGAGGCGATTGAACGTCAGCCTGAAGGTGAGATTTTAGTCTCATCTGGTGCTTCGCCATCTGGTGTTTACCACTTTGGTCACCTGCGAGAAGTTATTATTAGTGATGTGATTGTGCTTGCACTCAAAAAACGAGGCAGGACGGCTCGACACATCCATGTTGTTGACGATCTAGATGGCTTTCGTAAAGTTCCAGTAAATCTACCTGAAAGCTATGCCGAATATCTTGGAATGCCTTTATGTGACGTTCCTGCACCTGATGGCTCAGGCCGAAGTTATGCTGATTTTTGTTTTGATCCTTTTTCTGAAAGTATGACAAAGCTCGGTATCGAGTTTGACGCTATCTATTCCCATGAACGATACCGAAGTGGGTTTTATGTACCGGCTATCGAGCGCTCACTGGATAGGATTGAGGCGGCAAAAAGCGCTATTCAGGTTGTGTCGGGCCGAAAGCTTGATGAAAACTGGTCTCCTATCCAGATTATGGAAAACGGCCGTCTAAAGAACCGTAAGTTTATTGCTATTAATACCGATACCAAGACTATTTCATGCGTGACGGCCGAAGGTGAAGAAATGTCCGTAGCGTATGGTGATGGTCAAGTTAAGCTTGATTGGCGTCTTGACTGGCCGGGCCGATGGTGGTTAATGAATGTTGCGATTGAGCCATTTGGTCGCGACCATGCGACTAAGGGTGGTTCATATGATACTGGTGTTGCAATTTCCAAAGACGTCTATGATAGCACTGCGCCGATTCCTGTGCCCTACGAATTTATAAACCGTACTGGTGATACAAAAAAGATGAGCGCCAGCAAGGGTACCGGCGTCAATGCTCACGAAATTACCGATGTATTGCCCGCCGAAGTTATTCGCTATTTTATGTTACGTAATTCTCCAGACAAGCGTCTTTTCTTTGACGAAACGGATGGCCTGATTAGACTAGTTGATGACTACGCCGAACTGCTTGCCAAGAAGGATCGTACCGAACTCGATGATGAGATTATTTATTTGAGTGCACGCGGCGTAACCGACAAAACGATTAGTAGTGTACCGTTCTCTCATCTCGTGGCAGCGTATCAGGCATCATTGGGAGACATCGATAAGACCTTAGAGGTTATTGGTAGAACTGAATACGTTGCCGCCGTCAGGGATGAAGCTGACGTTATTCGTCGCGAGCTTGCTTTTGTTGATAGATGGCTAAAATTATGGGCACCTGAGAGTATTCGATTTAGCCTTAGCGATACGGTTAATCCAGCCGACTTTAGTGACGACGAACTGGCATATTTACGTTCTTTGGCTACTGAAATCAGCAATGCCCCAGCCGATGCTGATGGGGTTTGGTTTCACGACTGCATTTATTCACATCGAGAATCTAGTGGGCTTAAACCGGGCGAGCTCTTTACGGTTCTGTATCGAGCATTGATTGGTAAGACATCCGGCCCGCGTGCAGGCTGGTTCCTTTCGATCCTTCCACGGGATTGGCTAGTCGACAGATTGACGATGAACACTTAGCATAAACTCCCCATGATTAACAAATGAGGCGCCGGAGACGCATGACTTTTTGACGTGATGTTTAAGCGGGAGCCGACGGCTGCACCGCTCTCCTGGCAGATGCTATTTATTAGCCGCAGACTAACTGGTGTGAAGCTATGCCAGCCGGACTAGATGATGTGGTGCCTCATAATGACTTGCAAGCAGCTGTGCACAAGCTTGTTCATTGATACCGCCAATAACGCTCATACCTATATTTTCACGCAAATTCATCCTCTTGCCTTCTTCTTCATCGCTAAAATCGCCTTTAATGTCAAATAACGTTTCGTCGACATCTTTGCGATATGCGCCAAAGTAAATGCGCGGAATGCGAGCCCAAGCTGCTGCACTAAGGCACATATGACATGGCTCTAGCGTGCTATATAAAGTTAAGCTAAATAAATCATCCGTATTTAGCGCCTCGGCGGCCTTGCGTATCGCGTTAATTTCTGCATGGGCGGTCGGATCGTGTGATATTGCGACCATACTACCGCCAACTGATACAATTGAACCGCTTTTGCTGTCTACAAGAACTGCACCAATAGCCACCCCACCATTTAATTTTGTAGAGTTTGCGACTTCAATAGCCTTATCCATGTATTGTTCGTGACTATTCATATTTTAAGCATAACAAATAAAGTCTTGAATTACGTATTTTGTTTATGCCACTCGCGTTTAAACTGCTTAGCCTTACTATCTAGCACTTCGTTGAAGTCATATAACTGCGCAAAGCTGCTGATCGTCTGGCGGAGTGAGTCCATGCGAGCGGCGGCTTGATGCATCATAGCACTTGCTTCATCAGCGCTATGACCCGATTCTTGGGCTGCTCTCAATACAAAGTCGCGTCCGTATTTGTCTAAAATATCCTCAACATATACTAATGTCATAAAGTAATTATCATTGTCTGGATTTCCAGGCTTTATTCGACCGGTTAGCTCATCTGCAAAATTAAGTAAGTTAAATACATGTTCGTATGATTGTATATTCATAAGCTAATTGTACTATAGCGCGATTTTAGCCGTGGACGGCAAGGTTAATTATTGCGACAAAGGCAATTATGGCCCAGACGGTATTAGAAACGGCTGGCTGTTTAGCCTTCTTTTTTATGGAAATGTAGGCAATTCCAGCTGCTCCGGTCAGGTTTAATAATTGGTATAAGTAACCGCTAGCCGATATAGCACCAAAGCTAACAAGCGTGTATGAACTGACGACTGCTATAGCGCCATACCAGCCCACCATTTCTGCGATGTTTATCTTTTTTAGCATTTTTCAATGATAACATACGCTTTCATGATGAGACGATGACATAACTCCGCTTATAACGAAAAGGCCGCCGAAGCGGTGCAAGCTGGATGATGCGTGTGTCGATTGAGCTGATGTTGGGGCGCGTTCTCGAGCCAATGGTGATGGCGGTCATTGCGACACCTTTCCCCTGCGATTCGTACAACCTTTGCACGAATATTTATAAATTATACCATAAAAATTAAAAATAAGCAATATGTATATGTTTATACTTATATATTAGTCTCTGATTGTGGCTGACTTAAACAGGCCTTTGCATACTATTACACTGGCCTGCTTGTGATTTACCGAAGCTGCCTCAAACTCGTATTTGACAGCATCGCTGCCATCGCAGCCCTGGAGCGCTACAAATTCAACGCTCTTTTCTGTTAAGGATACGTCTGTATAGCCTTGTTCCTCAAGAAATTGACTTGCCTGCTCGCTGCCATAGCCCGAGTCCGTTAATGGGCCCATCGAAAGACCAATAGCAGCTGCCGCAATGATCAGGCCGACAGGTGCGATCATGCCGCTACCCTCAGCTTTGTTCCTATAACTTTTAAAATATCGCCTTGCATAAGAAGACGTGAATCTATTGATATCGCTTGCCTCAGCCATATCGCGCATAGCTATTTCATATGGTGTCATTGTCGCTTCTTTTGCCTGTTGCTCGTCAGCCTGTTCTTGTTTGCGCCGCGCTATTGCAGCAAAAGCTTCCTCTTTATCGGAAGAGTTAAAAGACAGTTCGCCTGAATCGCTGTTGCTGGATGTCATATGTCACGTAAATCATACAATTTATTTGGCTAATTGTAAACTCGAAACGCAAGCTCAACGTCGTTTATCATCTGTGTAGGATTTTTAGCCAGTATTGTCTTCATTCCTAGTTGATTTGCCGGAACTAAGTTCTTTGGCAGATCGTCAATATATAAACACTCATCAACCCTTAACACTAATCGTTCCAGCACGAGCCTGTAAATATTTTCGTCTTGCTTACAAAGGCCGACTTCATCTGACAAAACGACTGTATGAAAGCCGTCATAAAGTGCCTCTTGATGTATGCGCAAAGACAGCGGCTTGACTGTATTAGACAGAATAGCCGTAATAATTCCTCTGCTATGGATTTTATCTATAAATTCCATGGCGTCCTCCCATGGCTGTAGAGCGCTACCATCAATCCAGACTCTATTGAGGTTATTAGGGAGTGGCTTGCCGTATGACTTCTCAAATTGAGCCCAAAACTGAGCCTCGTCAATCAGTCCCGAGCTGAACTTTTCGTATTCCGCGGCATGCCAATGTGGCAAAAGATCATTAACGGTAGAGCCGAGCATATCAGCAAGCACATTCACCCAACCGCCGTGCGGGTTAGGGGCAATTACCCCACCCCAGTCAAAGATTACGGCTTTAATCATGGTACAAGTATAGCAAAAAAGCATTGTAGCTTGTTGTATGCCTAATGGTTTATAGGGAACGGTGTTAGATTTTGTATCTAATGCGCTGCCTGATTAATCGGCGTATTATACGGACCAGCTGTTGGCTCTGGTGCATGACCGGCGTGCTGATTAAAAAACTTCACAATTATAGATTCATTGTACTGATCAAGATTGAGTGTGTATCTCCAGCTTGCAAGTTCTATGGCATGCGTGTCTTTCGCTCTAGGTGCTACCAATGCCTTTAGCGGCGAGAAAGACTTATTGCTATATGGTGGAACAAATAGTGCCTGCAGCTTTTTAAGCTGATCACTCGGTAACAAGTTTGGCTGATAGGTTATCACGACGCCACCATGTTCTTCATTATGTAAAAACACCTCATCGGGAACTGCGGTTGTGTACACGCCCCAATCAGTAGGAGCACCAGTATCGTCGTAGTGAGGCCCTGAGCTTGCTGGGTCAGAATTATACGCTAGGTGCGATTGGCCGCGCGCAATATGCGCTTCTCCTTGATCCGCATGCTGAACACCAAGCAGAGGTTCTTTTGATTTTGTAACTTGATTCACGACGATAAGGCCCGTAAACCCAAAGATGAGAATCCCTGACGTAATCCATAATGTTTTTGACATTGCAATGTTATTCCTTATATATTATTAAAAAATTAAATATTAAAAGTAGAGATATGTTAGCCCGGCGCTTGAAATTGTACGTTTCGAAAAAAGCCCCGACCAATTGTAGTTATACTCACTGATAGTGATTCTCGTTTTGTCGCTACTGACAGCCTCAACGTACATCACGTGTCCATAGGCTCCACCATACAATACAGCCGCCGAACCCACAACTGGTGTTGAGCCAGACTTAATTCCATATTGGGCAACATATGCCTGCCACTGATTTGCATTACCTCGACCGCTAAAGTTTGGTACGAATCTTCCGGTAGAGGCAATCTTCCATGCAACGTAGCTAACACATTCACGGTTAAAAAGGCTCCACGTGTCTATGACGGAATCTTGCGGGGCGTTCGCCCAAGAGGAAGGATAGCCACCTCCGCCAGCGCTATCACTAACAAGCGTTTGACTGTCGCCTTTTTGTGCGGCGCTCATATTATATGCAATCTGCTCTTTTATTAACTGAGCTTCTTCAATTTTTTTATTGGCAGATAACTGTTCGTAAGCAGCCTCCTGACCATTGGTCTGACTTAGTAGTTGAGTTTGCTCAGCTTCTTTGGATACTAATTCTTGGCTTGCGTTCTTGCTATCTGTCAACGTACGCTGGATATCTACTTTTTGCTGATCAAGCTGTGCTTTTAGAGTCTTGATTGTCTGAATAGTACTTGTTAATTGGTCCCGCACGGAATTACGGTATTGTTGCTTATCAAGATAGTTACTAATATTTTTGCTGCTAGCTAACATTTCTAGTGGCGTTATACTACCATCGACATATAAATCGGCAATTATCGAGCCTAGGGCATCTTGATTCTCTTTTATTTTTATCTGAGTAGAATTAATTTGTTGTTGCAGGTGGCTATACGTAATCTGCGCAATATCAATCTGTGCCTGGATGGCCGCTTTTTCACTAGCGATTTTATTAATTGCGTCCGATAAACTTGAGGCTTGGTTTTGCAACGTGATTGCTTGAGTCTGGTATTGCAAGACTTGATCATGCAATACCTTAATGCGGTCACTGTACTGATCGGCGTAAACGTTAGTCGCTAGACTGATAGATGAGGCCGATGCTACTAACACCGCGAGTATAATCGTAGTAGCCCGAACGGCATATTCATATCTAGACACTCGACTGTACTTGCTGGTTTTAGCCATTCTCGATTCGCTAAAATGATAATGTATAGACGATATACAATCGTTTTGCTTCATAATTTCTCCGAGGATTAAAAGTATACTGAAAGAGAATCAGTTATCTTATCTACGGATTACGTTAAACAGCCTATAAAGCGGTACTTTACTGCCATAACCTCCTTGTACGGTGGATGCGAGCGCCGACATATCAATCCTAATATTGGAACAAACGAATTGAAGATAATAAGGTGGCTGCGGCTCCTTATCAGTTTTAATTTTTACTGTAAAATTATCACTTTCCTCGTCACCTGTCGCAAGAATATTAGTACGAAAACTCGAACAGTGACCCTCGTAGCTTTTAGCGGTGCCGTGCAACCCTATGCCCATCTCTGGTTGACTTTGCATCGCCAAGACATGATTAACTCCACCAAGATTGATCACCAAGGCTGCTACAAGTGCCGATAATAGTATAGGTATGAGCTTATTCATTTATAATTATTAGGCCTAAATTTTTACTCGGTGTAGTAATTGCGCATTGGCGGCCACTATGATCGTCGATAGCGACATCAGAACAGCTCCAAGGGCTGGCGACAAAACGAAACCAAGCGAATACGTGACGCCAGCGGCTAATGGTATCGCAAAAACATTGTAACCTGTCGCCCAGACCAAATTTTGTATCATTTTTCGATAAGTGGCCTTAGATAGCGTAATAGTTTTCGCAACACCGCGAGGATCACTCCCCATTAGCACAATTCCAGCCGATTCAATAGCTACATCTGTGCCGGCGCCAATAGCAATACCGACCTCGGCTTGGGTGAGAGCTGGTGCATCGTTAACACCGTCGCCAACCATAGCGACGCGACTGCCATCGGCTTGTAATTTTTTGACTATTGCAGCTTTATTCTCTGGTAAAATTTCCGCAAAATACTCCTTAATACCGAGTTCTTTAGCTACCCAGGCAGCAACCCCTTCGGCGTCACCTGTTAGCATAGCGACTCGTTTGCCCATGCCGTGTAGAATAGCTACCGCTTCCTTCGACTCTTCACGAATTACGTCAGCAAGGACTATTGCGCCAAGTACTGCCGTGCCTTTTATCACGTAAACTACAGTTGAACCATTTTTCGAAGCCTTTTCGGTAGACTGTACGATTGACTCCGGTAAGTTCAGTTGTAATTCGCGTAGTAGGCTAGGCCCGCCAACATATACCACTGAATCGCCGATTGTTGCTCGCGCACCGCGTCCGGCCAGCGCAGAAGAGCCTTTTGAAGATGCGGGTGTGATATTTTTTTGTTTTGCAGATGTGACAATTGCTCGCGCTATCGGGTGCTCAGAGTCATACTCGACGGCGGCAGCAAGACTCAGTAGCTCAACTTGATCACCGTCGGTAATAATATCTATAACGCCCTGTTCGCCTTTGGTTAATGTACCGGTTTTGTCGAACAAGACAACATCGACATTGCGCGCGGCCTCAAGAGCTAGTCTTTGCTTGACTAATAAACCATTTTTTGAAGCCATAGTTGTCGAGATTGATGTAACGAGCGGGACGGCCAATCCTAACGCATGCGGACAGGCAATAATCAGTACTGTTACGATTCGCGCCAAGATGAACCCAAACGATGCATTGGTAAATAACCCCCAGCCTAGCCAGGTGGCAATAGCTGCACCTAACGCGATAAAAGTTAGATATGAAGCGGCTCTATCGGCTAATATTTGAGTTTTAGACTTTGTACTCTGAGCATCGGCGACTAGCTTCATTATACCGGCGAGTGCAGTATCGTCACCGATTTTGTCGATGCGCACTGTCAGCGCGCTCATGCCATTAATAGTGCCTGCGATTAGCTGTGATTTCGGCGTTTTTCGGACAGCCTTGGACTCACCCGTCAGCATCGATTCATTCACATCAGACACACCCTTTGTCACCTCGCCATCAGCTGGAACTTTAGCGCCAGGACGAACCAGAATAATATCACCAATTTTCAATTCCGATACGGCAATTTTCTTCGTTGTGTCACCCGCAACAAGCTCAGCCTCATCCGGTAATAGTTTTGCCAATTCGTTCAACGCACCTTGAGCGCGCTTGACGGAGGCCATCTCGAGCCAGTGACCGAGTAGCATTATAGTAATAAGGGTAGCCAGCTCCCACCAAAAATCCATACCACTGACGAGCCGTAGCGTAATTGCGAGGCTATAGGCAAAGGCAACCGAAATAGCCATAGATATGAGTGCCATCATGCCAGGTTGGCGGCCCGCAATCTCTATTTTGGCGCTTTTTAGAAATACCAGGCCGCCATACCAGAAAAGGATAATTCCGAAAACTGCCGGTATGTATTCACTTCCCGCAAAAGAAAAATTGACACCAAACCAGCCTTGCACAGTAGACGAGAATAGCAGCACCGGTATTGTTAGTACTAGGCTCAGCCAAAACTTCTTTTTGAAAACATTTGGGCTGTGACCGGCATGTTTATCGTGACTAGGCTGATCGTTATCAGACCCATTATCCTTCACTCGTACCAATGCCATACCGCACTCTGGGCACATTCCCGATTGAGACTGATGAATTTCTGGGTGCATTGGACAGGTATATGTCATTTGGGTGTCAGCGGTCTTAACAGCAGCCATGTGGTCGTGATGGTTTGGCATTATTATCACTCACTTTCATTGTTTTGCCTACAGGATTATTATCAATTGGTTTGAGTAACATGCCGCATTCAGGACATTTGCCCGGATTAGACGACTTTACTTCTGGGTGCATCGGGCACGTATATGTATCACCATTAATTTGACTGGACGAGTTTTTGCTACTATTTTGAGTGAACGCATGTATTATATGTTTAATCATTATTAGTGCGCCTTCTTTCTGTAAATTCTATTTGTCGCTTAAGTCTTTTTTTATCTGTTCAAATTGTTTCTTATCGATCTCTCCAGCTACATAGCGCTGCTTAAGCAACTCTTCTGCGCTGTCCTTTGCGCTATCGGCCCGAGCGGTGCGAGTAAAAAATCTCACTGCCCATATAATCAGAACGATAAATAAAATCATCATGATAGACATGAAAATCAGTGAGACTATACTATTCCCTTGGCTATATCCACCGCTCCATCCGTCCATCATATTGTTGTAATCGTATCCGTACATATTATTCTCCTTTATTTATTATTGGTTCTTAAATTTGTTAATTCATAAAGTGCTAATAGATCACTTATAGCTTCAGACTGCGCTGTTTCGTCGCCACTACTAAGCATGTCTTTAACATGAGTCTTAATATGATTTTCTAGAATTAACTTATTGAGCGAGGCTAACGATTTCTGAATTGCAAGTGACTGCGTAATGATATCCATGCAGTAGACCTCATTATCTATCATAGTTTCGACACCTCTTAGTTGACCCTGGATGATTTTACTGCGATGCAGTGCACGTCGTTTTATTTCTACTAGCATGAATTTATCATATACCCCGGGGGGGTATATTGTCAAGGCACTAATAAACGTTAAATAGTCTAACTAGAAATTTTCTATTTATACTATCGGGTGTATACTAGGGCTATGTTTTTCACTAGCAAACAGACTATAAAAAATCGCTATTCAGTCATTCGCCTACTGATTGCTGTCTGTTTAATTTTTATAGGTCCATTGCTTGATACTCTACATGTATCCGCAACATCAATGAGCCATGATGACATGCAAAGTATTCAAGACTGCACAAGTACCTGTGCTATCAATAAGCGCGCAAATGTGCAGTATGAAGCACCAGTTTTCCAGGATGAAAAAAAATTACCGATTCCTCCGTTTAACGTGCCGTATTATATGCAAATTAGGAACCTGGGTTTTTCGTCACCTAGTCAGCCGATTGAGCTGATATACAGTTCATCGTTCAAGCCGCCTGACATAAACATTCTTTATTCTTTATTTAGGATCTAGACTTCTAACATTACGAATTTCGGCTATTTTTTGTAGTCAATTTTATTGTATTTAAAGGAGTTTTCTTATGTGGCATAATCAAAATATTATTATAAATTCGGGTGCGACTATCCGTAGGACTAGGATATAGTATGCTGCTGTTGGTTTTTATGGCTATTACCGTCCTGTTCGTAGCTATTTTAGGAGTAAAAAAAGTTCTATCACTTAAAGTTTGCGTTCTTTGTGCAAGTATCGCGCTGACTTGGATTGGTCTATTGTTCTTGTATCAGATTGGATATTTTCATAACGTCGTTCTTTTGAGTTTACTAATGGGCCAGAGCGTAACAGGGCTTTACTATGCCATCCGTAAACGAGTCCCCGCCGTACTGCGTATTTTTACACTACCGTTTTTTTTGACACTCACGGCGATATTTTATATTGCCATAGTCGGTGCCGATTCGACGCTTTCGGTGTTCTTGATGCTACTGGGGCTGTGGATATTTACCTACGTTTTATTCGCATATCGTAACGATCCGGGTAAAAAGTTAATTTCAGATGCAGTCATGAACTGCTGCGAGGATAAATAAGATGGGTATTGTTGAAACTGCTTCATTAATTACCGCCTTTCTAGCTGGTGGCGCGGCCTTGTTTGCTCCATGTTGCGTCGGGGTATTGCTGCCCTCCTATCTTGCATCTATCTTTCAAACAAGAACAAAAATATTCTTAATGACGTTCGTGTATTACCTAGGTCTACTGACGGTATTTTTGCCACTTGGCCTAGGTTTTGCCAGTCTGGGCGGACTGTTCAGGGACAATCATACAATCATATTTGCAGCTGGCGGACTCTTTATGGTCGCGCTAGGCGTTTTGCTGGTTATTGGTAAATCAATCATGCTGCCGATACATATTCATCCAAAGTTAGGCAAACAGCATAATTTTTGGGCATTCTATGTGCTGGGTGTATTTTCCGGTATAGCAACTAGTTGCTGCGCACCTGTGCTAGCCGGTGTAATGGCCTTAACCGTCCTGCCGGGATCATGGGCGCTTGGGGCGGTATATTCGCTAGCATTTGTAACGGGTATGGTAGTTCCCTTATTTATTGTCGCCATGTTTGTTGATCGTACAAAAATGCTTGAGAGGTTTCAACTTCTAAAGCGTCAAATCCACTACACTTTTTTTGGACACAAAGTATATCTACACTTGTCTCATTTAGTATCGGGTATCCTGTATATCGCCTTCGGCTCATTAGTCTTGTATTTTGGTAGTCGTGGCCCAGAGGCCTTGAGTAATGCTTATCAGCTAAATATTAATATTTGGACGGCTCAGACTACGCAGATGATCGGTCAGGCAACAAGCGGTATTCCACAATATATATGGGCGTTAATTTTTGTCGGTATATTTATATTAATCGCATGGTCTGCCTACAGGCAGGCTAACAAAGAATTAATCAAAAATAAGCAGGAGAATAAAAAATGAAATTTAAAATTACATTAGCAGTTCTGATTGTTGGGTTTTTGGGTCTAATAGCCATTAGTCGTATCGGTAATGGCCCGACGAGCACAAGACAGCAAAATACTTTTTCAGATTTAGTCGGTAAGCCAGCACCAGCCTTTAACCTAGTAGCATACGACGGTCACACAGTGTCTCTCGATAGCCTAAAAGGTAAAACAACTGTTCTGTTTTTTAACGAAGGGATAGTATGTTATCCGGCCTGCTGGAACCAGGTGGCGGCGCTTGGTACAGATAAGGACCTTAACAATGACAAGGTGACGACCCTAAGCATCGTGCCCGATCAACAGGGCGAATGGGCTTCGGCTATACAACGCCAGCCGGACCTCGGGAAAGAAACTCTACTGTTTGATAGTAATTTAAAAACGTCTCAAGACTATGGGGTCTTAAATCTTGAATCATCGATGCACAAGGACGTGAAGCCAGGCCATTCGTACGTGATTATCGACAAAAGCGGTATTGTACGATACACCTATGACGACCCCACTATGGGTGTTCAGAATCCTTTAATAAAAAAAGAGATAAACACATTATAATTACAAATTAAGGTCACACACTAACCTCTTAATCAGTTGGCCTACGGCCTGAATTAGTCAGGCTGTAGGTGTTTAAGCTTATACTGCTCATTTGAAGATATTATCTGACAAAACTAGACAGATTAGACTATAGTTGTTTTAATCTAGCGAGTTTGAGAAACTGATGCTCCAGTTTACTCATATCAATCGGTAGCGTTAATGATGCAGTCCTTATATCTAAATCAGGTCAGATCATTAGGCTTGATGTCGTTCTTCGCGAGCGAAACATACAACACCATACCGACAATCATTACAATCAGCACAAGACTTACCCATCCACGCCCCAAATCAAGACCGCCTAATTCGCGTGGGACACCGAGCCAATCGGCAAACGAGGCGCCGAGCGGTCGTGTGAGGATGTAGGCTATCCAAAACATTAAAACTTCGTTCATCTTAAATACAAAATACAAAATCGACGGAATAGCAAACAGCACTATAAATGACATTCCTGAGGCAAGGAAGCCAAGGCCTAGTGTATAGGCCGTCATATCACCTGTGGCCGTGCCGAGGGCAAAGGTCGCCATCACGGTTAGCCAATAAAATATCTCACGACGGATGGTATAGATACTGTGAATCGACAGCGTTTTCTCGGTTTTGTGCCAAACGGCAAAAATTGCCAGTAATGATATTCCAAAGAAGATTGTTGAGACGATATATGGGACGCCAAGGCCGATATGGAGCACGTCGGCAGCCATGGTGCCAAAGATTGCCACCATGGATACCGTTAGCCAGTATTTCCATGGCTGGTATGATTTCGACCTAAATTGAATGATTAGCGCGATAGTCAGTCCGGCGGCACCAATGAGAACTGCAATAACTGGGTTAATGGTATGAACGAGAAAGTCCGATAAGGCTTCGCCCATTGCGGTTGAAAGTATCTTAATAATCCAAAAATGCGCGGATAAATCTGGTACTTTCTTGGCTCGAATGAACGTAGGCATGGTATCCAGTATACGTCAGGAAGTGATATATTGCCTTGCTTAACTTAATGTGCTGACAATAAAAGGGCGCCAGAAATTGGACTTTTCTTACGTTACCCTGTTCGCCGGCCATTAGTCGATGAGCTTCGCACTATTTCGACAACTTTCTTAATATATCGACAGCATCTTCATAGAATTGGTTATTGTAATGGTTAATAATCGTACCGTCTGCAAGTTCCATAATTGCACGCATACTCATACTATTTCTGTCATTTGGATCACCGTCCATTTGCGCTGTATCGCGCGCGAGCATACCATCGATTGATTCTGGCGCATCGTGACGGCCACGTTCAACTAGTCGTTTAAATCGTTCTCCAGAATCTGATACATTAATATGGAGAACCGCTCCGCCTCGTTCTTTTACTCTTTTAATTTCAGGCAATCGTCGTATGCCGTCAAGTACAAGTCCGGTATATCGGTCTTTATCTGCTTCGAATTGGCTAACGGCCGAGTCTGTAATGAAAGTTGGGCCAAGCTCTTCCTTTAGCAGTCTTGCTGCTTCGTCAGGATGAAGACCTTGAAGATGTGGCCGTTCAGCCTTTGCTCTTCCTATTATTTCACTTGCGCCAAGTGTAAGAAACCCATAGCGATCTCTCAAGTGTGCGGCAAGTTCACCTTTTCCAGTTCCGTCAAGACCGGTCAAAGCAATTAGCTCCGGTAAATTACTTTCGGTCGACTTTGTCATGATTTGATTATACAAGAAAGCCTCGAATTAGAGACCTTTTTATTATGCTTATGCTTGGCAGGGGCTCCAGGACGACTACCGAACTTATTGTGGTGTAATAAGTTTTTCTAAGGAGGGGGAAGATGAGTAATATTCTCAACTCTCGCCTATTTGATCAGAACACCTTCTACGACGCCTTCCTCCGTGACCTACAGCGTGCAAAATCACGCGTCATAATAGAGAGTCCATTCATAACCGGAAAACGTATGTCGGCCTTGTTACCGGCGCTCCAGAGGCTTCGTAGACATAATGTAACAGTCATTATCAATACTAAGCCGTTCGAGGAACATGAAGTACGATTTCAAAAACAGGCTATTGATGCCGTTGGCCTTATGCAGGATATGGGTATTGAGATACTTATGACGGGCGGGCACCACCGCAAGCTTGCAATCATCGACGACGATATCCTATACGAAGGAAGTCTTAACATCCTTTCGCAAAACGAAAGCCGTGAGCTTATGAGACGTATTAACGATAGTTCGGCCGTTAAAGAGATGATGGCTTTTACTGGCCTTAAGAAATGGTGTAAGTGATATGATTGAAGTGATGAATATAGTTGCGGTCATTCTAGGTGTGGCGATTAGTGCGTATTGGACGCGACAGAATACTATTGCGTGGTTTTTTCAGCTCATACACCTCTGGAGATTCCGTAGCAAGGATGCATTCTATGTGATGTACGACGAAGCCGACGACAGGGTATCTTACGAATGGTACTTCTCGAATGGCAAAAATCTAAAGAAGTACAGTGACTACACTCGCCTACTATCTAAGGCGCGCGATACTGCCTACGACAGTTTTTCGCATACACACGCCGAGCTACAAAAGATGGTACTTCTACGTATTTTCCCGTATATTTTTGCGCCGGCAGTATTGTTTTGGTCGTACTGGTACCTTTATGTTCTAGGTGCCTTAGGTATGATCATTATCCGAATGCTTTATGACTTGATTGTTAGGGGTTACAGGCCTGGTTTCTATCAACGTATCGCCGTTTACGCAGTACTGAGCGATTACGAAAACAAACAGGTTAAAGAAGCTCACTAACCTTAAGGAGTTGTTGAGGGTCTTTATTAAGGTCGATAAGGATCATATTATCTTTTGCATCGTTATCTTCAAGGACGGCAAGCTCCTCCTGCCAGAGATCGTCATCAAGCCATAGGAATTTCTTTGTGAAGTCGATGCCGTCAGT
>DAIDKB010000036.1 GCA_027451105.1 bacterium
AAGGCTCGATACCCCAACGCTCGGCGTAGATTTCCACCACGGCCTGAGCCGACAATTCCGTCTCGGTCGCCAGAATCAGGCGCGGACGCGACCAGGTGTTGTCGTCCTGATGGATCTCGCACCACACCGCCCGCACGGGCAGTCCCTTCAGGAATCGTGCCACGGCAATGGTCGAGCGCAATCTGACCGACTGCATTTTGCCGTACAGCACCAGATCCATTTCTTGCGCTGGCAATGTATCCAGCATGACCGTATCGAGCCGTTGCCCGTATTTTCGTTTCGGCCCTCGGCGTTTCGGTTCTGGCTCCGGCGGCAGATAGAGAGCCGTATCCCGTCGCACCTGACCAATGATGCGCACCCTCTGTTCGAGCAGAGGCAGAATCAAACTCTTGCGCATGAACCAGGCATCGATCAGCAGACGCGCTTCTCGGACATTCCCCCTGACCGACTCGATCAACTGCCGCGCCACCCAGAGTTTGCCGCGTTGGCCGGATCCTTCGACCAACCAGGAACGAATCGGGATGGTCAGCGCCGAACCCAATCGGACCCGCACCACCAGAGCCAGTGTGACCCAACCTTGGCTGTTCAGAAAAGCTGTTCGCAGGGACGGCTCGCAGAGCCGCCTCGCAAAGGTGGGCCGGTTGGCCTTGTGGCTGTGATCGTGTTTGATGCTGATCCCCGGCCCCTTCTTTGCGCAACGGGGAACCAGCGTATCGTCGATGATCAGGTTGACCAGTTCGTTTGGAAAAACCCTTTGCGTCAATTGCAGCAATTGGATGGACAAGTCGGCGACCGAGACATTCGCCAGCTCGATCAGTTTGTAGTAGGTGGTCCAGTGCGCCTCGCGACGAATGGCTCCGACGGCACGAGTGACCCAGCCTTCCGGGTTGAGCATGCAACCGATCAGGAGTTCGACAAAGGTCCGGCGGGAACGGGGTGGAACGGCGGCCAGAAGAAAGGAAATCCATTCCGAGAGCAGCAGACAGACTGAGGAGGTGAGCGACATGAAGAGGAATCTGGGGTTGAAAACCCTTCATTGGTTGCTGCGCTACCCGCTCCAAAAACAACCCCGAGCGGGTAGCGCAGCTACCTCGCAAATCGGCGTTCATGTCAAGTGTTTTTTGCATTTATCGAAAATTTATCGCGTGGATGGATGCCTTCGAAATTGGAAAAAGTCCGTGAATGTCTAAAGTTCAGTTAATGAGATAATTAGTCGTCCCTGACGACAAAAACTCAGCCGAATGAAAATTCGTTGAGGTTTTGAAAGACTGGCCGGTCAAATTCATGTCGATTCGGTCTCGGGCATTCTTCTATAACGAACACGGATTCAGGTTATATAAATTACATTCTTGAATATTACAATAAATTCATCCATGGAATCCAAATTCAGCATCTGATAGTAATGTAGTACGAATAGATTCAAATATTGGATAAACATAAGGCTGAACATGTATTGTTCCCCGAATAGCATTAGCAACAACATAGCCCTGAATATCCGGCTTACCAGAAAACATGGAAGTTGTATTAGTATAAATGTAATTATTATATATATCTTGATTTGTTATATTGTTTGATAAAATGTTACTAAATACCCAAAACATACCAGTCATAGATACTAATATAGCACCAGTCTTAATCAACGGATTAGCCCATCCTCTTCCTGTCAAACATTGAATTAAAAAGAAGAAAGTCTTAAAAAGATGTACTACAGCACCTAAAACAGAAAATGCAAGAGCTAATGGAGGCGCGACTAAAGCTCGCATGCTATGCAGTCCATCTTCATAAAGTTGGCCATAATTTTCATACGAAGTTACTGGAGCATCAAGTATCTGTAGTTGCTCTCTAACCCGAATATCCAATACACGAGTATAAACTTCCTGGTTAAATTGTTTTGGGTTTTTAATATCAGGTCTCAGCATAACTTCATGAGGATATTTAAGTTTTATAGTCCATAGTCTTTGAATGCCAGAATTACTAAAATACTCAGTCGGAGTCAAATTCGGTGGAATATATATGCCACTATCCTGAATTATTTCTTCCCGATATTTTGATTCTGTCTCAGCATGTACTTTTCGTGCAACAGCTTGATAAAAACCATTTCTATCGTAAGGTACCCATTCTCTCGATACGGGGACTCCAGAAGATTGCACATCTTGACGAATTCTCTTGTAGTAAATTCTTGGAACAGAGTCTGGTAACATGGAATGTTTTCTTAACCTTGACAAGTATCTATCCCAAGCCTGAGATTGTTGAGTTCCTATATTATTTATTGCATCAGAATAAGACCTCGATGCCCTCAAATAATTTGAATTATATGAGTCTTCTAGAAACTTTAAACTATCAACATATAAATTAAAGTTTTTATCTAATCCACCATAGGACTTATCTGCTAGATTTCGCACCAGTGCAGATTTTTGATTCTTTATTTTTTCAGTAATATCCTTAATTGACATTAGCATATATGGAAAAGTCGCAAGAAACGCCTTTCCATCGGGAGCAGTTAACTGATTTTTAGATAACGACAGCCCACTGATTTCAGCATCATTTGTCGTTATGGTTTGCTGAAGAAGTATCAAATTTTCAGCGGCATATCTCTGTTTTGCTGTCGAATTATCAACTATTGAATCAACAAGATATTTTTCCCCCATATAGACAAAAACAACAACGACTATCGTTATAAATAATATTAAAATTGTTTTTATTATTCCAGAAATGTTTGCGTTTAAAATAAATGGCCATAACATTAAAGCTGCTGCAAATCCAGAAATACACCTCCCCCATTTTTCAATACCGTCAATATTTGTTGCAGCCGAGATTCCACCTAGTGCATCAAGTAGTCTGGAATTAAATGAAAATTCAACAAGCAGATAACCAATTGTTACAACAGTCATAATCCACAGGGATTCTGGGCGCCCTTTATTAGGAAATATTTTCATATTTTTTAGCACTAGTATCCAGTTAAATGAAAAAGATAATTATTTACGAATTAAGCTTATCATCGGCCACAGTGAAAACGCAGTCAATAACAAAATAGGTGTGTCATAGCCTCAATTTACTGTTCTCCATCATCAAGAAGTAACATCAAATTGATACCTTACTCTACTTAATATTAATTAAAATTGGTGTAGATGACGGATCACTGCCTGTTCCAACTTTATCCGGAAGGAGAAATGATGCTTTTTCAATTGACGGTACATTTATCTTCGTATCATTCCAATTATTATTTGTAGCCTGAGATGATTTCAGTACCATTTCTGATGTATTATTTTTAGCCGGTAAATTGGAACTACCACTTTCAATTCTCCAATGAGTTGCAGAAGCATCCTCAGCAGTTTTCCATCTTGGATCTTGCGCTGAGTAAAGCACCCCTTTTTGGACAATCCACATAATCCCATTTTTCTGCGGAACCAGTGTTCTGGCAGCCCAGATATTTTTCAAAGGATCGCCCTCGAACACCAAACTTTCACAGTTTTTTGTTTGAGTCATGAAACTGTCAGAACTTCGTTGTTTAATAAGAAATATGTAATAGTGGCCATTACAATTATATCTTGGTGCATTTAGCGTTAACACAAGAGAGTCATCGCTTAATACGGTAGCATTTGTTACAGTATAACCGTTTTGTTCATATGGCAAATCGAATACACCGTTACGATCATATAACTTCAACTGGTATTTTCCATTAACTGTTTCTCTTAGTACGCCATCATCTTTAGCCATATTAAATCGCTGAATAACTTTTGATGTTAATTCGTCCTGATCAATTCTCCCAGTCAAAATATTTCCATTATCAATTGCACAACTTGCCAAATTTAGCGTAAATATTACTGGAATTCCTATACTAATGAATTTAGATTTATTAACGCGATGAATTAATAATTTTATAGCGCATTCGACCAATTTTGCGGACCTCATTAAGACCATCCATAATTAATTAGTAAGTATCCCCCGGCAAAGCCGGGGGCTTTAAGTTTGGGAGCCGCTCAATGCAACTGCTCGGTGGCGCTAACGCGCCCCGGTTTCTTGTACCACCTTTGGTGGCACGCTTCCATCACCACAAGCGCAGTTGATCTTGCCGTCGATCTTCGTGCTCCTGATTCCGGATGTATTCCCGAATCACCTGCTCGTCTCGGCCAACCGTGGACACAAAGTACCCTCGCGCCCACAGTGCTGACCTACATAGTTCTGCTTGCGCTCACCATACACTCTCGCCAAGTGAATGGCGCTCTTCCCCTTGATGTACCCAACCACCTGCGATACCGCATACTTCGGCTGTATCGACAGCAACATGTGCACATGATCCACCATCAGATGACCTTCCTCCACCCGGCTTTCCTTCTGCTGGGCCAACTTCCGGAATATTTCCCCAAGATGCCCTCTCAGTAGCTCGTACAGTAACTAAAGTGGACCCCTCTGTCAAGACAGTTCCAGCGTGAGTTTAAGTTTTTCTTCTGACCTTGTTTCCACAGCTGGTCGGCGCTGTCCCGTTGACTTCTTTACTTTACGCTCATCCAGCGGTGCAGACTTTTCCACGGCGTCGCCGCCAGCCCCTCTATGGCTGGAGGCGAGCGGCGCGGTGGGAAAGTCGTGTGTCTTCATTTCTTTTTCCTCTTGCACTACGCCAGATTCACCTTCTGTCGGCAACGGAGTTTCGTGTCCACCAAACCGATCCACGATCATGGCACCCCCACCTTCCGCCATCAAGTACACCTCATTCGGCGTCCGGTTTCCCAGTGCCTGATGCGGCCTCTCGGCGTTGTAAAACTCAAAGTATTCCGACAACCCCGTGAGCAAATCTCCCATCGTGGCATGCCCATACAGGTAAACATGCTCATGTTTGACACTACGCCAAAGCCGTTCTACAAAGATATTGTCGAAGGCTCTTCCTCTCCCGTCCATGCTGATCTTGATACCCTCCCGGTTCAACACCTCCGTAAAAGCACCGCTCGTAAATTGAGACCCTTGGTCACTGTTGAAAATCTCCGGTTTGCCATGTGCGCGTATCGCCTCTTCCAGACTGTCAACGCAAAAATCAGCGTCCATCGTGTTGCTGATCCGCCAGGACAGCACTTTGCGCGAGTACCAGTCTATGATTGCGACCAGATACGCAAACCCCCGTGCCAACCGAATATAGGTCAGGTCCGTACTCCACACCTGATTGGGGCGCGTGATCGGCAATCCGCGCAACAGGTACGGGTATATCTTGTGCTCCGGATGAGGCTGGCTCGTATGCGGGCCCGGCGCCATTCCCGCCAATCCCATGGTACGCATCAACCTCTGCACCCGCTTCCGGTTCACCACATGGCCCAATCGCTTCAATATCACGACCATACGCCTGCTACCGTAGAACGGGCGTTCTGTATATTCGGCATCAATCAGACGACGAATCAGCAGATCTTCTTCCGAAACAACCGGGATACGATGACCAGCATAGATCGTCGAGCGTTGCACCCCCACCAGTCGGCATTGGCCACTGATGGAGACAGTACCCTCCGGGTCAACCCAGTCACATCTTGTCATGGCAGGGATATTCCGGACTTTTTTTTGAGCCAATCCAGTTCCATCTTCAAGCGCCCAATCTCACCATACAATCGATCCGGTTCTTGGTGTTCCGCCACCGGCTTCGGGCCTCGTTTCCCTTCGAATAATTTCTCGGATTGCTCCAGAATGGCCTTCTTCCACTGCGAAATCTGCACTGGATGCACTCCATATTCCTGCCCCAACTCATTGACCGTCTTCAAGTTGCGTATCGCCTCCAGCCCAACTTTGGCTTTGAATTCCGGC
>DAIDKB010000037.1 GCA_027451105.1 bacterium
GCTGCTGCCATGGTTTAGCGTGCCTGACCGCCGCCATGACGAATTGGCCGATGAGCTGCGTATTATCGCTCGACGTTGGAAATCAATTGATGTTGACGTAGAAGGCGAGGCGATGTTTGGCCGACACGAAAATATCCCAGTGACCCTACTGGGCGCTAGTGCGCTGCGGGCAATTCATAATAACCTGCTTAACACTGTCAAATTGGTTGGCGGCACATTGCGCGATGAGACATTTGCCGGTGCGCATTATCGGCCGCACGTCGCGCACGACTATAGCCAAGTGGCAACTACAGCCGACAAGCTGATTGTCGACGACTTTTCAGTTGTTGAAAAAATTGATTATGCGCGGGCTAATCGTGAAGTTGTTTCAACCTACAAGCTAGAAGGCACTAAGTGAGCAAGCGTCGCCTTGATCAAGAACTGACTATCCGTGGCCTAACGCCGACGCGGTCGCAGTCCGAAAGCTGGATTAAAATGGGCAAGGTGACGGTTGATGGCCGCGTCGTCACAAAACCAGGCCTGGCGGTTAGCGAAGCCTCTAAAATTGAACTTATTACCGACGAGCAATATGTTAGTCGGGCCGGCCTAAAATTAGCATCGGTCGCCAAGATATTAAGCTTAGATTTTCAGGACAAAATCGTCCTGGATGTTGGCAGTAGTACCGGTGGTTTTACGGATTATGCGTTGCAACACGGCGCCAAAAAAGTTTATGCAGTCGATGTTGGCACCGACCAGTTGCATCCTAGTTTGCATGGCCATCCGCGGATTGAACTACACGAAAAAACCGATATTCGCGATTTTAAGATGAATGAGACCCCAGATGTAGTAGTAATCGACGTCAGTTTTATTAGTTTGCAGGCGATTTTGCCGGCGGTTGCCAGGCTGTCTGGTCCGCGGACGATTATCGCTGCTATGGCCAAGCCACAGTTTGAGGCCGAGCCAAAAGAAGCCAGTAAGGGTGTGATTAAAAATGACACGATGCGTCGCAATATTTTAAAGCGGCTTGAACAATTTTTGCGTGGACACTTTGTGATTGTCGATAGGGCCGATAGTGAAGTGGCGGGCGCCAAGGGCAACCGCGAACGCTTTTATAAGCTTATACCTAACAAGAATAACTAGACGTTAAAGCGGAACTCGACGACATCGCCGGGCTTCATGACGTATTCTTTGCCTTCAGTGCGCATTTTACCGGCAGCCTTGGCAGCAACTTCAGAGCCGGCAGCAATTAAATCGTCAAAATCAACTACTTGGGCAGCAATAAAGCCCCGCTCGAAATCGGTGTGAATGACACCAGCGGCTTGTGGAGCAGTGGCGCCTTGTTTGATTGTCCAAGCACGAACTTCTTTGGGGCCAGCGGTCAGGTAGCTTTGCAGACCGAGCGTTTCGTAGCTAGCCTTAATCAGTTGTTGCAGACCGGTCTCGTGAACGCCATAGCTTTCGAGCAGCTCGACGGCATCGGCGGCGGGCAAGCCACGCAACTCTTCCTCTAACTTGGCGCAGACAAAAATTGATTTGGCTGGCAGGACGAGTTTTGCTAGCTCGGCTTGCTTGGCGGTATCGGACAGGGTGGCCTCATCAACGTTAAAGGCATAAATGACTGGCTTGGCCGTCAGCAAGTGCAGGTCGCTAATTTGGTCTTCGTTAAGATCTGGCAGTGACGATAGGGTAGTGCCAGCTTCTAGGTGACGCATTAAAGTTTGCAGGTAGTCGTAGGTCAACTTGGCGGCGGGCTTAGCCTTAATTTCTTTGTTCAACTTTTGCAGACGGGTTTCGATAGTTTGCATATCGGCTAGGATTAGCTCGGTATTAATGATTTCGATATCGCTTTTTGGGTCAATCCGGTCGTTAACGTGAATAATATCGTTGTTCTCGAAGGCGCGCACAATATGCACAATTGCTTCACATTGGCGAATATTAGCTAGGAATTTATTACCCAAACCTTCGCCCTTGCTAGCACCGGCAACCAGGCCAGCGATATCAACAAAAGTCACCGTAGCCGGCAGCAGTTTTTGCGAACCGTAAAGGTCAGCTAGTTTTTGCAAACGGTTATCGGGCACAGCCACGACGCCGGTGTTGGGCTCGATAGTGGCAAAAGGGTAGTTAGCGGCCAAAATGTTGTTGTCAGTGAGCGCATTAAATAATGTCGACTTGCCGACATTTGGTAAACCAACGATTCCGATAGATAAACTCATTAGCGCTATTATAACAGAGGTAGCCGATACCTGTCGATAGATATTAGAGCATTGTACGGTTTAGTGTGGTGATTTATACTCATAAGCACTAGCATGAAATTAAAAAAATACCTTCCGCATAACTTGCCATCGACTATTACTTGGCTGTTGTCGCTTATCTTGATAATTGGCGGTATATATTATTTTTATTCAGTTCAAAAAAATAATTCGGTTGCTAGGAAGCCGGCGGATAATGCGTCTACTAGCTCAAGCTCTGAGGCTGCGGTTACAAAAACACAGACACAGCTTGATGCCATGGCTAGTAAAGGCGATGTGACTGGATCACTTAAGGCTTACGATAGCGCCATCGCGTCGGCCAGTGATGCGACCGCAAAGCGTGAACTATTGCTTTATAAGGCAACAGTTGCTTTGAACAACAAACAATATGACGTTGCCCTGGCTGCAGCCCAAGCGGCCGATAGCATTAAAAGTGACTTTAATACATTAAGCGCTGAAGCCGAGTCCTATGACGGTATGAACAATTATGCCAAGGCGATAGAGTATTACCAAAAAGCAGCTGACGATCCGACAGAATTTAATTTTGATAAACCTTTCTATCAATCAAGGATTGCAGAGCTAAAGAAGGTGATTAATGAATAAGCACCGAATCTTAAGGATACTAACGCTATTGTTGCTTTGTGTTGGTATTACAATCGGTCCGACTGTCAGTAGCGTATATGCTGCCGAAACACACTGGGGAAGGGCCGAAGGTTATGGCTATTTTTCGGGTAATCTCTATCCGTGGGGATATAATCCCGGAACTTGGCCCGATAACGGATATGTGCTACCGCCTATATATAATGGGGCTGCTATCCCTTCGAGTGTCACGGACAACATTGACGCCGATAAACTACTCAATTTTTTAAAAAATACTTATAACGGCGATCAGTCGTACAGTAGGGCAGCTATGGTGTCATTTATCGTGCATACGATGCTGGGCGTAGACGGTGCGAATGCCTCAAGAACTGTCAGCTCGACAGACTGGCAGGATTTAAGTGATCGCTTGCATGGCCCAGTCATTACTATAAATGTTGAAGAACATCAAACATTCAGAAATACGTTCCATCAGACTTCAAGTATGAAAGTTGGAGGAATAGTGGATAGAACACAAGACGCTCAGGATGTCGGCTGGGCGAAATCCGGCCAACGCGGTCAGGCGGTTGTTATAAAGAATAATGGAACGGCCGTCTACGCATTATTTGTCAGTTGTGCAAATCCAGACGGCAGCTTGAGTAATGGTATACCCGAAGCACCGCCACCGTCGCATTATTATCTGACGCCAACTGTAAAAAATGTCAATCCATCTGGCGTGGTTGAGTCGGGGACAACCATCACGGTTATGCCTAATGTTAATAATTCTGGCAACAGAAATAGCGACGCCGCCCCATGGCAAGTTTCTAGATTTTATTTACCATCTGGTCAGCCTGCACCGGTTGCATCATCCGACAGTACTAAGAGCCCAGCTGAATATTATGGCAATGGCCTAGTATCGCTAGGCGGTGATGCGGGCGGAATATTTGCGCCAGGCGATACTAACCCCGGGACACAGACCGATACAGTAGGCGATCAGGGTGTAGGTACTCAGGTGTGTTATGCCGTGTCGGTTCAAAAATACACCGATGATCCTGCGACTACTGATTGGCGCCATAGCGCACCGACGTGTATAAAAATTGGTAAACGACCAAAGACTCAGGTTTGGGGCGGAGATTTAATTGACTCTGGGTCTGTTAGCACTGGTACTGTTAATAAAACTATTGGCGGTACGGTCTATACATTTGGTAGTTGGATTGAGTACGGCATATTTGCAGTCAATAGCATTACTGGCACCGGCTCCGGATCGGCATATGCAGGATCTGGTTTAGCTAATGCTAGTAACTGTAATGAGAGCAAACTAAGCTTCGTTAACTCAACAACATCTGGTGCTTGCGCTTCCGGAACGGTAATTGGAAATTACACAAACTCACCATCAATGCCCAATGTAAGCGTTAGTTTTCCGGTGACCGGCAGTACACCTCAGATTAATAGTGGTGATTTGTCGGGTTCGTCAAGTTCAGGTGTTTTTACTAGTAATGGCGTCACGCTGAGTGGCGGAAATATTCAAAAAGGCAGGTGGGTTGTCATTAATGCGCCGGGTGCCGATATTACAATTGATGGTAATATCACCTACAGTCCAAGTATGATGCATTCGTTGAGCGACATTCCTCAGGTGGTTATTATTGCCAACAACATCAATATTACGGCAAAAGTTACTCAGGTAGATGCTTGGCTGATTGCTAAAAATAATCTAAATACCTGCTCAGACGTCACTAATAACCTCGACTCGACTGTTTGCAATAATCAGCTAACCGTTAACGGACCCGTGGCGGTCGGTAAGCTTTACTTACGCCGCACGGCTGGTTCGGGTACTGGATCCGATCACAGCGGTGACCCGGCTGAGGTATTTAACTTGCGCCCCGATGCTTACATGTGGGCTAGCCTGCGCGCGGCTGGTACTGGCAACCGCATCCAAACAGTTGAAACTATCGAGTTGCCGCCACGGTTATAGTCTGCAATAATAAGTTCAATTGCTATAAGCGTTAGCTGTTTGGTATGATAACAGTAGCCATGTCACGCAAATTTTTATCACATAATCCAAGACGTAGGATATTGCACGCCGCAATGTTTACAGCTGTTTTACTGGTGATAGGGCTGAGCTCGGTATTATTTACTTCAAAAGTTGTCCATGCTGGTGGTGTTGGTGGTGGTGGTAGTGGTAGCGGCGGCGGCAGTGGTGGCTATAGAAGTGCCAATGGTTGGGGATGGGCGCAATATGCTGTTTCTGGCGGTGGTCCAACGGCTTATACCCTGGGAACTGCTAGCTGGGCTAGTATACGCAATACTTGTTCCGACGCTAATTCGGTCATTACGTTCGTGGCCCTTAATGCGTCTAAGCAGGCGCGCGTTTACCAAGACACAGGATGGGAAGGTAAGAACTTTGGTGAATGGTGGTCGACGCACTATGGGCCTCTACCTGCCCACCGAGAGTCCGGTGGCACGGCTGATGGCGGCTCATTTATATCATCAAGCTCGGCGCAATGGGCGTTTAATCAACTTGGTGCGTATGGTGTCAGCACGGCGGGTTATACATTTGGTAGGAACGTTGCTTGGTTTTGTTGGGACTATAAACCGCAGGGCTACAGCCTGAGCGCCGCTAGTATGGCTGACCACACTTCTGCTAAGCCAGGCGACACGATTACCTGGTCGCATACTCTGGCGAATAATGGACCAGGGGCAACTACTCAAAATACTCACAGCAACGTCGGTATGAGCGGTTTTTCGAATGGCTGGGGTAATCCGTCGGTTGAATATAGTCCTGGCGATACGCCGGCCGGCGCTGGAGTTGGGGTTATTAGGAATAGTTTTTCATATAATATTTATGGCGTTCAGCAGGCTGATGTCGGTAATACCCTGTGCGAATGGGTTCAGTATGATCCGGTTGATTCTGCGGGTAATCGTAACGGTAGGGGTATCCCGGCATGTGTATCAATTCCTTATGGCTACACGCTAACGCCCAATACTAATGTTGATTTGAGCGGAACGGTTGAGGCTAATAGTACGGTCAATGTTACGCCAACGATATCTAATGCTGGGCCGACTAAAAGTCAGTCAGTTCAATGGCAAGTTACGCAAATAGTTGTGCAACCGGGCGCGGGTGTGCCGAATGCTGGGGGTGGTACCTCGAACGTCTCTGTTACACCGTGCGGTACTTATTTTAAGAGCCTACCACAAGCAACTTGTTCGACGATTGCAAGTGGTAATTCGGTAATTGATCCATCGGGTAGCGTTCTAAGCGGCAGCGCGCTGTCAACAAGTTCCGTAGTGATTGGCGATTATCCTGTTGGTACCAAGGTTTGTTACGCAACATCGGTGCAGCCATATTCCAGTTCGACGACCGACTGGCGTCATTCGGCTCCAGTTTGTTTGATAATAGGGTTAAAGCCAAAGGTCCAGGTGATTGGCGGTGATTTAATGGCCAATTCGGTCAACACTAGTGCGACACGCAAAAGCTTTTTGGGCACCGACTATACTTTTGGTAGCTGGATAGAATACGGTATATTTGCTGTTGGTAATATCTATGGGGCAGCGTCTGGATCGGCCTATTCTGGCTCGGGATTGGCGAATGCTAACAACTGTATTGAAAGCAAGCTAAGCTTTGCCGATTCGACAGCATCGGGTGTCTGCTCGTCAACAACTGCCATCGGTAATTATGCCAATTCAAATTCAATACCTGATGTTGGCGCTAGCTTCCCGGCCTCTGGGGCGCCGTCAATTGGTAGTGGTGACTTATCTGTCCAGTCAAAGTCGGGTGTCTTTACTACCAGCGGCGTCACGCTAAGTGGCGGTAATATCCAACAGGGTCGTTGGGTAGTCATTAACGCCCCTGGCGCCGACGTCACGATTAATGGCGACATTACTTATACAAATGGTCAGCTGCATTCGCTCGGCGATATTCCCCAGGTTGTTATTATTGCTAACAACATCAATATCACGAGTAACGTCAAGCAGATTGACGCTTGGCTGATTGCTAAAAGTAGCCTTAACACCTGTTCGGACGTAATCGGTAATCTAAGTTCTGATCTTTGTAATAACCAGCTAATCGTTAACGGACCAGTGGCAGCTGGAAAATTGTACCTGCGTCGTACCGCCGGATCGGGTAGTGGCCCTGATCACAGTGGTGACCCTGCCGAAATATTTAACTTGCGTCCAGACGCATACATGTGGGCTAGCTTGCGCGCCACCGGTGGCGGTAATCGCATTCAAACGGTTTATACGACCGAACTGCCGCCTCGATTATAATCCGCGATTTTACAGCTTGCTTTTAACGCTAATGCTTCTGTATAATGATAGGCAATATGGCATTACTAAAAGGAGTGGGCAGCTTTTTCGCACTAGACATTGGAACCAACGCCGTTAGGGTGGTTCAGTTGTCTTCGACCGGTGCTGATAGTTGGAGCCTGCAGCACTACGGCTACGCGCCAGTTGACGAAAAGACTAGTGCGAGTGACTCGCCTGAAAGTCGCCACCGCCTTGGTGAAATCATCATGACTGCAATCGGTCAAAGTGGTATCAAGGAAAAAGATATTGTGATTGGCTTGCCATCAAGCAAGACTTTTACGACTGTTATCGACGTACCGATGATGGGCGAGGCCGAACTACGCAGTACGATTAAGTATCAAGTTGATCAGTATATCCCAATGTCGGTTGACGAGGCTAAAGTCGACTGGGCGCTATTAGGTCAGTCACTGCACGATGCCAAGCAGCAGGAGGTTTTACTGGCAAGCACCTCTAACGCCTTTGCTGAAGAGCGCCTAGAGTTTATCGAAAGTCTTGGTCTAAACGTAATTGCGGCCGAACCAGACCCAATTGCGATGATTCGCTCACTGCTGCCGAGTGGTATCAAGGACGCCCGTCTAATTATTGATGTAGGCGAGCAGTCAACCGACCTTGCGATTACCTTTGGCGACACGCCACGACTTGTCCGTACTATCCCAACCGGTATCCGTTCGCTTATTAAGGCCGCTGTTCAAAATCTAAATGTCCAGGATGATCAAGCTCGCCAGTTTATTTTGAAGTTTGGTTTAGCACCAGACCGACTTGAGGGTCAGGTTTATCGGGCAATCGAAGGTACTTTAGACAACTTTGCGGCTGAACTTGTTAAATCAATTAAGTTTTTCCAGACTCGTTATCCAAACACGCCAGTTGGTGGTATTTTGTTGTCTGGTTTTGGCGCCGTTGTGCCGCAATTTGGTGAGTATGTAACAGCCAAAACCGGGGTGCCGTCTAGTGTTGCCAACCCTTGGCAAAAGGTGCGCGTTGCTCAGGCTGACCAGCAAAAATTAGGTACAGTTGCCTCTGAATTTGCCACTGTCATTGGCTTGGCGCAGCGGAGGAATAAGTAAAATGATTGAAATCAACCTTATACCTGATGTCAAGCAAGAGCTTATCAAGGCGCAGCACATTCGCTCGGCTGTCATATCGGTAACTATCCTGATTGGACTGGCGTCGGTCGCTATTGTGACCCTGCTGGCTATCTATGCCTTCGGCGTTCAGACGGTGCGCAGCGCACTAGCTGACGACTCTATTAAAAAGGGTAGTGCACAGCTTGCCGCAGTGCCTGACCTGTCGAAGACTTTGACGATTCAGAACCAGTTAACCATGATATCGACAATCCACGATTCGACCAAGATTGACTCGCGGCTATTTGACGTTTTGCAAGAAATTATTCCGCCAGCTCCAAACGATGTTCAGATCTCAACCTTTAAAATTGACTCGTCGGCTGACCAGATCACAATTGATGGCCAGGCGGTCAATAGCTACGCCGCTGTCGAAGTCTTTAAAAAGACAATTGAAGGCGCTCAAGTTAGCTATTCGGACGGCAAGACTACTCAAACGGTGCCTTTGGCGACTAATGTCAGTACTAGCAACACTAGTTACGGTGAAGATGCTAGTGGCGTAAAGGTTTTGCGCTTTACGATCGGTTTCAGCTACGCGCCAGAACTACTGTCGCCGCTATCGCAGAATGTTAAGGTTACGATTGCTAATCAAGGTAATGCCACCGATTCATACCTTGGCGTTCCAACCAGCATATTTGTTGACCGCGCTAAAGATCTAGGGGGAACTAACTAATATGGCAGCTAAAGACGCCGCTATTCGTAAGCGAACACAAATTGCCAAGGCTAATCGAACGATGTTTGTCTGGGTCGCGGCCGTGTCTGTTGTCGTTGGTTTTGCTTTGGTCGGCTCAATCTTTTTAGCGCAACGAATTTTCTTTAATGAAAAAGTTTTAGCTGCAAAAAATAATACGATTTCAATTTTGAATAAAGATAACAGTAACGTCAGTGAGCTTGAGGCTCAGGTGCGCGTGCTTGATACTAATCAGGCTTTAAGTACCGCCAAGGCCAAGCCAACTGACCAGACTATTCAGGTAATTTTGGATGCTTTGCCGTCTGACGCCAACTCATTAGCACTTGGTGCCTCGCTGCAAAACGTACTATTAAACGGTATAAATGGGCTAAGTCTGCAGTCGCTACAGGTTGATCCCGTTGTTGGTGTCGAATCACTATCGACCGACAGTTCGACGACTCAGGTAGCTACGACAACCACTACCGACTCGACTCAGCCACAGATTACTTTCAGATTTGCCGTTAAAGGTAGTGAGGCGGCCTTAAAAGAAAGTCTAACTCGACTTGAGCGCTCGATTCGCGCAATTGATATTATCTCGCTAACAATCGAAAACCAGGGTAATGATCGTTTAATGACGGTTGAAGCGCGAGCCTTTTATGAGCCGACTCGTACGGTCGAACTAAAAGATAAGGTAGTGAAGTCATGAAAAAATCAGACATAGCCATGATTATATTAATTGCATCAGTTAGCGTTTTAATTGCGTATTTTGTGGCCAAGGGAATATTTGGCGGTAGCATCAACACAAGCCAGACCGTTAAAACGATTGATCCAATCGACTCTAAAATTGTCGATCCCGACCCGACAATCTTTAATAGCAATGCTATCAATCCAGCGGTCGAAGTTCAGATTAGCGGCACCGCACAGACTCAATCAGGCACGCAATAGGATGATAGCAGTATGGCACTCCTAACAAGTGATATACAGGACAAACTAGTTGGTCTTCTTATCAGTGAAGGTCTAGTTGAAGAGGCGAAGCTACAAGAAGCTGGCGCCAAGTCGGCCGCCTCTAACAAACCACTGCTGGCGATTTTGACCGAAGACGATATTGTTGATGATGAAATGCTGACGCACGCCATCGCGCAGGTCTCGGGAGTGCCATATGTCAACTTGACCAGTAGTTTGATTGATCAAAATGTTCTATCGCTACTTCCCGAAGACATCGCCGAACGATTTATGGCCGTACCGCTAGCTGAGGTCCAAAATAGGTTAGCCGTAGCTATGATTGACGCCAATAATGTCCAAGCAGTTGATTACTTGGCTAATCGCATTCAGCGACCGCTCAAGGTATTTATGGCTTCAGAAGCCGGCGTGCGACATGTCTTGGATCAGTACAAGACCGACCTTTCGAGTGTCGGTGAAGCAGCCGAGGCCAGTCAGGCCGAAGCCAGCCTTGATTCTGATCGTGACGTAAAAACTATTGTTCAGGATTCACCAATCAGCAAGGCGCTTAGTACGATTTTGGAGTATGCAGTTAAATCACGGGCAAGTGATGTTCATGTCGAACCACTTGAGGGTTCACTCAAGATTCGGGTTCGGGTTGATGGTGTGCTACGCGAGATTATGCAGCTACCAAAAAGTATCGAACCAGCCCTTGTTAGCCGAATAAAAATTTTATCCAATTTAAAGATTGACGAACACCGTGTTCCGCAGGACGGCCAGTTTACGGTTAAGGTTGCTAACAAGGAAGTTGACCTTCGTATTGCAATTAGTCCAGTCGTTTGGGGTGAACAAGTCGTCATCCGTCTGTTGGATAAGTCCGGTAACTCGTTTGACCTTGAGGAGATGGGTTATGCCGGTCGCGCCCTCAGGGCAATCCGTCGTGGTATTGTACATCCAAATGGTATGGTCTTAACATCTGGTCCAACTGGTAGCGGTAAATCAACCAGTCTGTATGCTTTAATTAAAGAGATCAAGAACGATATGGTCAACATTGTGACACTAGAGGACCCAGTTGAGTACAAAATGAACGGAGTTAATCAGATTCAAGTAAATGCCGATGTTGGCCTGACTTTTGCCACTGGTCTGCGCTCGATTTTACGTCAAGACCCTGATGTTGTGATGGTAGGTGAGATTCGTGATGGCGAGACGGCTAACTTGGCCGTCCAGGCGGCCCTTACGGGTCACCTGGTGTTTAGCACGCTACACACTAACAGTGCTGCCGGCGTCCTGCCGCGTCTGCTTGATATGGGTATAGAACCATTTTTGATCGCTAGTACAGTGAATACAATTATTGGTCAGCGTTTGGTGCGTCGTGTTTCGCCAAAACGCGAGACTTATCAGTCAAATCCGATTGAAACTCAAAATATTTTGGCCACAATCGGTCATTTACTGCCCAAGACACCGGCCGATGTCGCGGCGGTTTCACAAGATTTAGGCTATAAAGACTTGCCCCTAGCGGGCCAAAGCGCTTATACTTTAGTCAAGGGTATTGATACACCTCAGACGCCACACGGTTATAGTGGTCGTGCTGGTCTATACGAAGTTATGGACGTTAACACTGATATCCAAAACCTGATTGTTGCACGCGCTACCAGCTCCGAGATTCAGCGTATGGCGGTTTCTCAGGGAATGATCACAATGCGACAAGATGGATATCTAAAAGCGCTGCAGGGTATTACAACAATCGAAGAAGTTAATCGCGTAGCCGCCGATACGGCCTAAAAGAAAGAGGTGGGAAGAAATGAATAATCAAGAATTAAGAATCGAAGTACTGCTCGAAGAGGTAGTGCGTAAACGTGCTTCTGACCTTCACCTTCAGGTCGGTTTGCCGCCAATGTTGCGTATCGATGGCTCGCTAGTTGCTGTTAACGGCTATGGCCCAATGGACGAGCCGGCTGTTGAAAGCTTAATTTTTGCTATTTTAGACCAAGATCAACGCCAGATTTTACTTAAGGATAAAGAGTTCGACTTTAGCTTCGCCTTCGGTACCTTGGGCCGTTTCCGTGTGAACGCCTACCATGAACGCGGTAACCTAGCCGCTGCCTTGCGTCTTATCCCGATTGATATCAAGACTTTGACCGAACTGGGTATGCCAAATGTCGTCATGGGCTTTGCTGATTATCCACGTGGTCTAGTGCTAGTGACTGGCCCAACCGGTAGTGGTAAGTCAACCACCTTGGCGGCGCTTGTTGACAAGATTAACAGTGAACGCGCCCAACATATTATTACGATCGAAGACCCAATCGAATTTACGCACAAATCTAAAAAATCAGTCGTTGTCCAACGTGAAGTTCACTATGACACCTACAGTTTCTCGGCGGCACTTCGTTCAAGCTTACGTCAAGACCCTGATGTCGTTCTGATTGGTGAGATGCGCGACCTTGAGACTATCTCGGCGGCGATTACAATTGCCGAAACCGGACACTTGGTGTTTGCCACCCTGCACACCAACAGCGCCGCTCAGTCTATTGACCGTATGATTGACGTTTTTCCACCGCACCAGCAGCCACAAATTAGGGCACAGTTGTCCAATATCCTGATGGCAATTTGTTCGCAGCGTTTAGTGCCGGCCATTGGCGGTGGGCGAGTAGTCGCGGCCGAGGTTTTGGTAGCCAACTCGGCTGTCCGTAATATTATTCGTGAAGGTAAATCACACCAACTTGATGCCGTTATTCAAACCGGTGCTGATCAAGGTATGCAAACAATGGACCGAACGCTGGCCGGGCTAGTTCAAAGTGGTACCGTTACATATGACAATGCCCGCGACTACGCCGTTGATATAACTGAGTTTGAAAGGTTGATTAGGGGCTAACATGAAAAAATTTGCCTATGAAGCGCGTGACCAAGCCTCTAATAAGATTGTTAAGGCTACACTTCAGGCAGATTCAGAAAATGCCGCCGCTCGTTTATTGGTTGAGCAGGGTTTTACTCCTTTAAAGATTAAAGAAGAGTCGGCTGATAAGAACTTTTTTGAGCGCCTATCGGGACGAATTACCGTCAAGGACAAAGTTGTCTTTACGCGCCAGCTAGCGACTCTAATTGGCGCCGGCTTACCACTAGCCCAAAGCTTGCATACTGTGCTTGATCAGACTCAAAATAAACAACTGCAATCAATTATTCAAGAAATTACAGCGTCAGTTGAAGGCGGTAAGAGCCTATCGGATTCGTTTGCGAAACATACCGAGGTTTTTGATTCGGTCTTTATCGCATTAGTATCAGCCGGTGAAATTTCAGGTACGCTTGATGAGGCTCTGCAGCGGGTTGCCAATCAGCAAGAAAAAGACGCTGCTACCGCTAGCAAGATTAAAAGTGCTCTGACATACCCAATCATTGTGCTGGTTGTCATTATGGGTGTGATGGCCTTTATGTTATTTACAGTCGTGCCGCAGGTTGAGAAGTTGTATCACGATCTTAAAAAGCAGCTACCAATGATTACTCAAGTGATGGTTAATACGGCTAACTTTTTGGCCCAATACTGGTGGCTGACATTATTGATAATCGGCATAGCTGGCTACTTTATTAATCAATACCTCAAGACTGAGGCGGGTATAAAACTTAGAGATACCTTCAAGCTCAACGTACCGCTATTCGGCGGGATGTTTCGAAAGCTATACATGGGGCGATTTGCTCGTACCGGCCAGACTCTGCTGAGCACTGGTGTTAGTATGCTCGACATGCTCAGAATTACCGGTACATCAATGAACAATACGGTTCTGGAAAAGAGTATTGCACGGGCTGCTGACAAGGTTAAGGGCGGTAAGGCTCTATCAGCGGCGCTACAGCCAGAGGATTATATTATGCCACTGGTACCGCAAATGATTAAAATTGGTGAGCAGTCTGGCCGGATTGACGAGATGATGGGTAAGGTCGCCCAAGTTTACGAAGATGAGCTTGACGAAGAGATTCGCAATATTTCTACGGCAATCGAGCCGATTTTAATGGTAGTCCTGGCGGTCGTGGCCGGTGGCATGGTGGGCGCTATCTTGTTGCCAATCTATGGCTTGGTCAATGGTATTAACGTATAGACAATAAAATGCCTGTAGGGTACTATATACATAAGCATCTTGATAAGAGATTATAAAGTTCATTTGAAAGGTGGGAAAAGTTCCTATGAACATTCAACAAAAAATAAAAGACATCAAAGACACAAAAGGTTTTACAATCATTGAGGTCGTTTTGGTCCTGGCGATTGCTGGACTGATTTTCTTGATGGTATTTACGGCTTTGCCGGCATTGCAGAGAAGTCAGCGCGACACCGCACGCAAGAATGATGTTAGCACGGTCGCTTCGTCGGTCACCAGCTATGCATCCAATAATCGTGGAGCCTTTCCAGACTCAACTGGTTTAAGCTCGTACGTCACAAACCTTTCATCGAATACTACGACTGTGACGGTAACTTCTGCTGGAACTATTCCATCATCGGTATCGCCAGCTGACGGTACAATTGTAGTTACTCAAAAAACTACCTGTGGCACCAGCAGTCCTGCCAGTGAGACACTTGGTAGTGGCACGACACGACAGTTTACAGTTGTCACCAAGCTTGAATCAGGCAATGGTGCTTACTTCTGCCAAGACAGCTAGAGTCTAAATTGTTAATAACTTAAGAGGCGCCCGACTAGGCGCTTCTTTTGATTTGTCGCCGCAGCTGATATGATAGTGCTTATGGAAATTACTATTTATATAGCCCTTGTTTTAGTCGGCCTATGCATGGGCAGTTTTGCTGGGGCGACAACTTGGCGTTTACGCGCTAATGAACTGGCTGACGATAAAAAGCGTGGCGACAAATATGACGCCGCGGAATACAAACGCTTAAAAAAACTATCACATGTTAAGACAGCCCAAGATAGGTCGGTCTGTTTAAATTGCTCGTATCGACTTCGCTGGTATGATTTGATCCCGCTTTTTAGCTGGCTATCACTGGGTGGTAGGTGCCGACAGTGCCACAAGCCAATTGGCTATTTTGAGCCTTTAATGGAGTTAGGTGTCGCTTTGTTCTTTGTGTTATCTTATGCCTTTTGGCCAGGACAGCTTAATTCGGTACTGCCAGTTCTTCATTTTGTCATATGGCTAATTGCCGGAGTGGTTTTGGCAATCTTATTTGCCTATGATGCCAAGTGGTTTTTATTACCAGATAAAATCAACTACACACTGATTGGCCTGGGTTTGGTAAGTTCTGTTATCATTGCTGCTACCTCGGGCGCTCCAGCGGCTGCGGTCGGTAGTATTGCTGGATCGGTAGCAATTTTAAGTGGTCTATATTATCTAATTTACTTGGTATCACAGGGCAAATGGATCGGTTTTGGCGACATTAAACTAGGCTTAGGCTTGGCGCTACTACTAGGCGATTGGCGATTGGCTTTTATTGCTCTATTTATAGCTAACTTGGTTGGCTGCCTAATCGTCATTCCATTAATGGCGATAGGTAAACTCAAGCGCGACTCGCACATACCCTTTGGGCCGCTGCTAATTATTGGTACGGTTGTAGCCTGGTTGGCCGGCATGGCACTGCTTAGTTGGTATAGTGGTATAGTCTTAATTTAGGGTTCGGCTGTTTGCTGCTTATGCTATAATTGTCCTTAAATGGGCAACTTAAATAAAAACGGTTTTACGCTTATAGAAACAATGCTTTTCTTGGCGATTACTGGAGCGCTGATAGTCGCTGTCCTGGTTGGTACGGGCGCCTCGATTAACGTTCAGCGCTATCGTGATAGCGTTACGTCATTAAAGTCATTAATTCAAAGCCAGTATTCGGATGTTTTAAATGTGCAAAATCAGGCAACTGCTACTAATATAGCCTGTGATAGTAACGCTAACATTAGCACTACTGGCAGTACAGTGCCACGCGGGCAGTCAGACTGCGTCATTATGGGTAAGTACGTTACAATTAACGGCTCTAATGTTACAACGAGTACGGTGATTGGTCACGCCAGCGGTACGACCACGTCTGATCTATCAGACATCAATTTAATTAAATCTTATAATTTATCAACTCTACCATCAAGCACTGAGACTTCGCAACTTGAGTGGGGGACTCAAATCGCTTGGCCAAAATCAGGTGGCGGTGCAAAAAGCCCGACAACACCGCGTTCGATTGCAATTTTAATTATTCGTTCACCACAAAATGGTCAAAACTATACCTTTACTGGCGATGATATCACGGTGCCATTAAAATCACTGATCGTGGCTGGAGCAAGCAATCCAGGCCAGGGTCAGCGTACGATTTGCGTGGCATCCGATGGTTTAACTAATAATAATGATATGGCAATCTCGATTGGTGCCTATGCCGCCAGCAGTAGCGATATTGAGTCCAGGTCTAATAGCGTTAACCTTAGCCTAGGGATTAACAGCCAATGTTAGGAATAAGGCTATTTCAAAGAGGGGATACTTTAATTGAGGTCTTATTTGCTGTGACAGTCTTTAGTCTGGTGACAGTTGGGGCATTATCGATTATGAACAGTAGCACGGCGATGGCCGAGCGGGCCCTCGAGACGACTTTGGTGCGTAATCAAATCGATGCTCAGGCCGAGGCCTTGCGCTATATTCACGACTCGTACGTCGCGGCCTATCCTAATCCGGTAGCTGGTCAACCGTCGGCCGAGTGGTCAACTAATATCGTTGCCAATGAAGCGCCGAGCGCTTCAACATTCGGCAACTGTACGCCGCCGTCGAATGCTTTTGTGATTAATACTAATACCGAAAAGGTCGAAAGTCGTTCGGTTATTACATCCAATGTCCAGACGTATGCGCAGTTACGTTTGACTCCTTCAGTCTCGTCTGAGGGATTGTGGATAGAAGCGGTCAAAGCTAGCTCTACCAATAAATATGTTGATTTTCACATAAGAGCATGCTGGTCAAGCCAAGGATTGAGCACGCCGATGACGCTTGGCACGATTGTGAGGTTATATGAACCGTAAGGGATTTACGCTAATTGAGCTGATGCTAGCTATGACTTTTGTGTCAGCCCTACTGCTGGCTATTGCCATGACTGTTATTCAGATTAGCCATATCTATACCAGGGGGTTGACTGTCAAAGAGGTTAATCAGGCTGGTCGTAGCTTAGCAATTGAGTTAAAGCGGGGCATCTCGCAGTCGGCGCCTTTTTCTATACCAGGTGCTAAATACGTTAATCAGACCTGGGGTGGCCGTTTGTGTGTTGGTCAGTACAGCTATGTCTGGAACTACGGCACGACGCTTAACAATACGGCAACTGATAAAAATAATAGTAATGTCTATTTGGATGGCAAGACCAAGATGAGCTTTATTAAAGTGCCCGACAGCGCCGGTGCCTATTGTTCGACACCGGGGTCTTTGGTTGATCAGACCAACGCGGTTGAGATGTTGGCCTCGGGTGACAACAGCTTGGCCCTGCAGAGTTTTTCGATTACTCAGGATTCAGCCGATTCAACTTCAGGTGAGGCCATTTACAGCATTTCGTATATCATTGGCACTAACAATCAAGCAGCTCTAAGTCCTAGCTATACTTCTTGCAAAGCACCGAACCAAACCGGCTCAGATTTAAATTACTGCTCAATTAATCAATTCGATATAGTGGTTCGCGCACTGAATGCATTACAATAAATTATGAAAGTGAATAATAGCATGGCAAAAAACGAAAAAGGTGCGGTATCGTTGTTTGTAGTCATTTTTGCGACTCTTTTGATAACTATTATCACGATTAGTTTTGCGCGTTTGATGACTAGTGATCAGCAGCAGGCGTCAACGTCGGATTTGTCGCAAAGTGCGTACGACTCGGCTCAGTCCGGGGTAGAGGACGCAAAGCGGGCTTTATTAAACTTTACGACGCTATGTGCTAGCGGTAGTCCAAGCTGTAGTACGGTGCAAAGTCATATCGACTCACCAGACTGTAATGTCAGTGTGTCTGATGTTGTAACACCTCAAAATGGTGAAGTTGTGATTCAGCAGAACCCCAATGACCAGGCACTCAACCAGGCTTATACTTGTGTGACAATTACACGCAATACGACCGATTACATTGGTGTCTTGCAGGCTAATTCGTCAAAGGTCATTCCACTAAATGGACTATCGCCGTTTAATCAGATTTTGATTGAGTGGTATTCATCTAGTGATACACAAAACCCGACGGCGGTTGACATTAGTTCGGCCGGCTACGGGACGCCACTTTTACCACAGTCGAGCTGGTCGGTTGACAGACCCTCAGTTATGCGGACTCAATTTATGCAAATTGGCAGTAATTTTAAATTGACTGATTTTGACGATGAGAGTGGCAACAGTAACGCTAATACGTTGTTCCTTTATCCAGTCGGCAGTAAGGGGGTTGTGAATAGTAATATCGACACGAGCCATAGCTTGCCTTTATCGAGTTATGATACGCGTAAGACTGCCACCGGAAGTCCGCTGCCAATTCAATGCTCGGGTAACATATCGGCTGGTGGCTATGCCTGTCGAGCACAACTAGTGTTGCCGAATCCAATTGGTGGCAGTAGCAGTAGCGATCGGACGGCAGCCTTACTGCGTCTAACGTCACTGTATAATAAAGCCAATTTCCGAATATCTTTGTTTCAAGATGGTACGCCAGTTAAATTTAACGGTGTTCAGCCAGAGGTTGATTCAACTGGTCGGGCGGGTGATTTGTTCCGCCGTGTGCAAAGTCGTGTCGAGTTTAGCGATCCCAATTTCCCGTATCCAAATGCCGCTGTTCAGACGACTGGTAATTTTTGTAAGAATTTCTTAATAACCAACAATCCTGCTGACTACTCGAATAGTTGTACGCCTTAATTATCGTCGCTGGTTTCGCTGTGGAACTTTTCGTAAACTTCGCGTAGGTGTTGGTCGGTAACATGAGTATAAACTTGGGTGGTACTAATATTGCTGTGACCCAGCATACCTTGAACGCTACGGATATCAGCACCGTTCATCAATAGATCGGTCGCAAAACTGTGTCGCATCGTGTGCGGGCTGACGTGTTTGGTGATGCCGGCCAGGCGACTATATCGATTGATTAATCGCTGGATGCTGCGAGCCGTCAAGCGGCGATAGTCACCACTGTTACTGATTATATTATTACGGCTGTAGCTTAAAAATAGGGGCGGTAGATTATCTAGGCGTGTTGCTAAATAATCATCTATATGACTGGCGGCATTTTCGCTGATAAAAATTGGACGATCTTTTTGGCCCTTACCACGCACCATAAACTCGCGTCGCTTGGTATTGATATGATCGCGGTTTAAATTAACTAGTTCAGAGACGCGCAGTCCACTGGAAAAAAGTAGTTCAACAACGGCTTTATCGCGCAAGCCAACTTCGGATGATGTATCAATTTGTGACAGCAGCCGCTCAACTTCGTCGTAATGCAAAAAGGTGACTTGTTTACGTGAGGTTTTAGGGAGTTCGACTTTATTAGGTGCTAGGCTAACGATATCCCGCTTGGAGAGATAGCCCAGGAAGCCGCGCAGGGCGATTAAGTGGTAGTTTTGGGTGATTGTTGCTAATTCGTCATTGTTGTTATTTTTGTAACGATTCAACCATAGGCGATATTTACGAACCACCTCTGATGTTATTTTATCAACAGTTATATCATTGGTGAATTCAACAAACCGCTCCAGGTAAAGCGCGTAGTTGGCGGCGGTCCGCGCTGAACGACCACCCTCAACTTCAAGGTGTTCAATATAGTCTAATAACAACTCGGACATGTACATACTATTAGCATAGCCTAAATGGGGTCAGTTCGGTACAATAGTTTTTATGCATAACATTTTTGAAACGGTGATTCTCGGTCTAGTGCAGGGTCTTACCGAGTTTATACCGGTCAGTAGTTCGGGGCATTTAGTAATAACTCAATTTTTCTTTAGCCAAGCCTCTGATCACATGTTTTTGGAGTTTTTAGATATCGGTACGACAGTTGCTTTGTTTGTTTACTTCCGTAAGCGCATCTGGGAGGTCCTGACTAATATCGTTGCTAAGAAAAATATTAACCTGCTTCGTAATGTTATTATTACAGCCGTGCCAGCAGGAGCGGTTGGTTATTTCTTGTCAGATTTTCTTAACAGTTCATGGTTTTTCGGCAGCCTAACAGTTGTTGCCATTGCCTTGGCTTTAATTGGTCTTGTTATGGTGTTTATTGAGAAGTTACCGAAAGCTAGTCCGGTAGAAAAAGGCGAAGATCTAAGTCCAGCGCGCGCTCTTGTAGTTGGTTTGGTACAGATTCTGGCTCTAGTACCAGGTGTTTCCCGATCCGGTTCGACAATTGTAGCTGGCCGACTGGCTGGGCTTGATTCGGCGGCGGCAGCCGAATACAGTTTCTTGGCGGCATTGCCAATTATGTTTGGCGTTATGTTAAAGCTGATGTTGGGCCACACCGAGAGGGCTTATCTAATGGCCCATCTTTCGACGATTATCCTTAGTAACTTAGTGGCCTTTGTTGCTGGTATGTTTGCAGTTGGCTTTATGCTTCGCTACCTGTCGAAGCACAGTCTGGCGCTATTTGGCTGGTACCGAGTGGGCCTGGCGGCTATCCTGTTGACGGTGATTTTGTTACAATAAGCTTAAATAATCAAAGGAAAAAGTATGAGTCAAGATATTCAAAAAACACTGATAGTTTTTAAGCCTGACACGCTGCAGCGTGGTTTGGTGGGGGAAATTCTGACAAGATTTGAGCGCGTTGGTCTCAAGATTGTTGCCACCAAGATGCTTGCACCCGACAGGCAGCATTACTACAAGCACTACGAGGAGATTGGCAAGATGGTGACTCGTCGTGGTGAGCATACCTTTAATATTACACTCGACTTAATGACCCAGGGCCCGGTTATCGCCATGGTTCTAGAGGGCGTCGAGGCCGTAGCATTGGTTCGCAAGATGGTTGGCCCAACTGAGCCAAAATCGGCTGCTCCGGGCACTATTCGCGGTGACTTCTCGCACATGAGCTTTGGCTATGCCGATGAGAATGATAAGGGTATTCCAAACTTGATTCATGCCAGTGGCGACGAGGCCGAGGCCGCAGAAGAAATCAAGCACTGGTTTAGCGACACTGAGCTTTACGACTACAAGGTTCTAAACGAAAAATTCACCCGTTAATATTACAACCCCTGCTTATGCTACAATAGCAAAAGGCGGGGATGGGCCCTGGTAGCTCAACTGGATAGAGCAGATCCGTCCTAAGGATAAGGTTGTAGGTTCGACTCCTGCCCGGGGTACCAAAAAATTATGAGTAATAATCAAGATCATCAATCAAGTGATTGGCCAGAATTTGAGGGTCAGCGCAGTGACGAGCGATTATTATTTGTGTTTCGGCGCCACATGATTTCGATGCGCAAGGGATTTTATTTGTTGATGATTCCTGTGGTAGTGACCTCAATCCCACCGTTAATTTGGCAAAGCAATCTTGAACTTTTTTTGTTGCCAATCGGTGGGCTCATACTCGGGCTAATCTTGTTCTCTTATCACTTTATACTTTGGTATTTTACAGTCTATATTGTCACCGATCAGCGTATCCGTCAGGTAACTCAAAAAGGGTTTTTTGGTAAGGACGTTATCGAGTTACGGCTGTCAAAGATTCAAAACATAAGCTATAATATACCAGGGTTTACGGGCGAAATATTTAAGTTCGGCACCATTGTCATCCAGACATTTGTGGGTGACCTTGTCATTCATCAGGTTGAACATCCTGATGAAACTTACAATAAACTGCAAGACGCTGTGAATAACGCCGTTAAGCTTCAAGGAGATTATGAAGAAGTTAATAACTAAAGTTTTGCGCAAAAAAAGTGCACCAGTTCCACCGTCGCGCATTACTAACGAGACCGTCGCTGAGCACCGCGAAAGAATTCTGGCCGGCGGTCGTCGCTTTAAATACCCAGTGCAATACGCTCGTCACCGCTTGGTGATTAATGCGATTATTATTAGTATTGCTGCGCTCATTGTTATGATTGCTGTTGGCTGGTGGCAGCTGTACTCAGCCCAAAATACAGGTACGTTTATGTACCGTGTCACTAAAGTTTTACCGGTGCCAGTCGCTTCGGTAGATGGCTATCCAGTGCTTTACAGAGATTATTTAATGAAATATCGTAGCTCGGCCTATTATCTAGAAAAGAAAGAGCAGGTCAGCCTGAAGAGCGATGACGGTAAACGCCAGCTAGACTATATTAAGCAGCAAGCAATGCAGGATTCTGTCGCTGATGCTTATGCCCAAAAACTTGCTGGCGGGCTTAAACTGACCGTAACTGACCAAGAACTAGAATCGTTCTTGACCCTGCAGCGCCAGTCGCCAGATGGCGAAGTTTCGCAACAGACTTATGACGCGGTCGTTCTCGACTATTACAACTGGACACCAGACGAATATCGCTATGCTACTAAAAATAAGCTACTGCGCCAAAAAGTTGCTTATGCTATCGATAAAGACGCATCTACACTGTCAAGTTCATTATTAACTCAGGCAAAGGCCTCGGGTAGCGACTTCAAGGCCATTGTGGCTGCGGCCAAGCCGGTTGGTGGTAGTAAGGCGACTTACGGGGCGTCTGGCTGGGTGCCACGTTCTAATCAGGATGGTGGCTTAGCCTTAGCCGCTGCCAAGCTTCAAAAAGGTGATGTATCCGATGTTATAAAATCGACAACAGGCGACGGCTATTACATTGTAAGGCTGCTCGATTCTAATGACAGCCAGGTTAGCTATGAATATATCCAAATCCCGCTTACCAAGTTTACGAATGACCTGGCTAGTATTACCAAAGCGGGCAAGGTGAAGCATTATATTTCAATTCCATAGTCTGTCGATATATAATTAAAGTGACACAAAAATTAATAGTGGAGGTATAAAATGTTTGAATTACCAGGTCTGCCGTACGATTACGACGCGCTCGGAAAGTATATCAGTAAGGATATTATGTATCTTCATCATGATAAGCATCACCAAGCTTACGTCGACAAGCTAAATGCCGCGCTTGATGCTGTCCCAGAACTAAGGGGAACTAGCTTGGATGATTTATTACAGAACTTAACCGAATTGCCAGCTCAATATAAGACTGCTATCAGAAATAACGGTGGTGGCCACTATAACCACGCGCTGTTTTGGCAATGGATGTCGCCCGATGGCGGCGGTCAGCCAACTGGTGAGATAGCCGCTCAACTTAACAATAAGTATGGCGATTTCCAGTCTTTCGTAGATGAATTTACAACAAAAGCTTTGTCAGTTTTTGGTAGCGGATGGGTTTGGCTACAGCCCGATATGGAAATTATCGCTACGGCTAATCAAGACACGCCGATTATGCAAGGACTTGAGGCGCCACTGCTTGGATTGGACGTCTGGGAGCATGCTTATTATCTGGATTACAAGAACAAGCGTGACGATTACGTCAAAGCCTGGTGGAACGTGGTTAACTGGGACTTTGTCGCCAGCCGGTTTGGCGAATAGCTAGCAATCTAAAATGGCCCGTGCTAGGTGGGGTTGTTTTAGATTAGTAAAAAATGCCCATAAGTTCAATTGGCGGGCCACAGCGGAAGAGGCCTGGAACTATTTTGTTCAGAAATGAGAATGCCCCAGTGGTATCTCATCTCCGAAAAGAAGTGATACCACTGGGGCTTGGTCAGGCCGACGTCGACAGCGCCTTTCTGAGGAACTGGACGTCCGCCTGGTTGTCGTAGACCACGATCGTGATCTCATCGAGTTGGGAGTTTCCATAAAAGGCAACGGCTTCGGCCAGTGCCGTCAGAGCTTCCTCTCGCGTCTCCCGTACGCCGGCCATGACGCCGGTACGGATGGTGGGGATAGTGACGCTCTTGAGCTCGTTGTCCACCGCCAGTTCGAGACCAACCAGGATGAGGTCCTTGAGCGGCCAGTTCAGATCGTCGATCACGAAGATGACGCTCTTGAAGGCGCCACCATGAGCGGCGGTAGCCTCGACGTAGATGCCTTCACCGTTGTGGAGTGGGGCGAGCTGCGTGAGCTGACCGTGGAACATGTTGCCGGCGACGCGCGCGATAGCACCGTCGATGCCACCGAACCACATGCCGCCCGAGTTGATGGCGGTGATCAGAGCATCGGCGTTCACCTGGGTGATGTCGCCTTCGATCACAGATATCTGAGTCACTGGTCTCCTTAAGGTCCGAGGGGAATTCCTGCACACACCCAAAAGGGTACGATATAAAAATAATACCACAAAAATGGTATTAAGTCAATTTGGCGGGCTCGGCCGGATTTGAACCGGTGATCTCCTCCGTGACAGGGAGGCGTGATAACCCCTTCACTACGAGCCCGTATGCGTGGGTGAACTAGAGTATGATATCAGTTTTTTAATTTTGGTGCAACAGGGTGAGCGGCGTTTATTTTAATCACTTGGAGTGTTATAATAACCAATGATCGCTTAGGTGTGCCGCTGTAGCTCAGCTGGTAGAGCGGCGCTTTCGTAAAGCGTAGGTCTCCGGTTCAAATCCGGACAGCGGCTCCATATATTTTATGAAAAAACTTATCTTAGAATCATTTTCACAGCTTCTTGGCAATCGCCGGCTATTTGTGTTGTGTATTTTTTTAGTAATTTCGGCGATTAGCTTTATGCTTTATGTAGCGCTTAATGTTCGTCCTAGTGAACTACAGCTAGTCTCGCACTATTCAGCCTTTGGTGTGACGCACTTTTACAGAGACCAGTGGTACTATCTGCTAGCTTTTGGAGCTTTTGGGCTATTAGTGGCGGTGATGCATGTCGTTTTGGCCGTTAAGGTTCTAATCGTGAAGGGTCCGACCCTTGCCATATTATTTACGTGGATGAGCATCGCTATGATATTTTTCGCCTGGATGACAACGTACGCTCTATTAAATGTATGGTCACCGTCATAAATCCATGACCGACCTTGAGATACCTCTTGGAAAAAGAACGCGGCTATATCGCTTTTTTGAAATGGTGCCGGCTTTAATTAGCTACGGTGCGATAATCCTATTGATTGTTTTGTCGCTAATTAGTCCGCTACTGGCAGCGATTTACCTGATGATTGTAATTATCACGCTTATCGTCAAAGCGATTGGCATTGCTTATCATACGATTCGTGGACACAATATGCTGGAAAGCGCTCAGCGGGTTGATTGGCGAGCGCGTTTACTGGATCTTGAAGACGCGGCCAAGTCCTATCGACATCACAAAGGCATTAAGTCGCACGCTTTCGGATATCGGGCCCATCTTGAAAATCTACAAATAATAGCCGACCACCCAGCTGATTTCCCGAAACCTTCGCAGATTTACAATGCAGTTATCGTGGCGACCTATAATGAAGGTTATGATATCTTAGAGCCGACTATTAAGTCAGTCCTAAACACTACCTACGACAAGTCCAAACTGATATTAGTTATTGCCTATGAAGAGCGAGGCGGTCCCGCAATCAAGGCTACTGTTGAAAAGCTAAAGAAGCAGTATGGCAAAAAGTTTCACTCATTTTTATTGATCCAGCACCCTAAGGATATTAAGGATGAGGTTATTGGTAAGGGCGGCAATATTACATTCGCCGGCCACTATTTAAAGGAATGGTTGCCAAAGCAAAGTATCGAGTACAAAAACGTGATTATCACCACACTTGATAGCGATAATCGTCCGCATCCAACTTATTTTGATAACGTTACTTACGAATACATTGTTCACGAAGATCGCAAGCATCTGTCGTATCAGCCGATTTCGCTATTTCTAAATAATATTTGGGACGCACCGGCGCCGATGCGTGTTGTGGCGACTGGTAACTCGTTCTGGAACATTATTAGCTCAATGCGACCGCACACCTTACGCAATTTTGCCTCGCATTCGCAACCGATGGATGCCCTGGTTGAGATGGACTTTTGGAGTACGCGTACGATTGTCGAGGACGGGCACCAGTATTGGCGTAGCTATTTTCATTTTAATGGTGACTATGCGGTCCAACCACTGTACGTACCCATCTATCAAGATGCGGTGCTATCAAGCACGTACCTAAAGACCTTAAAGGCTCAATTTGTACAGCTCCGACGTTGGGCTTATGGTGCTTCAGACGTCCCGTATGTGGCGGTACACATTTTTACGCGTGATCGTAATGTTCCGCTGATGGGGGGCATTGCGCGGCTTGTTAGGCTGCTTGACGGCCACGTTACGCTAGCAAGTGTCTCGATTTTGGTTGCAGTTGGTGGCTGGATACCTCTTTTGATTAATAGCCAGTCTTTCCGTGATCCAGTGGCGCACCAGCTACCAGATGTGATTAGCGTAATTCAACAGGTCGCCATGATTGGTCTGTTTATAACCGTATTCTTGTCGCTCAAGATGCTACCGCCGCGCCCAGCGCGTTATAGGCGCCATCGCACGATATTTATGGTTGCCCAGTGGTTTTTGATGCCGCTAACGGCAATCGGCTATAGCTCATTGTCGGCCTTTTACTCACAGACGCGCCTGATGTTCGGTCATTATCTTGATAAATTCGACGTCACCGATAAGGCTACGCGTCAATCGGTCGACAAGGCGAAGCAGCCCGCCAAGCAAATTAAAAAAGCTTAGCCGGCTACTTATCAGTTAATCTAGCATAGGCTTAACTAATAAAACACCCGCTGGCTGGCGGGTGTTTTATATTTTGCCTAAATAGGGCAGTCTAATTGTCTTTATAGGTACGAAGACGAACTTCGCGCTTGATCTCTTGAAGCGTCTTGTCATATTCAAAACCAAGGTTAAAACGTTCAAGACGAGAGGTGGTTTGTGGTGGCTGTATCTGTTTATCATTTGCCATACGTTGATATTAGCATAAACACAATAAAATGTCAATAGTACAGGTATTAGAGCAATATTCATATCATGATATATGGTTCGGTAGGTGAGCTAATTTACCCACGTGGAAAACTCATCTGGGATGTGGGTAAACAAAAACTCACCACTGTTAAGTGATGAGTTAGTAGGCTATAAATGGTGGGTCCTAGAGGGCTCGAACCTCTCACCTCCACAACGTCAATGTGGCGCTCTAGCCAAATGAGCTAAGGACCCAGGCTATATAAGGATAGCAAAAGAGAGGTGGCGACGCAAGAATATGCTATTATATTACCTGGGTGATGACGTAACCTAACCACTTACCGAACCCCGCGAAGAGGAACGCGCTAAATACCTCCAACAAGTGTCCATCCCGTGGAGGGTGGGAAGTCCGGTGGAACCGCTCGCCTTGCGAGTCCGAGACATGCGATCAATAGATTCAAGCATTAGTTTGAATGTAAAAATCGCATGTTTTTATTTAACTAAAAAGGAGTATACCTATGAATGACGATCAACTACACGCAATGCGCCACAGCTTGGCACATATTACTGCTGCCGCCGTGCAGCGTTTGTGGCCAACCGCTAAATTTGGGGTTGGGCCAGTTGTCGAAAACGGTTTTTACTATGATATTGATTTGGGTGAGATTAATATTTCGGAAGCAAATTTTCCAAAAATTGAGAAGGAAATGCGCGGCATTATTAATTACGGCGACGATTTTGAGCGTTTTGAGATGCCAATTGATCAGGCGATTGACTGGGCTAAGCAGAACAGCCAGCCGTATAAGGAAGAGCTACTTAATGATTTAAAGCGCTCGGGCACAACTGTCGCCAAAGACCTTGATGTCAATGAGCTTGGTCTAGCTGCAACTGGCGACTCGGCAGTCGAAAACGTCTCTTTTTACAAAAACGGTAACTTTGTTGATTTATGTCGTGGCCCACACGTCGCTAATACTAAGGATGTCGGTGCTTTTAAGTTAATACGAGTTGCCGGTGCTTATTGGCGCGGCAAAGAGACCAATCCGCAGATGCAGCGGCTCTACGGTGTCGCTTTTGCGACTCAGGAAGAGCTGGATGCCTATTTGGAACGACTTGAACAGGCTAAAGCCCGTGATCATCGTCGCCTCGGTAAAGAACTTGATCTTTACACGATGTCGCCACTGGTCGGGGCTGGTTTGCCGCTATTTACGCCACGCGGTACGGTGCTGCGGGACATTTTTGCGCAGTATTCAAACCAGTTACGCCAAAGTCGCGGCTTTACTAAAGTTTGGACACCGCATATTACCAAGACCGACCTGTACGAAACCTCTGGCCACTGGGCAAAGTTTGGCGATGAACTGTTTTTAGTAACCAGCCAAGAGACTGACGACAAGATGGCTCTAAAGCCGATGAACTGTCCGCATCACACGCAGATTTATGCCAGCCGTCCGCGTAGTTATCGCGATATGCCAGTGCGCTTTTTGGAGACTACAACAGATTATCGTGACGAGAAAACCGGTGAACTGGGTGGTCTAAACCGCGTGCGATCGCTGACCCAAGACGATAGTCACGTATTTTGTCGAACTGATCAAATTGAAAGCGAGATTAATAATTTACTTGCTAGCGCCCGTGAGCTTTACGGTGCAATTGATATGCCACTAAGGGTTAGACTGTCTTATCGAGATGATAGTGATGGCTATTTGGGTGAGATGGCTTTATGGCAATCGGCTCAAGATCAATTAAAAGCGGCCGTAATCGCCAATGAACTGGAATATTTTGAGCAAGACGGCGAAGCGGCTTTTTATGGTCCAAAAATTGACTTTATGGCGACAGATGCGATTGGTCGCGAACACCAAGTTGCGACTGTCCAGCTGGATTTTGTTCAGCCGGGCCGTTTTGGGCTAACTTATACTGATAGCGAAGGTAACTCGCAGACACCGGTTATGATTCACTGTGCCTTGCTTGGTTCAATCGAGCGTTTCTTGAGCGTCTTAATCGAGCATACGGCTGGTTGGTTCCCATTCTGGTCAGCTCCGGAACAGATTCGGATTTTAACAATCAACGATACTTTATGTGATTACGTCGATGAAATAAAAGCTATTTTAGATGGCATAGTGCTGATGAAGCCGGTTAAATATAACGAACTTCGCTACACAGTTGATGAACGTAATGAATCACTTGGTAAAAAAATTCGCGAGGCCACCAGCTGGAAAATTCCCGTGCAGTTGATTGTTGGCCAAAAAGATAAAGACGCTCACGAGGTTAGTGTGCGAACGCAAAAAGGCGAGGAGAAGGTGTCGCTTGATAATCTTGGCGATTACCTAACTAGTTTGTAGTCGTCATGTTAAAGACATTAGCGCCTAAACTAACAATTGCAGTCGATATCGATGACGTTCTATTTCCGTTTGTTAGTGGGATTGCGGATTTTTATAATCAAAAACACGGTGCTAATTTAACTGTCGATGACTTTATAAGCTATAACTTTGTTGACGTATGGGGTGGTAGTTATGAGGATTCGGTTAAGTTAGTTGATGACTTCTTAGCAATCGATCACAGCCATCTTCGGCCAATCGAAGGTTCGATTGCTGCAATTAATAGATTGAAAGGCGGTTATCGAGTTGTTTCAATTACGGCTCGAAATGGTATCTTTGAGCCAAATACTATGAAGTGGCTGTCGGCGCATTTTCCGGGTTTGTTTGACGGTGTTTATTTTGCCGGTAGTCGCCATGACGGGCGGCCATATCGTCCAACGGGCGAGGTATGTCGTGAAGTGGGCGCTCATATCCTAATTGATGATAGCCCTAATAATCTGCTATCTGCAGCTGAACATGGCGTCGACGGTGTTTTGTTCGGTAAAAAACCTTGGAGTCTTATGAATGGCTTGTCGCCTCAGTCGGTCAAGCACTGCGCAGACTGGGTGGAAGTTGAGGATTATATATATAATGACTGGCAATCAAGACAATTTTCGAACTAGAGTTTACGGCCTTGTAGCCGAAATTCCGACGGGCCGAGTTATGACCTATGGTGATATTGCAGCCTGTTGTGGGGTTGCCCACGCTGCTCGGATTGTTGGTGGTTTGGCGCATTTTGGCCCATCAGAACTGCCGTGGCATCGGGTAATTAACCGTTTTGGTGGTCTTGCCTCTGGTTTTCCTGGCGGTAGGGAGGTTCAGTCTGCGCTTCTAGCTGCAGAAGGTGTAGAGTGTCCTGACTATATCGTTAGTAATTTTAAGGAGTTAAGATGGCAGCCGATAATTTAGGTAACCTTCCTCTAATTGTCATTGTTGGTCCAACGGCGAGCGGCAAGACTTCACTCGCCATTGATTTAGCCGAGGCTTATGGCGGCGAAATAATTTGCGCTGACTCTCGGACCATATACCGCTATATGGACATTGGCACTGCCAAGCCGACTGCGGACGAACAGGCCAGGGTACCACATTGGGGGATTGATTTGGCTGATCCTGGTGAATCGTTTTCGGCGGCCGATTTTAAACAATATGCTTTGCAAAAAATTAACGAAATACGGGCGCGCGGTCATGTCCCGTTTTTGGTTGGTGGCACTGGTCTATATATCGATTCAGTCGTCTTGGATTATAATTTCGGAACAAAGTCTGACCCGGTATTTAGGGCCAAACTAGAAGACCAAAGTTTGGATGAGCTATATAAATATTGCTATAATAACAACATGTCATTGCCGGAAAATTACAAAAACAAACGCTACGTGATTCGAGCAATTGAAGGTCATAATTCAGACAAAAAACGCCGCCTAACACCTATTGATAACACTATAGTTGTAGGAATAGCAACAAATAAAGTTACATTGCAAATGAGAATAGCACAACGTTTTGAACAAATGCTTGAAAATGGAGTGGTCGAAGAGACAACAATGTTGGGCAAAAAATATGGCTGGACAGTCGAAGCGATGAAGTCAAACATATACCCACTAATACGCGACTATAGCGATAATAAGATTTCGATTGATAATGTAAGAAAAGCAATACTTACGGCTGACTGGCATCTTGCAAAACGACAGTTAACTTGGCTGCGTCGCAACAAATTTATTCAATGGTTTAACCTAGAGGAAGCCCGAAATTACTTATCAGCCCAACTCGCTATGCACAAGTAATCGTGATATTATAGAACACGAAAGTTATCCGGGAGAAACTAACATGATTGACGCATTATTCGGTTCAAAGACAAGAGTGAAATTGCTTCATCTATTTTTAAATAGTCCTGGGCAGTCTTTTTATGTTCGTGAGATTACTCGTAAAATTGATGAACAAATTAATTCAGTTCGTCGCGAGCTATCGAATATGCTTGAGGTTGGAGTAATCACTAGCGATAGTGCCGACAACAAGCTCTATTATCAAGTCAATCAGCGTTATGATTATTACATACCGTTAAAGGCTATTTTTGGTGATAATGTCGGTGAAATGACAAGCTCGACATCATTGGCCCTCGAGCCGACCGACGAGTACAGCATGGCTATCCGCTCAATCCCGGGCCTAAGATTGGCGCTTATTGCTGGTGTTTTGGTCCGTGGGTCAAGCAGTGCAGTTGATGTTTTGTTAGTCGGTAATTTATCGGCTCAAAAAGTGCGGGCTGCGATTGCGGTAATTGAAAAGGGCGAGGGTCGAGATATTAACTATACCGTGTTATCATATGAAGAGTTCTATTATCGATTAAGTGTTCGAGATAGGTTTATTACTGAAATTCTGAATGGCAAGTATATTGTCCTAGCCGACAAAGATAATGCCTTGAGCCAGAAGTAGAGGAGGATTAAAAATGTTTGAAATCGAATATAAAGGTGGCAACACCGTACTAATATCAACCAAAAAGGCTGTGATTGTGGCTGACCCAAAGTTGTCGGTTGTTGGCTTGAAGGATGTGGTCATTAAGGATGCTGTTGAACTTGCTACCGAGTCGAGGTTCGCACTTAATAGCCAAGACGCTAAACTTCTCATTGAAGGTCCGGGTGAGTATGGAGTAGCCGAATTTGATATTCACGGTATTGCTGCTCAGCGTCATTTGGATAGCTCCGATCAGGAAAAACTAGCCACTATCTATCGTATCGAGGTTGGTGATGTTCGGATTGGTCTACTGGGCAATATTTACGAAAGCCTAACCGAAGACCAGCTCGAAGCGCTTGGAGTAATTGATATTTTGATTCTTCCAGTCGGTGGCAATGGCTATACGCTTGATGCAACTGGGGCTGCTGGTTTGGTGCGCAAAATTGATCCGAAGATTGTTATTCCCGTACATTACGCTGACAGCGCATTGTCATATGAAGTCCCGCAAGATACTTTAAGTACTTTTGTAGGCGAGCTCGGTGCGCCGGTCGAAACGACCGCGAAGTACAAGAGCAAGGGTGTTAGCAGCGTTCCGGCTATACTAACGGTTGTCGAGCTAACTCGTAGTTAACGGCATGCTAGTCAATTTAAAAATCCTCCGTTTGGAGGATTTTTAAATTTGGAAAATCAACAAGCTAGGCTAGAATGCCTTTTTTCTTCAAAGTACGAATAGCCTGAGTGCTTAGGATCATCGTAACTTTTTGGCCATCAACCTCAAAAGTCTTCTTCTGAAGATTTGGCTTAAAGACGCGCTTGGTGCGACGCAAAGAGAAGCTCACATTGTGGCCAAATTGCTTGCCTTTTCCGGTTAGTTCACATCGTGCTGCCATTTAGTTACTTTCGCTTATTTTTAACAATCTTTGCCAGTATAACGTTTTTTGACCGTGTCGTCAAGATGAAATAAGGAGTTGCGATGACTTGAAGGCTGTTATAATGGTAGGCATGACTGTTGATATTGCCTACATTCTTATTGTTATAATAGTTATACTGCTTTCAATGACTCTCCATGAGGCAATGCACGGCTTTGTTAGCTATTGGTTGGGTGACGATACGGCCAAGCTGCAGGGAAGGCTAACACTTAATCCGATTAAGCACATTGATCCATTCTTGACGATTATTTTGCCGATTATCCTCGCCTTATCTGGTATGCCAATATTTGGAGGTGCCAAGCCGGTGCCGTTTAATCCATTTAATGTTCGATGGGGTGATTGGGGCGCGGCACTGGTGGCGATTGCCGGACCATTGACTAACTTTGTCATCGCTTTTGTGGTTTTTGGCATATGGGTTCTGCTAGGCTCTCCGGTCATGGGCACTGCCTATCTGGTAATTCACACTACCGTGTTGGTTAACCTAGGATTTTTCATATTTAATATGATTCCGATTACACCTCTGGACGGATCACGAGTCTTATATGCATTGGCACCTGATTTTGCCAAGCGCGGCATGGAGGCGATGGAACGTTATGGTATTATTGTTGTTTTTGGGATTGTCATACTCGCCGGTCAATATTTAAGTAGCTTTATGATTGCCGCAATAAACTTCTTTTTGACAGTATTTACAGGTATTTATCATCTGTAGAGTGTTATAATTAGAGTTGCCCCAGGACTAGCCTAGGCGTCAATGATTTTCCTGAATTATCATGTAGATTAGGGAACTTAATATGATTCATTTCCGTGGAAGTGAATTGAAAGTACCCACCTTGCCTTTACGGTACGGAATATCTAGCGTCGACAGCGTGGCCCTGGGGCTTTTTGTATATCTATCGCTATATTCCGACAAATGATAAAATATGATTGTAATTAAGACTCAAAAACAGAAAGCTAACAGGCATGAAGCAAAGAATCGTCGTACAGGCTATCATTCAAGCCGAAAATAAAGTTTTACTGCTTCGGCGCTCTCAGGGACGGCCTGGCTTAATCGGTAAATATGAGCTGCCCGGTGGAACCCTGGATGATGGTGAGCAGCCCGATGACGCGCTAAGACGGCATTTACGTAACGATACTGGATTAGAGCTTTCAAGCTTTAGTCTTCATGATGTCCTGACAATGTCCAGCCGTGAGGAAGGTGATATTCAGCATGTGCTGGTTGTTTATTTATGTGAACTGCACACCACTGATATGCCAATATTGCTGGGCAATAGTTTTGATAAGTATGAGTGGTTGAGTGTTAAAAATGTCCAACCAGGCGAGCTACGCGATAGCGCCCAGACTATTTTAGGGTTTTACGGACAGGCTAATTCAGCTGGAGGGCTAGCCGAAACCGACAGTAGTAATGATGTTAAAAAGTCAACTATTGGTTCTAAAGTAATTATTTATTCAGATGGTGGTTCAAGGGGTAATCCGGGCCCGTCGGCCGGAGCTTATGTGATAATGAATCAAAACCGCGATGTGCTTGATGAGGGCGGGGAATATCTGGGTATAACAACTAATAACCAAGCCGAATATCATGCTGTTCGGCTTGGGCTGGAGCGCGCGCTCACGCTAGGCTATAAGGAGGTTGAGTATAGACTAGATAGTATGCTTGTCGTAAATCAGCTGAAGGGTGCTTATGCGATTAAAAATCGTGAACTATGGCCGATTAATGAGCGTATTCGTGAGCTATTACCTCAATTTAGGTCGGTCAAGTTTATTCACGTACCGCGCGAACTTAATCACGTGGCGGATTCGCTGGTTAACAAGCTACTCGACCAACATCAAAAAGACCAAAATTAGCGTTGATACTTTGATATACTATACGGAGGCGGTTCGTTAGATGATCGCTTGTGTCTTTAGGGCATAAGAGGAAAGTCCGGGCAGCGTAGAGTAATGGCAGTCGCTAACGGCGACCGGAGGTAACTCTAGGGAAAGTGCCACAGAAACGAAACTACCTGATTTATCAGGAAAAGGTGAAACGAGCGAGGTAAGAGCTCACAGTATATTATGGTGACATAATATAGAGGTAAACCCTGCCAGTTGCAAGGAGGTCTGCATTAAGGGCTACTCGTCCGCAGGCCGATATCCGCTTGATCTTGTAGGCAACTGCATGACTAGATAGATGATCGTCCTAGACAGAACCCGGCTTACCGACGGACCGCCCATTAAAAATAATCGCTTATAAGGCGATTATTTTTAATTTTGTAAGGATAAAATATGCTAAGTATTTAGTTTTTAGCTGATTTAGCGATTTCGGCAAATGTCTTTGGCTCGCTAACGGCAAGTTCAGCTAGAACCTTACGGTCAAGTTCGATATTAGCGGCTTTTAGGCCGGCAATTAGCTTACCGTAAGTTGTACCAACTTCACGGGCAGCTGCGTTAATCCTAGTGATCCAAAGACCGCGAAGATCGCGCTTGCGGTTGCGACGGTCTCGGTATGCATACTGCAGGGCACGAATAACGGCTTGTTTAGCAAGACGGTATGAACGTGTGCGGTTGTGCTGCATGCCCTTGGCAAGCTTCAAGATCTTCTTGTGCTTGGCTCGTGCTGTGACGCCTCGTTTTACTCTCATAATTAAATTCCTAACGCTCGTCGAACGTTTTTAGCCATCGCACCTGTAACAAATGCAGTGGTGTTGATATTTCGTTTACGGCTCTTACTTTTCTTAGAAAGCAGGTGACCGCCGAAAGCGCGACGACGAGTCAATTTACCGGTGCTGGTAAGCTTGATTCGCTTAGCGGTTCCTTTGTGGGTCTTTAACTTTGGCATTATTTACTCCTTACTACTACACTCAGATTGCGACCGGCCATCTGAGGTTTTTGCTCTAAAATTGCATCGTTTTCCAGTAGGCTGATGATTTTTTCAATCATAACGTAGCCTAGCTCTTGGTGTGCCATCTCTCGTCCCCGGAAGACAACCAGGATTTTAACCTTGTGTCCTTCTGATAGGAACTCGCGAATTTTGCGCAGCTTAATCTCTAAATCATTAGCGCCAATCTTGAGGCCAAGCCGCATCTGCTTTAGTTCAGCAGTTTTGGCATTCTTGCGATTCTTTTGTTGTTCCTTCATCTTCTGGTACTGATATTTGCCCCAGTCGATAACTTTTACAACCGGCGGATCGGCGTTGGGCGATATCTCAACCAGGTCAACACCAGCCTCTTCGGCAATTTTAAGTGCCTCACTTCTGGTAAGTATTCCAAGTTGGTCGCCGTCCGGTCCAATCACGCGTAAATTATCTGCGCGAATTGCTTCATTGATGCGAATTGATGTACTGATTGTTGTCTCCTTTTTGAACGTGCAATCTTTGAGCGTTTACTCGCTAGCTATTTTACCAGATGTGAACAGGTAATTCAAGCGGATTAGCCACGGTATTGCAGGGCTTCGCTAATATGGGCCAAAGAAATGTCGGCCGTGCCGTCTAAATCGGCAATCGTGCGGGCGACTTTAATAATTTTTAAATAGCTACGGGCGCTTAGTGAAAGACGATCGGCGGCTTGTGATAAAAGATTTTTAACTTCCGGAGAAAGCGGTGCGAGTTTTGAAATTTCACGGTTTGTCATATTAGCGTTGTATCTAGTACTACAGCCATATCTGTCGGCTTGAACTTTTTGGGCCTTTTTGATCAGCTCTTGTGCTGATATATGTTGTGAATTACTCGACGAAGTTGTCTCCAGTAAGGCTTCATGGGGGACACGCGACACGTGAACAACTAAATCAATTCGATCAAGTAGTGGTCCGGATAATCTTTTTTGATAAGAAAATATTTGTGTGGCCGAGCAAACACATTCTTTTGAACTGTCGCCATAATAGCCGCAAGGGCAGGGGTTCATCGTCGCGACTAGCATGAAATCGGCCGGATAGATGGCTCGTCCTTCGGCACGGCTAATTGCGATAGTTTTATCTTCAAGTGGTTGGCGCAGGGCTTCTAGGCTCGCCCGTGGGTATTCGGGAAGTTCGTCAAGAAATAATACCCCAAGGTGGGCTAGGCTAATTTCACCAGGTTTCGGGCGATTGCCACCGCCGACAAGCGAAGTGCGGCTGGAGGTGTGGTGTGGCATTCTAAAGGGCCGCCTGGTAACAATTTCTTCATAAGCTTCGCCGGCAAGACTGTGCAGTTTAGTGGTGGCGATTTGCTCTTCTGGCGAAAGTGGCGGCAAGAGATTGACCATGGCTTTAGCTAACATTGTTTTGCCCGCTCCCGGCGATCCGTTAAGAAGAATATTGTGATGGCCTGCAGCAGCGATAATTAGGGCGCGCTTGGCTTGATCTTGGCCTTTGACGTCGTCAATTAGTGGCGGCGAGTCTGGTTCGTCCGGCTCAGCCACCTCAGCGTGTACTAGTGGTAGCAATTTGAGCTCGCCCTTAAGGTGTAAAAATATCTCTTTTAGCGAGGTGATTGGGATGACTTCAATGTCACTTATTAAGCTAGCTTGACGGGCACTGGCGACGGGTAGATATACACGGGTATAACCGTGTCGTCGGGCCGTTTCAGCGATACTAATAGCACCCTTTATGGGGCGCAGGTTGCCGTCCAGACCAAGCTCACCGGCATAGATGGCCTTATCGAGCTCTTGCTGCCTTAGCTGGCCGCTCACGCATAAAACCGCTAGGGCAATAGGCAGGTCATAATGCGCGCCATCTTTAGGCAGTTCGGCCGGGGCTAGATTGATAGTAATGCGCTTTTTAGGAAAGTCTAGCAAAGAATTGGTGATAGCGCTACGAACACGCTCTTTAGCTTCGTCAATAGCCTTATTGCCCAGTCCTACAATCTGAAAAGAGGGCAGTCCATTAGTAGAATCGCTCTCAACCTCAACGAGCGATCCCTCGAAGCCTATTGGTGCGATTGTCATGACACGAGCAACCATAAGTACTATTAGTTAATCACGACTACCATAAAGGTGCAAATAATGATATAATCAATCTGTTACGTTGGGGCTGACTTTAGCTTTGACGGAAGGATTTTAACAGATTATTTTGCAAGTCGACCGTGGGCGTAACCCACAAATTTTAATTGCAACAGCATTTAAAACAGCAAAAGCTAAGGTAGTTGCGTTTGTTAACTCATTCCAACCCCTTACTCTTGCGCCAATCGCAGCCTAATACGCTCGATCATCACTTTCTGCAGGCGGCATAGACAGTTAGTGGTGTTATAAATATGCCGCTTGTTGGTTTGATGGGCAGCAACATCAAATCGAGACACTTTTTGCGCGATAACCGCAGTATTTTATGTCTAGCTTCTAGCTGCGGGTGTCGTTAACAACCAAGATAGACTAAACTTGTAGACGAATAATAGGTTACCTTTCGGACCGGGGTGCGATTCCCCGCAGCTCCACCAAATTGACTTTAAAATACCCACGCGTAGTGGGTATTTTTTATTAGCGACGCTACATATGTGGCTAATTTTTTATAATAAAAAACAACCGCCTGCGAGGAACGGTTGTTTTAATGTGGAGTTTTGAATAGCTGTTTGTTTTTGGCCCCTGCATAAGTTTTTTATTCAGAAGCTACCCCTATAATATGACGCCAAGACGCTTGTGTCAATAATAATCGTAAAGATTATTAAGTAAAAAATACCACGCAATTATTGAATGCATTTTAGCATCTGTTAGACGAATATGGGGCGTGTCAATTTATATCAGTAAACAACCCAGAGGGTGTTGTTATAATATGAAATTTTTAGCTAGTTTTGCGCCTTATGCTAATCGGGTGGGCTATGATATGTAAAACATAAAGTTATGTTTAGCTTATTTTAATATAACATTTTGCTGATATAAAGCTGATAAAAGATTGTCATAGTTTAGCCCAATTCATAATCTGCGATTTTTAATTAGGCTCTTTTGCCATGCCCGAGCTGGTGATGTTTTTTGTATGCGGGAAACTTTATACGCAAAAATAACTGCTAATAATAGGACTGTAAGCCAAAGATAGTACCGCCAATCGATAACTCATATTAGTTATTAAGCACATTGCATTTCTATATTCGCACGCACTTCTTATGACAATCAGGATTTTGGTTTAACTATCATATGGGCGATTTAAAGGCAGTGTCAATTAGTGTTGTTGAAATATTTATTGTTAATATAACATCGTTGTATTGTAGTCATATGCAATGTAATACATCTGTAATTTTTAGATAAATGGTAGTCAGAAGTAAATCATACAACGTTAAATTGATCCAGACATATTGACCAATCGAATAGCTTATGGTAATGTTGACTCAAGCTTTTAGAACACAAACACAAAGCCAAAAATACCTTAAAAATTCATAGCCTCATACCGATTTTTTGACGAATATTCGGTAACGACACGTAGCTAAATTGACTTGCACAAGCAGGACACGTACCTTTTGCTACTTGCTGGCGTTACCGATGTTTCGCCAAATCGGCGTAACGCTTTATGCCTAGTACTGATGCCTTTGGCATCGTGGAAGCGCATAGAGATACGTACAGACATATGCTCCTTAACTAAGGAGCGGTCAGTACGAATAGCCTGCAGCGGCAGGTGGTCAAGATTCACGGCTCAAATTTTATATTTAGGAGCGTCAGTTGCAATCTGGACATTTACACTTGTCGCTCGGGCTTGTTCCAATCTTAGTGATTATTTGGTGTTATAGTAATCATAATCATGTTGAAGAAAATAGTAATCGCCGTAACAATAGTAAGCCTCTGCTTGCTAGTCACTCTCGTTAATACCTCAACACCTACGGGCATTGGTCCATTCGGTATATTGGCTGTTTTTATGTCTGCCTATCTGTCATTACTTGGTGTAATGACTTTTTTTATATTTTCAGTCAGTAAGCTAACTGCTCACTTGTCGTCGGCATTTACGGTTAGAAAGCCTATCTTGGCTTTATCGTTTAAAAAATCATATTATTATTCGACTATATTTTCAGCTGCACCGATTATGCTGATTGGGCTTCAATCAGTTGGATCAATCGGGCCGTATGAATTGGCACTAGTCTTACTTTTTGTCGTTATTGGATGCATCTATATTACAAAAAGAGCTCGTTAAATTTACTTACATAAGCTTAATATCATTATGCTATAATTACAGATATGAAACCGGAGACCTCGTTACCAAATAATGTACCAGAGCGAATCCCTGACGGCTTTGGTCAATCTATTGAGCGCGCGCCTCAATATGTGGGCCCTGAAACTGGTATCGAAACTGGAGCGGAGCGTCGCGAACAAGCTTCAGAAGCCGCAGCCGCGGCCGCTGACAGTAGTGGTTTACCGATTGTCTTGCCAGCGCCAGTTGCTATACCCGTAGTGCCTGTAGTCGATGATTCTCAAATTAGCGCAACACCTCTTGTCGCTGGTGACGATGACCTTATAGAAAAAGAATGGGTTGATCGTGCTAAGAAGATTGTTGATGAGACCAGGGAAGATCCCTATAAACGAGAAGCGGCTGTTAGCCAACTCCAGAAAGATTACCAGAAAAAACGCTACGGAAGGGAGTTGGGTGAGGCTTAGGCGGCTTCACCTAATATAAGGCTGGTCGAATGTTAAGTTTTATCATAACGATTATCGTAGTTATAGCTCTTATGGGTGTCGTCTTGGCGTTTGTCTTTTCGCAGTATAAGAAGACCCTCCGTGAAGCTAAAAACTACGAACGCGGTCTTAAGATGGTGCCTTTATATATACACATTCCACCATCCAGCGATGACCTAGAAGGTAACGGACGTGACGAACGCGATGTTACCGAAGAGGTTTTGTCGCAGGCCCAGGTTATGTACAACATTCTGGCGAGTACGGCTACAAAAGGCTTTAAGAGCCGGGTCTACGGACAGCGGCACATATCACTTGAGATTGTGGCTCACGAAGGCCTAGTTCATTATTATGCAGTTGTACCAACCGTATTAATAGATGTTGTAACCCAGGCGATAGCGGCGGCGTACCCGTCGGCAAGGCTAGAAGAAGTTGAAGAGCGTAATATTTTTAATCAAGCAGGTAAGTTGAGCGGCACAATCGGTGGCGAATTTACGCTTAAGAAGAATTTTGCCTACCCAATCGCAACCTACCAAGAATCGAAGCGAGATGCCGCCCGGGCGCTTTTGAATGCCTTATCGGCTGCTAATCGCGAAGATGGTGTGGCGGTGCAAATCTTGCTGCGACCGGCGGCTGATGGTTGGACTAAAAACTCAATCTTTTTTGCTAATCGCATAAAAAAAGACAAGGGTCAGAAAAAGCCGGGCTTTGGTGGACTGCTTGACGTGAAGGGTCTAATGGAGGCTCTATGGAAGCCGCCTGAAGTTAGTGATGTAAAACCTGAGGATAAACAGTTAACTTCACTTGAGCAGTCGTTGGTTGAGTCGATCGAGGAGAAGACTAGACATCCTGGCTATGAGACCCTTGTTAGGGTGGTCGTGTCGTCTAATACGGCAGCCAGGTCACAGACGCTACTAAAAAATGTCGTAGCGGCTTTTTCATTATTTGATTCACCTACTAATAATGGTTATAAGTTTACAGTTTCGAAAGATATTGAAGAGTTAGTCACGGCTTATATATTTAGATTCTTTCCGCAATCAATCAATCAGAATATTTTAAATAGTGTCGAGCTGGCGACGATTTTTCACCTGCCAGACCAAAACAGCATTCCAACATCGCAGGTCCAGCGCCAGATGGCCAAACAAGTTGATGGGCCGACTCAGGTCATGGAAGAGGGCTTCTTACTCGGCTATAACGAATTTAGAGGTGTCAAGAAGCAGATCCGACTTAGCACTAATGATCGTCGTCGCCATACCTATATGATTGGCCAGACCGGTACCGGAAAGTCGAAACTGCTCGAGAACCTAGCTTTTCAAGACATGATGGACGGCCGTGGCTTTGCCTTTATTGATCCGCACGGTGATTCAGTCGATGAGCTGCTTGGCATGGTACCAAAAGAGCGCGTCGAGGACGTGATTTACTTTAGTCCAGCTGATATGGAGAATCCAATCGGCTTAAACTTATTTGAATTTGAAAATCAAGATCAACGCGATTTCTTGATTCAAGAGTCAATTGCGATGCTTTATCGGTTATATGACCCAGGACACACCGGTATCATTGGTCCACGCTATGAGCACTGGTTCCGTAATGCCGCTCTGACAATTATGAGTGATCCGCAGGGTGCAACCTTTATTGACGTGCCTCAGGTTTTTAATGACCAATCATTTACCGATGAGAAGTTAAAATATGTAACCGATCGCACGGTGCTAGATTTTTGGCATAAGGAGATGGCTCAGACTAGCGAAGCTAACAAATCAGAGGTACTAGGTTGGTTCGTCAGTAAGTTTGGTGCCTTTTTGTCGAACGAGATGATGCGTAACGTAATTGGCCAGACCAAGAGCGGCTTTAACCTACGCGAAATTATGGATAACAAGAAAATTCTACTAGTTAACCTAGCCAAGGGCCGAACAGGTGAGTTAAACTCACAGCTGCTTGGTATGATTTTTGTTATGAAGTTTCAAGCAGCAGCTATGGGCCGAGCTAATATACCAGAGTCTGAGCGTGAAGATTTTGCACTGTATGTTGATGAGTTCCAAAACTTTGCAACCGATAGTTTTGAGTCGATCTTGTCCGAGGCGAGGAAGTATCGACTCAATCTAGTGTTGGCGAACCAGTTTATGACTCAGTTGACCGACAAAATCCGCGAGGCAATTATAGGTAACATCGGCACCGTCATTAGTGGCCGTATTGGTATCACTGATGCCGAGTTGCTACAAAAAAAGTTTGCACCAACTTTTGACGCCGAAGATTTGACTAAACTGCCGAACTTCCAGACAATCGCATCGGTTATGATTAATAATGTGCCATCAGCGGCTTTTAGCATGGCGCTGCTGCCCCCAATGGGTACGTCTAACCCACAATTGCGTGATGCGCTTAAGAAGCTGTCAGCGGCTAAATACGGCCGTCCAAGAGCAACAGTCGAGAAGGAGATTTTTGCACGACTGGGCGCGGGTGATGCGGCTCGTAAGGCAAAAATGGATGCCATGAAAGAGGCGCAGCGTAATCGCTTCAATCCACCGGTACAGGGCCAGCCGCAAGCAGGCAATAGCGGCGTTACGGGCGGAACGTCATTTTTGGATGAATGGCTAGCCAAGCGTGAGCAGATTGTCGCTGCTAAGCCACCTGTTACTCAAACGCCCTCAAGCCAGCCCGTCCAACCACAGCCGAGTCAACCCATAAATCAGGCCTCCACGACGACAGCCCCTTGGCAGGCGCCGCTAGCAACAAGTCATGATAATGACTCGGTAAAAGAGGCTATCACTCCCAAGACTAGCGTTGATGAGCAAGCCAGACTACATGTTCATGCGCCAGATAAGAATGGCTCCAGTGATGAAATTTCAATTAAACTGCGTTAAGGTTATTTTTTGCCGGTAACGATTAGGCGCAGGTAGTCGTAAATAATACCGATTACCCAGCCTATAATGAAAGCCCCAATAGTCTCGAAGCCAGATAGTTTATAGCCAATGTTCTTAGCAATAACATATACCAGCAGTGTCAAAATAAAGGCAGTGACCGATCCGGCTAGGATAGCGTTCGGACGGGCAATTGTCGAACCGATGATATCACTAGTCTTTTCGACAGCTTTGTTGTGAATAATCTTGCTGAAGGTTCGACTGCTGGGCGATAGCTCGGCTTGGACTTCGCTCATTTGACGCTTAAAGCTAGCCTCTTTTTGCTTTTTACCAACTGGTCCGCGTCGTTGTGGTAGTTTATGCTCGTCACTAGACTGACGTTCCTTGCCACCAGCCTCCACGCTGACGGCAGACTCAAGGGCCTCAACTCGGGCTCTTTCGGCCATAGCTTCGGCGTCGCGCGGACTAAGCTCGACAGAATTTTCAGGTGTATTAGCTAGTTTTTCAAGTTGCTCGGCGGCCGAAGCGGAATTTTCAATACCGGTTTCTAGTGTGTTGCTGAGGGTTTCTGGCTGGTTGCTCATATTAAACTTCCTAACTTTTAAATTGTTCCAGCGTTAAGACTGTGACGGATAAGTCTAACTTCTGTTTTGACTTGACGGGCGCGGGCGTAGAAGTAGGTAGTAACGGCTAGGACAACACCGGCGAACAGCAAGTTCTCACTTGGTCCAGTAGTCGGTAGTTGTGAGGCAACTTGCTCGACGATCTTAGGGGCGGCACAATTAACTGATACGTCAACTGAATTGCCAAAGACATTAACCATGTGGCAATCGTATGAAGTGGGGTCACTTTGACCACGGGCGGTTGCTGGGATTGGATCCATGACCCTTATGACAAAGCTGCGGACTTGGCTGGCGCCAGGTGCAAGCGTAACGACTGGCCATGATAGGGCCTTAGTAGTTGCATCCAGATTGCCGCCGCCATTATCTACTAGTGTCGAATATTCCAAGGTGTCGGCCAATTGGTCCGATATAGTAGTGTCAGTAGAGGCTAGGCCGGTATTTTTGACGGTTATAGTATAGGCGATTGTATCGCCACCATTTGCAGTAACGGTCGTGGCGTCAACTGATCCCTGGGTTACATTGATGGCGGCTTTTGATTGCACGATAGTTGCTGAGCACTTTTCGTCTTTAATCCATATAGTATTGTCACCCGGGCATGGCTGACAGTCTTTACTATCGGCGAGTAAGCTAGAGTTAAAATTACACTTGGCGGGCGCAACGACAGTCGGCGCAGGTGTAGGTGTGGGGGCCGGTGCAGGCGTTGGTGCAGCTGGCGGTGCTGGTATAGCATTTGTAACCAAGTTGCCGCAAACCTGCATAACTGCGAACCAGCCGACTCTTGCGGAGTGGCCAATCCAGCCATATATTCTAGCCTTTGATCCGTTAAGTAGGGTCATTGGACGGGCATATATTGTCGTAACGATCGCACCACTAGCATTGGTTATCGGCACCGAGCGTTCACCCTGGGTGTAGCTAAAGCGACTGTTGTGGCCCCATGATATTTTGCTGCCTGTTATGAAGCTGCCATACTGGGCACTGGCAATTTCTTCACGACTGATACCCATATAGGTCATAATATCTTTTAAATTGGCAGTATTGTTGTCATATGGTGCCAAAAAGTTATTGATTGACTTACCGAGCCCACCGTAAACGAAATCATTTGGGCTAGAGGCGTTGGCCGACTCTGGCGCTTGAAAGACAGCAAGAGACTGGACAATTAGGGCTAAAACAACAAAAATTAACCCTAGTTTACGAGTTGCTTCTTCTTGTCGAAGGCGCTTGGCATAAAAGCCAAGTTGACCGACAAGAGCTGGGCTGAAAGAAAGATTTGATACAATTTTTCTAAACATTTTTGTTTTTTGTTGATTACCTCTTATACATCACATTAGCATAAGAAATATGTTCAGCGCAATAGCTCAATAAACTTGAGTGAACACAAATTGTTCGCTATAATAGTGTTATTGTAAATAGTAAATAACTTACAGTCATTCTGAAACAAGTGAGGGAGTTCGTCGTGGTCAAACAAAAAATAGACAAATCGTATGATGGATCGCAAATCCAGGTTCTTGAAGGTCTGGAGCCGGTCAGAAAACGCCCCGGTATGTATATCGGTAGTACCGGCTATGACGGTGTTCACCATCTAATTAAAGAAATTGCCGATAACTCTATTGATGAGGCTATCGCCGGCTACGCAAGCAAGATTACCGTTACTATATTAAATGACGGCGGTATTAGTATTGCGGATGATGGGCGTGGTATTCCAGTTGATAAACACCCAAAGACCGGTAAGAGTACACTTGAAACCGTCTTAACTGTCTTGCATGCGGGTGGTAAGTTCGGTAATGGTGGCTATAAGGTATCATCTGGTTTGCACGGTGTTGGATCGAGTGTCGTTAATGCATTGTCTATTAAGTTAGTCGCTGAAGTTCGCCATGATGGCAAGCTTTATCGACAAGAGTACTCCAAGGGTGTACCGCAGGGTGAGGTTGCGATTGTTGGCAAATCGACCTCAACCGGCACGACAATTACGTTTTATCCGGATGATACGATTTTTAAAGAAACAATCGCATTCGACTACGAATGGGTTGTAAATTACTTACGACACCAAGCATATCTTACCAAGGGCGTATATGTTGCGGTTCGCGATGAGCGTACTAATGAGCGCCAAGCCTTTTACTTTGAGGGTGGCATCAAAAGTTACGTTAAGCACTTAAATATTGGTAAAGATGTTGTTACTGACGACATCTTTTATGTCGAGCGCGAGATTGAAGATTCAGTTATAGAAGTGGCGGTCCAGTACAACAATACATATGTCGAGACTATTAAGCCATTTGCTAACAACGTGCTAACCCCTGACGGCGGTACTCATTTAATCGGTTTTAGATCGGCTTTGACCCGTGTTATTAATGACTACGCTCGAAAGAGCGGCCTATTGAAAGAAAAAGAAGAGAACCTGAGCGGTGATGATATTCGTGAAGGTTTAACCGCTATTATTCTTGTAAAACTTCCAGACCCTCAATTTGAAGGCCAGACTAAAAATAAGCTGGGTAACCCAGAGGTTCGCCGTTACGTCGAGCAGGTAATGAATGAATATTTTGCTTATTATCTTGACGAAAACCCAGAAGTTGCTAAGAAAATCGTGGGCAAAGCGTTACTTGCGGCTCGTGCCCGTAAAGCAGCTCGTGCGGCCCGTGACAATGTGCTGCGTAAGGGTGCATTGGATGGTATGGGACTACCCGGAAAGCTTTATGATTGCTCAAGCAAGGACCCATCAGCCTCAGAGATATATATCGTAGAGGGTGACTCGGCGGCTGGGTCAGCCAAAGAGGGACGTGATAGCAAAACCCAAGCTATTTTGCCGCTGCGTGGTAAGGTGCTTAATACCGAGCGTGCTCGATTAGACAAAATGTTCGCCAATAAAGAAATTGTTGCCATGATCCAGGCCTTTGGTGTCGGTATTGGTGATACCTTTGATGTTAAGGGCCTTCGTTACCACAAGATTGTCATTATGACGGATGCCGACGTCGATGGCAGTCACATTGCGACACTACTGCTGACTTTCCTGTTTCGCTATATGCGTGAGGTTATTGAAGGTGGCTATGTCTATCTGGCTAAACCGCCGCTCTACAGTATTAATAGAGGTCAAAAGAAAAATTACGTCTATGATGAGCCCGACCTTGAGCTGGCTTTAAAGGAGATAGTATCTCAAAAGCAGGGCCGCGGTACGACAGTTAACGAAGGTGATGACCTCTTGAAACAAGCCGGTGTTACGATTTCGCGCTTTAAGGGTCTTGGTGAGATGGACGCTGATCAATTATGGGAAACAACTATGAATCCAGACAATCGTGTGTTGATTCAGGTCCGTATCGAAGATGCTGAGCGCTCTGATGCAATATTTACGAAACTTATGGGTGACGAAGTGTCTTTGCGTAAAGCATTTATTCAGACGCGAGCGAAAGACGCTGACCTTAATGATTTGGATATATAGGGGATAAAACGTATGAATGAAAATAATATACCAACCGAACCAATCGATGAAGACCTTCCGGTTGAAGGTGAACTACTAACGAACGAAGACACTGTAGGCGTTGAAAAGCGTACAATCGAAAAAGTAATGGAAGACAGCTTCTTCCGATACTCGATGAGCGTCATTATTGATCGTGCTCTTCCAGACGTCCGCGACGGTTTAAAGCCGGTTCATCGCCGTATTATGCACTCCATGAACGTTAATGGTAATCGTAGCAACGCCAAGTTCGTTAAAAGTGCTCGTATTGTCGGTGACGTTATGGGTAAGTTTCACCCGCATGGTGACTCAGCGATTTACGATGCCATGGTTCGTTTGGCGCAACCTTGGTCGCTTCGTTACCCTCTAGTTCAAGGACAGGGTAATTTTGGCTCAATGGATGGTGACCCCGCAGCCGCAAGCCGATACACTGAGGCTCGTTTGCAGCGAATTGCTGATGAAATGCTGTCTGATATCGAAAAGCAGACGGTTGATTTTCGTGATAACTACGATGGCTCCGAACAAGAGCCGATAGTCCTGCCCGCCAAGCTACCAAACCTTCTGCTTAACGGTCAGATTGGTATTGCGGTTGGTATGGCAACTAATATTCCGCCGCACAACCTGGGTGAACTAATCGATGCCTCGGTTGAATTAATTGATAATAAAGATGCGACAATTGATGATTTATTGAAGCACGTTAAGGGTCCAGACTTCCCAACTGGTGCAGTGGTCTATGGCGGTGCTCCAATGAAGCAAGCCTACGTCACTGGCCGCGGTAGCGTTACTATTCGGGCGGTTGCTAATATCGAGGAAACTAAAAAAGGCCGTCATCAAATCGTCGTAACGGAAATTCCATATGGTGTAAATAAAGCAACGCTTGTTGAAAAGATTGCTGAGCTTTACAAGGAAAAGAAGATTAATATTAGCGACTTACGCGACGAAACATCGCGTGGCAAGGTACGTATTGTTATAGAGGTTAAAAAGGACGGTTACCCTAAGAAGGTTCTTAACCAACTTTACAAGCTAACTGCCCTACAAAGTAGCTTTAATTACAACATGTTGGCTCTGATTGATGGTATTCAGCCAAAGATTCTTGGTCTCCAAGAAATGCTTCAAGAGTTTATCAAGCATCGTCAACAAGTTGTTCGACGCCGAACCGAATTTGAACTTCGTAAAGCAAAAGAGCGTGCACATATTTTAGAAGGTTACAAAATTGCACTTGATCATATTGATGAAGTGATTCGAATTATTCGCGCTAGCCAAACAAGCGAAGAGGCTCAAAAGAACCTTATCGAAAAATTTGGTCTAAGTGAAATTCAGGCTCAATCAATTTTGGCGATGCAACTACGCCGCCTAACTGGACTTGAACGTGCAGCCATCGAAAACGAACTTGATGCACTACTTAAGATGATTAAGCGCTATGAGGAAATATTGGCAGACGAGAAGGAAGTCCTGGCTATTATCAAGTCAGAGCTTCTTGAGATGAAAGAGAAGTACGGCGACGAACGTCGTTCGAAGATGATTAATAATGAACTTGGTAAGTTTAGCGATGAGGAATTGATCCCTGAAGAAGAATCAGTCATCCTGCTAACAACTGAAAACTACATCAAGCGTACGCTTGTTAGTGAGTATCGACGTCAGCATCGTGGCGGTAAGGGCAAGCGTGGCATGACTACCAAAGAGATGGATGTTATCGACCAGCTAGTACCAGCTTCAACCCACGATTATCTGCTATTCTTTACTAATAAGGGACGGATTTTCCGACTAAAGGCCTATGAAGTGCCAGCTGCTAGCTTGGCTGCTAAGGGTGTAGCTGCAGTTAACCTATTGCAACTTCAACCAGAAGAGCGCATTACCTCTATCATCAGGCACGCCAAAGACGCGAGTGATGACGGCTTCTTATTTATGGCCACAACCAAGGGTACTATCAAAAAGACGCCTTTGAAGGACTATGCCAATATTCGAACCAATGGCTTAATTGCAATTAAGCTAGATGAAGGTGATGAGTTGAGATGGATCCAAAAGACCGATGGTGTAAGTGATGTAATTGTGTCAACATCTGCCGGTCAGGCTATTCGCTTTAACGAGAAAGACGCCCGTCCAATGGGACGTTCCGCCCGCGGTGTCCGCGGAGTTCGTTTGCGACCAAATGACCAGGTTGTTGGTATGGATATTGTTGGCGGTGATGGCCATAGTCTGCTAGTTATTAGTGAAAATGGCTACGGCAAAGTTACGAAAGTTGCTAACTTCCCATCACACAAGCGCGGTGGTGTTGGCATCAAGGCAGCGGTCGTAACTGCTAAAACCGGTCCAATTATTGCTGTTCAGACACTTGATCCAAACGCTAGCGAAGTTCTATTGATTTCGAATAAGGGACAGGCTATTCGTATTAGTCTTAAGGATATCCCAACTTTAGGTCGGACGACCCAGGGTGTTCGTATTATGCGTATGAGTGACGGCGATAAGGTAGCATCGCTTGGTCTAATGCCAGAGCAACAAGTCGTAGATGATGAGGAAGAGGAGTAGGGCGTTATATGAACGCTCTATCTCCTTATATCCTAACAGTCCTGATTGCTTGGTTCGCAGCTCAGGGTCTGAAATATATCGTTTCTAGCGTTAAACATCGGAATTTTAAAGAATCACTAGGGCAATTGTACTTGTCGGGTGACATGCCAAGCGCTCATAGCGCAACAGTCGTGTCGCTATTGGTGCTAATTGGGGCTCGCGAAGGTTTTAATTCAGCGATATTCGGGCTAGCCGCACTGTTTAGTGCAATCGTTATGTATGACGCCATGATGGTTAGGCGATCGTCTGGTGAGCAGGGTAGAGCATTAACTCAACTGTTAGTTTCGACAAAAAGCGACATCCGTCTGCCCCGCGTCGCCAAGGGCCACACCCCTTCGGAAGTGGCTGCTGGTGCAATTTTAGGACTATTTGTTGGTATCATTGTTATTTTAGCGACATCTTAGCGAAAAAACCCTTGACGCGAGGCTAATTCATAGAGTATGATTGTTTAAGTCTGGTCGCGGAAACAACGTGATAACAACGTGGAGTTGAACAGATGAACAGAACTTTGACAATTTAGTTGTGCAAATCATCGTCAGTTTATTATGTTAATGAACGAACGTATAATTAAACTTGTTTATTTATACTAAGTTAAGAATATTATCTCTTCGGAGATATTGAGTATGTTTGTACCGATTTATCGGTACAACTTTTATGGAGAGTTTGATCCTGGCTCAGGATGAATGCTGGCGGCGCGCCTAACACATGCAAGTCGAGCGGTAACAGGGGTAATTTATTACCTGCTGACGAGCGGCGGACGGCTGAGTAACGCGTGGGAACATGCCCCAAAGTGAGGAATAACTGCCCGAAAGGGTGGCTAATGCCGCATATGATCTTCGGATTAAAGGATTTATCCGCTTTGGGAGTGGCCCGCGTTCGATTAGGTAGTTGGTGAGGTAAAGGCTCACCAAGCCCACGATCGATAACTGGTCTGAGAGGATGATCAGTCAGACTGGAACTGAGATACGGTCCAGACTCCTACGGGAGGCAGCAGTGAGGAATCTTCCACAATGGGCGAAAGCCTGATGGAGCGACGCCGCGTGCAGGATGAAGGCCTTCGGGTTGTAAACTGCTTTTATAAGTGAAGAATATGACGGTAACTTATGAATAAGCACCGGCTAACTACGTGCCAGCAGCCGCGGTCATACGTAGGGTGCAAGCATTATCCGGAGTG
>DAIDKB010000038.1 GCA_027451105.1 bacterium
GACCAGGAAAAAATTGATATCATTACTTTTGACGAAAATGCCGAGCAGTTTATTAAAAACGCGCTTAGCCCAGCCGAAGTTGTCAAAGTTGTTATCAATGAGCAGGATAAACGTGCAACTGTTTACGTCAATGAAGATCAACAGTCAATTGCTATTGGTCGTGCTGGCCAAAACGTTCGCCTTGCCAGTCGCTTGACTGGTTACGAACTAGACATCGAGCAGTCGCAAGCACCAGTTCGTCCAGCTGCTCGGGCACCAAAAATCGACATTGAAGACAGCCTGTTAAATGCTGTTGAAGAGTCAACCAAAGAATAAAAAGTAAGTGATTAGCCAACTAGCACTCTATTGACTGGAGTGCTAGTTTTGCTATACTGGATATAGAAAAGCGTAGATAAAAAATATAATTCGCTTGCGCTTTTATACGGGGAGGATGGATAATAATAATATGTCTGATGATTTTGCAGAATTTGTCTCACACCTTACCGACAACGCTCGGATGAGCTTACACCACGCTAATTTAATTGCCCAGGGCTACAACAGTCCGTATATCGGAACTGAACATTTGCTACTTGGTGTCTTGGCTCAAGGGGCATCGGTTGGCGCTAAGCTGCTGGCAGATGCTGGCGTGACGCTCGATAAAGCCCAGTCGGCTTTAAATTTGGTGCCGCTTACGACCGTGATTAGTCTTGGGGCTAAAGGTCTAAGTGAGACTGCTAAATTAACCCTCAAGATGGGTTGGGAGATTGCGCAGGAGTTTCACCAAGACTACCTTGGTACCGAACATATCTTGTATAGTATATTAAGTCAAAAAAATGCTCGCGCCACGGTGCTTTTACGTGATATCAATGTTGATATTGCTGAACTAACCGCCGAGTTGGAAGAGTTCTTTGATCGGCAAAGTGATATGTATCCAGACGACGACATGTCGGGTAAGACTAAAACCAGAAAGCAGCCTGGTCGCAAGGGTGCGCTTGAGATATATGGTACCGATTTAACAATGCGTGCCAAAGAGGGCAAACTTGACCCGGTGATTGGACGTGATAACGAGCAAGAACGAATGGTGACTATTTTGAGTCGTCGTACCAAGAACAATCCAGTTTTAATTGGTGAGCCTGGCGTCGGTAAAACGGCGATTGTCGAAGGTCTAGCGCAGCGAATCGTACGCGAAGATGTGCCCGACCACTTACTCGATAAGCGGCTTGTACAGCTTGATCTTGCCGGTATGATTGCCGGTACGAAATATCGCGGCGAGTTTGAGGAAAGGCTTAAAAATGTCATGGCCGAGCTACAGGAGCAAAAGAACACTATTATCTTCATTGATGAATTGCATCTTTTGGTTGGTGCCGGTGCGGCTGAGGGTGCCCTGGATGCGGCTAATATTCTTAAACCAGCACTAGCCCGTGGTGATTTGCAGATGATTGGTGCTACGACCCTAGATGAATATCGCAAACATATTGAAAAAGATACGGCTCTCGAGCGCCGTCTTCAGGCAATTGTCGTGGCTGAGCCAAAAGTCAAGGACACGATTGCGATTGTTAAGGGTTTGCGTAAAAATTACGAACAACACCATGGCGTTACAATGAGCGACGAGGTGATTGAGAATGCAGTCTATATGGCCGATCGCTACATTAGCGAGCGCTTTATGCCAGATAAGGCCATCGATGTTATTGATGAGGCTTCGGCTTTGGTACGCGTTAAATCCTCACAGCGACCAAGCAAGATTCGAGATTACATGAAGCAACTGAAGAACCTAAATGAAAAAATGGAGGATGCTGCCACTAGCGAGGATTACGAGCGTGCTGCCCTTTATAAGACCCGCATTAGTCAGATTACCACGCGACTTGATGAAGCCAAGGCGACCCAGGGCGATAAAGCGCAGATTGTTTTGACTGATGATGATGTGGCGCGGGCCATTTCTTCAATGACCGGTATTCCAGTCAGACGTGTCCAAAAATCTGAAGCTAAATTACTGCGTAATCTTGAAAAGCATCTTGGCAAATACATTATTGGTCAAGAAGAGGCAGTCAAGCGTGTTTCAAGCGCCATCAGACGCAGCCGTTCGGGCGTGGCTAGTAGCAAGCGCCCAATCGGATCATTTGTCTTTATGGGACCAACCGGCGTCGGTAAAACCGAGCTAGCTAAAGTTTTGGCTCGCGAAGTTTTTGGTAGCGAAGATTCCTTGATTAAAATCGATATGAGTGAGTTCGGTGAGCGCCACAACGCTAGCCGTTTGCTAGGTGCACCAGCTGGCTATGTTGGTTACGAGGATGGTGGCCAGTTGACTGATAAAATTAAGCACCAGCCATATAGTGTCGTTTTGTTTGATGAGATTGAAAAGGCTCATCGTGACGTCTTTAATCTGCTTTTGCAGATACTTGAAGACGGCTCATTGACTGATGCGAAGGGTCATAAAGTTGACTTTACGAATGCTATAATCATTTTGACCAGTAACCTAGGTTCAGATCGATTGATGAAAGAATCGAGCCTCGGTTTTCACGCCAGTACCAAGACTGATCAAAAGAAACTAGAAGAGGTTCATGACGAGAACACGGCGGCTACTCGTGAGGCGCTGACAAAATTGATGCGCCCCGAGTTAGTTAACAGGTTTGATGCCGTGGTGACCTTCCGAGCGTTAACTCGTAAAGAGATTAGTCGTATATTTGATAATCTGGTTGGCGAGCTACAAGATCGTCTAATTCAAAAAGGTATTCATTTAGTAATTGCGCCAAACGCCAAGCGGCTATTGATTGATAAGGGCTATGATGAAAAATATGGGGCTCGTCCTTTAAGACGAACAATTCAGGATATGTTAGAGCACAAAATTGCCGATGGAATATTGTCAGGTGAATACGAAAAAGGTACAGTATTAAAAGCAACTGCTAAGAATGGGGTTATTGAGGTTAACGTTGAAAAAGAAGCTTAGTTTCGGCGGAGTTCTATCGGGCTTAATTATTAGCCTTGTCTTGTTTGGTGCGGCGGCCTTTTTAATATTAAATCGTCAATATGTTTATGACCAATGGAACGCTTGGCACTATCAGCCATCGTCGTCAATTAATACAATTAGCGAGCGCGCCGGTTTGTCTGATAAGGGCAAGTTTTACTTGGCGGCCAGCGATGCGGTTGTCGAAGATGCGGCTCATTTTAATAATGACTGTGTACGCCAGGAGGCTAAAAACCCAATTTTAGGCTGTTATACTAACCTCCATATCTATATCTATAACGTCACCAACACCGAGCTTGACGGTATCGAAGAGGTAACAGCAGCTCACGAAATGTTACACGCTGCTTGGGACCGGCTAAGCGATAGTGAACGAACGCGCATTGGTAATATGCTGGATGCTGAATATGCTAAGATTGCGACACCTGAGCTAAAAGCACGTATGGACTATTACAGCCGCAACGAGGCGGGTGAACGACAAAATGAGCTTCACTCAATTTTAGGTACCGAATTTGGTAATCTGACGCCCGAGCTCGAAAGCTACTATTCACAGTACTTTACCGATCGTAAAAAAGTCGTCGCACTTCATGATAAGTACGAAAGCGTTTTCACGCAGCTGACAACTCAGGCTGACGATTTGTACAGTCAGTTGACGGCTTTGGGCAAAAAAATCAGTTCAGAAAGCGCCGCCTATAATCAACAAGCGACGGCCCTTAGTGCGGCAATTCAAGATTTTAATAATCGCGCTAAGGCGGGTAGTTTTACGTCGGCCGCACAGTTTAATGCTGAACGGGCGTCATTGGTAGCGCAAACCAATGCTCTGGAGGCGGAGCGCACCAGTCTTAACGCCGAGATTAGTTCATATAATGACATGTATACAAAATATCAGGCTCTAACGGTTAGAACTCAAGAACTAAATAACAGTATCGATAGTACGGTAGCGCCGGCCCCAAGCCTATAAAACTATCTTGTTGGCAAAAGCTACGGTATACTAAAAGTAATGGCTAAATCTAAAACTCAGTTTGTCTGTCAAAATTGTGGAGCCACCTATGGCAAGTGGACTGGACGTTGTGATAACTGCGGCGAGTGGAACACATTGGTCGAGCAAGTTGTGGCAAGTAGTGGCAAATCGGCCGTTTCAAAAGGTGCTTTTTCTGGACAGGTTTTACAGCCTCAAACTATGCAGTCAATTAGCGCCGAGGACAGTATTAAGCGCCTAGGGACCGGTTTTTCGGATTTGGATGATGTTTTGGGCGGTGGTATTTTGCCAGGCGGAGTAATTTTGATGGCGGGTCAGCCGGGCATTGGTAAAAGTACGCTTTTGCTGCAGGTTAGCGCCTACGTTGCGAAGTCTACGCCGGTGCTATATGCCAGCGGCGAAGAGTCGTCTAGCCAGGTTAAACTTAGGGCGGAGCGACTAGGGGCCGAGAAAAGTGAACAACTAAGTTTTGTCGCCAGCACTAGCGCTGATGATATTGCAGCGACGATTCGCTCGGGTCGCTACAAACTGGTTATTATTGACTCGATTCAGACCTTATCGCTTGATGATATAACCTCAGCACCAGGTACGGTTAGCCAAATTACCAATAGCAGCAACGTGATTATTCGGGCCGCTAAAGAAGCGGGCGCGGCTGTTGTTTTGGTTGGCCATGTTACCAAGGAGGGTAGCATTGCCGGTCCAAAAGTTCTAGAGCATTTAGTTGACGTTGTCTTGCAATTTGAAGGCGATCGATACGGTGGTTTTAAGGTGGTAAGGGCGGCTAAAAACCGTTATGGCTCGACTAGTGAGGCGGCTATCTTTGAGATGTACGAAGAGGGATTGCGCCTGGTCGAAAACCCATCGGCAGCGCTTCTTGCTGAACGCCAAAATGCCGATGGATCAGTCGTGTTGGCGACACTTGAAGGTAATCGACCGTTGCTTGTAGAGATTCAGGCTCTTGTAAATCCCACCAGTTTCGGCTATCCTAAGCGTACTGCCTCGGGGTTTGATTTGAACCGTCTTAATCTTTTAATCGCCGTTTTAGAACGACGCACAAAGCTGAACTTATCTGATAAGGACATTTACATCAACGTTGTTGGCGGTATCCGTCTTAACGATCAAGCCGCTGATTTAGCGGTGTGTATGGCTATCGCTAGTGCGGCGGCCGGCCGAAGAATAGACGACGAGACGGTGGTATTTGGTGAGGTTGGACTAGGTGGTGAAATTCGCTCTGCTCAAGCGGCAGATCGTCGGGTCCAAGAGGCCAAGAAACTTGGCTTCTCGAAGGCCATCGCGCCCAAGACTCACGACAAGAATTCATTTATTAAAGGTGTCGGTGATTTGCGCACAGCGCTCATCGACTATTTACAAAAGTAAGGAAAACACAATGGAAATATTAATTATAAGCTTGTTGCTAGTAATTGCTGCCGAGGCCACTTATTTAGTGGCAACGAGTGCGACTAAACCAATGAACAAGAAAGCCGGTCGACCAATTTTTGTTGATACCTCAGTATTAATCGATGGTCGAATCCTAGCAGTCGCCAAATCCGGCTTTGTCGGTAGCGACACGTTGTTTATACCGCGCAGTGTGATTGGCGAATTACAATATCTGGCGGATAACGCTGATAATGAAAAACGCAGTCGGGCTCGTCACGGTCTTGATGTCGTGACCGAACTACAGGCGATGCCAAATGTTAAAGTCGAAATTTTTCAAGACGGCAGTCGCGCTGAAGAAGGTGTCGATGAGCGACTTTTAAAGCTTGCCAAGCAGCATAATGGCGTGGTTTGTACGATTGACTACAACCTCAATAAAGTTGCACAGGTTGAAAACATTATTGTCTTGAACGTTAATGATTTGGCGATGAGCCTGCGGATGGCATATCTGCCAGGTGAGAAGATTATGTTGGAGCTAACCCAAAAGGGCCAAGATGGACACCAAGCAGTTGGCCATCTTACAGATGGCACGATGGTAGTTGTCGAGCGGGCTAATAAATTGATTGGCCAAACGGTTGAGATTGAATTTATTCGGAGTCTACAAACAGCTGCCGGCAAGATGATGTTTGCTAAGTTGGTTGAACGCAGTAAACCTGCCGATCACACGTTTAATATCAAAGATAAGCTAGCTCGACCTGCAAAGAAAGCCTATGCTAAGCCAGAAGCGATTGTAGCGCCTACGCCAGCACCTGTCGTCTATCACAGCGATAATAACGACCAGCAACTGGTTGAACGTGCCAGCAAGCCTATACGCAAGCCATATCAGCCTCGTCTGAAGCCAGAAGGCGACAACGCTAAGGTTCCATATAGGCAGGCGACTAAGAAGCCACGTACTTCAGCGCAGAATGAAGATGATTTAATCCGTATGCTTAACAGCCAAGAATAGACTAACTTTTAATTAATCAAATAGCCCAGATGTCTGGGCTATTTTAATGTCCGCATGATTGCCGTAACTAGAACTTAGCTGTTGCTGTAGTTGAGGCTGAATCTGTAGCTGTCGCGTAGTCGGTACCAGCGGTTGGCTTAGTCGGTACGGTCGCGGTATAGGTACCGCTGCCGTTATCGGTGCCTGGGTAGGTTTTGCCGTCTACGGTGAATGTCACACTGGCAATTGTGTTTGAACCGCTGCCGCTTGCCGTCACGCTAACCGTGTAGCTACTACCACCGTTACCATTACCGTTATCTCCCGTACCGCCGCCGGCGGCGCTAAAGGTCGGTGTTCCTATATTAGGTGGTTGCGAGTTGATTGTATTTGTCGCGGTAGTACAGTCTTGTGAACTGTCCGCTAAGCTGCCAGCTAGCGTATAGGTTCCCTTTGGATCAATGTACAGTGATTGGTTAGGGGTGACAGAAGAAGCAAGTGGAATCTTAATGACAGATACCGTTACTTTGAGACCACTAGGCGTGCAGGTTGTAGCTAGTTTTCGTGTCGCACTGTCGAAGTCGACATTTGCTAATCCTTGATTGGCGTTCCAGTAACTTGGGTATACCTCACCACAGGCCTGATCGGGTCGACCGGCTACCACCTGTAGAGTATTACCGGTATTACAGCCGATTCGCTGGATGCCAGCTGGTTGGCTAATCCAGTCGCCAGGCTTCCACTTACCGGCAGCTTGATAGTCCGTCTTGTAGGCGTATTGTAATACGGTATCAAGCATCTGTCCCGGTACGATTGAAGTAGCGTTATTGTTAAGCGGTGTCGTATCTGGGTTACCAAGCCAGACGGCCATAGTAAGGGTCTGAGAATAGTTCACCATCCAAATGTCCTTTGGCGAACCAGCGGCATTTGCGGCGTTGGACGTACCGGTTTTTGCGGCCGAATCGACACCGGGAATATACATACCGGTGCGGTGGATGCCAACAAATGTTCGGGCGTTGTCATCGTGCAAAATATCACTTACGACGTAAGCCGCCTGAGGGCTAACAACTGGTGTGCCCGCGGTGTCGGACCATTGCTTAAGAACGTCGCCGTTGCTATTGGTAACTTTTAGGATATCTGATTGTGGTTTGTAGACGCCGCCGCGGCCAAGAGACGCATAGGCATTAACAAGGTCAAGCTGTTTGATGCCACATCCACCAATTGCGGCTGCAAGTTGTACGGTCGTGTCATCGCCAACGGTACAATAGCTTGTACCGCCTAGAGCGTGAATCGTCTTGATAGTTGGCTGAACGCCGCTAATTGCCATCGCCTCGACGGCTGGGATGTTCCACGAGTTGGCAAGGCCAGTTCGAATGCTGGTGGCGCCGCTATTCTGAGGGTCACCATTTGCATTAGATAGGGGTGCTCCATAGATTCCCGGGATACTATTGTTGATGAGCTTTGAGCCACTTCCAAAGTTAGCTGCACCGGCCGCCTTCTGTTGGAAGAGTTGAGAATAAACTAGTGGCTTAATGGTAGATCCAGGTTGGATGTAAGCGGTAGCTGCATTGACCTGTCCAAAACCAGGGTAATCATATTTACGACTACCCATCATGGCAATAATTTGGCCGGTCTGGGTATCTTCGACGGTCGCGGCCCCATTTGAAAAGCCGTATATTCTTGGTGCGCTACTATTAAATTCAGTATCCATAGCTTCTTCAAGCTTGTTCTGAACATTAAGGTCGAGTGTTGTTGTGACGGTCAAGCCACCTTGACCAACGGTTGCTTTACCAAATTCCGACTCAAGCTCGCTGCGAACCATTTGCACAAAGTGAGGTGCTTTGATGTTGCTATACTGGCTCTCTTCAGGTACGAGGTGGTCGAGGATTGGATAAGCCTTAGCGTCGTCGCCTTGAGCCTTGGTTATGTAGCCTTGTTGTACCATGTCATCAATTACGGTGTGTTGTCGGGCAATCAAGGCATCGTGACCGTCAATATTATATGGGTCGAACAATGTTGGGTCTTGAGGGATGGCGGCTAATAGCGCAGCCTCTGGGATAGTTAAGTCTTTTGCGGACTTGCCGAAGTAAGTTTGCGCACCGGATTCGGCGCCGTTACGTCGTCCGCCATACGGTGATTCGTTGAGATAGAGTGTTAAGATCTGATCTTTGTTGTACATGCGCTCAACTTCAATTGATAAAATTACCTCTTTAATCTTACGTGGGATACCACCCAGGCCTCGCTGGTAGGCTTCATCGGCAAAAAAGACCTGTTTGACAAGTTGTTGCGTCAGGGTTGATCCACCTTGAGTTGATCCGCCCTGAAGGTTGTTGACGACTGCACGCAGCAAGCCAGTTGCACTGACGCCACCGTGCTTATAAAAATCACGGTCCTCAATTGCGACGGTGGCTTCTTTTAAGTAATTGCTTAAATCACTACTGTCAACAACTAACTTATAATTGCCGTCACCTTTATCTTCCCAAAGTACATTTCCGTTACGGTCTTTATAAGTAGTCACGGTTGATTGAACACGTTTGGCCAACTCGCTTGGTCGAATCGTATCAAGATCTTTACGGAAATAAGCAAATAGGCCGCCGACTAATAGCGCCACGATTAATATGCCGACGCCCAAGACCTTAAGGGCCATGATGCCGCCGCGCTTACTAAACCAATATCCAAAGAAGTTCTTTGGCTTCATACGGTAAAGCAGTCGCTTGATTGGGTTTTTTGGCAAAGTTGCTAAATATTGAGCACGTTGACGCGCATCGGCATCTTTCTTGGTTTTTCGACGATGAGACAGGTTAGAATACACGCTTAGTGTACGTGTGTGTAAAGGTTTTTTAGCCACGATTATATATTTCCCATAAGCAGTATTACCAACCATTATAACACCAATTTGAGTGCGTAAAGGCTAATCTTTTGTTATACTACCAGATAAGTATTACAAAAGAGGAGATAGAATGAAACTTTCCGAAGAACTTGCCTGGCGCGGCTTCGTTAACCAGACAACCATCAAAGATTTATCCATATTAGACGGACAGCCTATCTCTTTCTATTTTGGCGTTGATCCTAGCGCTGATAGCATGCAAATTGGCAACCTGGCCGCTGCCATGATGGTTCGACATTTTATTAATGCTGGCCACAAAGCCTACCTGTTGGTCGGTGGCGCAACTGGTATTATCGGTGACCCTGATGGTAAAGTTAATGAACGCAATCTAAAGACATTAGACGAAATTGCCAAAAATAAAGCTGGTATTGTGGCTCAATACAAAACTGTCTTTGCTGGCAAAGATTTTACACTTGTCGACAATTTTGATTGGTTTAAGGACATTAACTACATTGATTTCTTGCGCGAGGTTGGCAAAAACGTACCGGTTTCACAAATGCTCAGCCGCGATTTTGTCCAGGCTCGTTTGGGTGCGGATGGTGCCGGCATTAGTTACGCCGAATTTAGCTACTCGTTAATTCAGGGCTACGACTTTTTGCACTTATCGCGCGAATATGGCGTCAGCTTGCAAGTTTGCGGTGCTGATCAATGGGGAAATTCTGTTACTGGCGTAGACTTGATTCGTCGTCTTGATGGCAAAGAGGCCCACGTCTACTCGACGCCACTCATTATTAACAAGGCGACAGGCCTTAAATTTGGTAAATCTGAAGGTGGTGCCGTCTGGTTGGACGCTAACAAGACCAGCGTTTACAGCTTTTACCAGTTCTGGCTAAACGTTGATGATGCTGGCGCAGTTGATTTGCTGAAAATCTACACCCTATTGCCGCAAGATGTTATTCAGACCTTAGAAGCCGAGTTGCAATCTAATCCTGGCGCGAGGGCTGCCCAAAAAGCTTTAGCGCACGAAGTTACAGCCCTTGTTCATGGTGCTGAGCGCACTGCCAGCGTTGAGCGAGTCACATCGGTACTATTTGGCGGTGAAGCGTTTAGTTCTTTATCGGGTGACGACATTGAAGTATTAGCGGCTGAAATACCAACGGTAAATGTTGGCGTTTCGCTAGTCGAAGCGTTAGTTAATACTGGTGCTGCCAGTAGCAATGGTGAGGCAAAACGCTTAATTGAATCCGGTGCTGTCTCGATAAGTGGCGAAAAAGTCAGTCGTGATCAAGCTATCGAAACTAGTAGCCTGGTTAAAAAAGGCAAAAATAGCTTCGTTTTAGTTAAATAACAGCCCCGCGCTGCTTGATTTACCCAAACTTGCTATGATAACTATATGAACTTGCTGTCGTCACTAGAGAAAGTTAAGGGAGTTGGGCCAAAAGTCGCCGAGCAATTTGCCGACGCTGGTTTACTAACCGTTGGTGACCTAATTACATTTTTACCACGAGCTCACGAAGATTTTTCGGCAGTGACTCGTATTATCGACATTGCACCCGGTAAGCGAACGATTAAAGCCAGATGTGAGAAGATTGCCACCAGGCTAGTTCGTCGCGGTTTGCGGATTACGACCGCCACGCTTGCCGATGATAGCGGTAAGCTGCAGGCGGTCTGGTTTAATCAGCCGTATCGCGAAACGCAACTAAAATCAGGCGAGGAATTCTTTTTTTCAGGTGAGTTTGAATTTAATTACAACCGGTATCAGCTGACCAACCCAAGTGCCGAGAGGGTGAGTGATATGCCAGTACAAACCGACAGAGTTTTGCCGGTTTACCGATCAATTAAGGGGCTAAAAACTCAGTTGGTTCGTAAAATTTTAGCCGAACTTAAACCGCTAATTACGATGTTGCCCGAAACTTTGCCCGAAAATATTGTAAAAAGTGAAAAGTTACTAAGTCGATCTGAGGCAGTTTTGGCGATGCACTTTCCAAAAGCGGTTGAAGATGTCGCCAAGGCCCGTGAGCGCTTGGCCTTTGAGGAATTATTTGAGCTTCTGTTGGCTAGTCAGTTAAATCGTCAGGAAAACTCTAAATTAGTAGGCTGGCATATTCCGTTTAACCAGCCGGTTGTTAAAGATTTTGTCGATAAGTTGCCTTTTAAATTGACCAATGCTCAGCGTCTGGCGGTCTGGGAGATCATCCAAGATTTTGAGCGTAAAGTGCCGATGAACCGATTGTTACAGGGTGATGTCGGCGCCGGTAAGACAGTTGTGGCTGGGATCGGAGCGCTCCAAGCTGCGCATGGTGGTTTTCAGACGGCTTTAATGGCGCCAACCGAGATTTTAGCCACCCAGCATGCCGAAACACTTCTTAAATTACTATCGCCATTTAATATTCGAGTTGGCCTACTGACAGGTAATGTTAAGGGCGTCGCCCGTAAGACACTATATGAGGCCATTAAGACCGGCGAAGTCGATGTGGTGGTTGGCACACACGCTCTGATTCAAGAGACCGTCCACTTCCACAAGCTTGGTTTTGTGGTGATTGACGAACAGCACCGTTTTGGCGTTTCGCAGCGCCAAGAACTGTTAAAAAAGTCCGATTACATGCCCCACATGCTGGCGATGACGGCGACGCCGATTCCGCGCAGCCTGGCGCTAACAGTTTATGGTGAGCTGGATGTTTCGATTTTGAATGAACTACCAAAGGGACGAAAGCCGATTTTGACTAAGATTTGGTCGCCAAATAGCCGAGCCCAACTTTACGAACTGGTTGATAAAGAGATTAGTGCTGGTCGCCAGGCGTATGTAATCTGTACATTAATTGATAATAACCCCGATAATGAGCTAAAAAGTGTGCAAAACGAATATAAAAAACTGCAAAACTCAATCTTTAAGCATCGGCGTATCGGTTTGCTTCATGGCAAGATGAAGAGCGACGAAAAAGAGGCGGTTATGAGCCGCTTTGCTAGTGGTGAGCTTGATATTTTAGTTAGTACGACCGTTGTGGAAGTGGGTGTGGATGTACCGAATGCCACCGTAATGATGATTGAGGATGCGGATCGGTTTGGCTTGAGTCAACTACATCAGTTAAGGGGTCGCGTCGGCCGAAGCGTCCATCAGAGTTATTGTTATCTGGTGACTAGCACGAGCGACAAGCCGAGTGTACGTCTAAAAGAAATCGAAAAGAGCAATGACGGTTTTTATCTGGCCGAGGTCGACTTGAAACTGCGCGGTCCTGGCGAAATTTATGGCCGCGCCCAACACGGCGCCTTAAATCTGCAAATTGCCACTTTGGCCGATACTCGTCTAATTGCTCGTGCCAAGCATCAGGCTCAAACCTTCGTCGAGTCGGGTCAGAATCTGCTAGAATATAAACAGCTGGCGGTAAATGTGCAACATTATCAACGCCTGACGACTCTAAATTAAACAGTTTAATAAAGAATAAAATTATATGTATGCAGGTACGACATTTCGGAACGGTTCGGGTAGAATCGTAGGGGTTCATCAAAAGATTGACCGTGTGGCTCGTCGTCATTTAAAGAAATATCTTAATCACGATAGCTATTTTCCGCCTATTAAAGAGATACTTCACTTCGAGGGACTCAATGGTCCAGATGGTATTAAGCGTAAAAGCCCGTCGCGAGATGAGCCGTGGCACTTTATTAATCCCAGCAATCCGGCCGACCGCAATCTTGTCATGATTATTAATGATAATATCTATAATTTATCGGTAGCGCTAAAAGAGGGCAACGACGTCCGTGCGGCCTTCGAGGCGGCCTGGCTGTCGCATGCGATTGTTGATGGCTTAACGCCGGCGCATCACTATCCTTTTAGCGACAAGATTGAAGAGTTGTGGGGCAAGCCGCAGCATGAACGTCTAACAGTAATGGATAAAAATTTCATTAAGGGCAATACCTACCGTGATACTATTTCAAAAAACTGGCAGTATTGGGGTGTTGGTGGCGTTTTTACGGCACACTATACCTTTGAATGGGGCGTGGCCTCAGCGATTGCCTCTGAATCGTTCAGCGAGGCTGCGCCGACCAAAGCAGAAATTAAACGAGTCGTAAAAAATGGTTTTGAAGCTGAGTTTATGCGTAGCTTGCGTCTAGTTGATGATATGAAAATGTATGACCAGTTCGGTGCGACTGGTTGGACGCATGATTTGGCGGCAGATACGCGTGACAAATTACTGCCACAGATCATCAAGGCTGTTTGTTTGGCCTGGTACTATGCTGCTTATATGGCGCGGAGCGAAAACTCTTGAACGTTCGGATAATTGCTGGCAAGTTTGGCTCACGCACGATTAAAGCGCCGCATGGTAACGCGACGCATCCGATGAGTGACCGTATTAAGGGCTCATTATTTAATAGTATTGGCGGTGTCGTTGAGGGTGCCGAGGTGCTAGACGCTTTTGCCGGATCGGGAGCGCTGGGCTTTGAAGCCTTAAGCCGTGGCGCTAAAAGTGTCGTATTTGTTGATCGTGACCGGAGTGCGATACGGACAATTACTGAAAATATCGAATTATTACGCTGTGGTGAGGTTACTAAAGTAACGCAGTCGGGCGTTGCATCTTGGGCTGATATGACCGATTTGCAGTTTGATATTATTTTTGCCGATCCTCCATACGGTGACCCGCAGTTTTCCACAGTTAATCATTTATTCAGACTATTGAAACCGAATGGGCTTATGGTATTATCATATCCAGGTAGGGGTGAGGCGCCGACCGGCACTAATGGAGTTGTTGTGGTGGACAATCGTAGTTACGGAACCGCGGCGCTCACGTTCTACCGCCGAAGCGAATAATTTGATCCATTTAAGGGTCTTTTTTTATTTGATATTGTACTAAAAGCATTTACAAATAGGACTACATAAGCATAATTAGGTCTATGAATAGTTCTAATAGTCCGTTAATTTATGTGCTGCTGCTTTTATTAATTCTAGTAATCACTTACGGTCCGATGCTTTTTGTCTATTATGCACTCGTCAAGAAGGCTGGTCGACCGGCCTGGTCGCAGTTTGTGCCATTTTATTCGACAATTATCCGTGCACAGATCGCTGATTATATGTTACCCGCAATTAGTTCGATGATTATGGTTACTGTATCTGTAGTGTTCGGTGTAGTCTGGTTTATCGGCTTTATCGGCTCATCACCTGATCAATATAATGGCTTTTTAATTACGGCGGCAGTCTTAGGTCTAGTTGGTGCTATTTTGAATTACATATTGGATATTCGCTTTGGGCAAAGATATGTGGTTGTGGGTAGTGGCGACATGACACCGCAGCAATTACGCATGCGCGTTTCATTTGCGATGATTGCATATCTAAAAAATATTCAATACCGGCCCGTTGCAGAAGCAGAATCAGTCGACGGTGTTCCGATGATTGGCTATGTAAAATCTGATATTATTCCGAGTGAGTTTGACTCGCTTGCTATCATAGCAGGCTGGTTGGGCCTGTTATCTATAGTTTTGCCAGTTGCGCCGTTATCGGTCGGTGTCGGTATAGCGACCTTATTGCGCATTAAAAATAACCCGGAGCGAAAAGGTCGAGCTAGGGCGTGGTTTGCAGTTGTTTGGGGGTCTGTTTGTACGGTTGCACTTGCTTTTGTTATTTACGCGATTGCCACGCACCCAGGTCAGTAGGTATCTTTATATTAAAGTAAAAGACCCGTCACTAACGGGTCTTTTACTTTGGTACGCGAGAAAGGACTTAGTCACGTTCCGCTACCCCGAAAATTTACGGTTGGCAAACCAGTTGCCATCGGAAGGTTTCCTTGCGACCCGCAGACGTTGCGGGTCGCACCTTCGCGCCCAAGGGGCTGCGGTTCAGTAATTTATATACCAAACAAAAAACCGACCAAAAGGTCGATTCTTTGTTTGGTACGCCAGAAGCCAAACAACTTGAACCGCTGGAAGCTATAAGTGACTGGCTGCTAAGTGACCTAGATATAACATGGCTTAGTCGTCAGTCTGATGTATTTGCGGTTCATCATGTAGCAGAGTATAAACTCTAGTAAGCTGCCGTTTAATGAATAACCAGCGGACTATTGAACCTCTGTTAATGGTTATGCTTTAAAATATACTTTATGCGTGCTATTCTGGGCCTAATATGACATTTATTGATTGGTTTTCGATCGCATCCCTTGTTTTAAACGTGTTACTGATTGTTCTGAGCGTGGCGTTGGCTGTAAATAGTTGGAAAGCTGATAAACGAAGCAAAAGTCAGGTTAAAATTTGGATGGAGCAGGCGAACGGACTCAACCAGGCCCTGCTCAGGATTATACAGAATAAATGGGCAGGCCTGTACTCAACAGTAGCGGACGTGACTAATAGTGTACACATTGCTCAAGCAGCCTCCTTCTCGCTTTACCAGTCCCTATACGACGAGCGTGTTGTATCTGAAGAAAACTATAAAGCACGACAAGAAAAGCTATGGAAGAAGTTGGACAAAGACCTTCTCGATCAAGACGAACAGTTAGACGGCAGATCGAATGCCATGAAGCCTATAAAGAAGGCTGGAAAGACTGTTTCGAAATAGCTGGAAATATTCTTAGACGATAAATGTACGTCTAATCGATTGCTTTACTAATTCAGGCTCGACACCTAGTTCGACGAGGATCAGCGCAAGGAGCATCTGTCCCACTTCTTGTGTGAGCTGTATAAGCTTCTCTGGGAGGCATATGTTTGTAATGTCCTTACTGTAGTGGCTATAGTAGTTTCTTGTGTTTGCTATAACATCGAAGTCGCATACGGTTATTGTCCAAATGCCTTTTTCTTTTAGTCCCTTATCTAGAGCACGAAGTCGTTGTTCAAGCGAAAAATCATTTCCTCGTTGGAGTACTTTTTTAAGTAATTTTTTGTCTGGACCCGTGAAACCACTTATTATACGATCTTTCTGTTTATCATAATCATCCTGAGGAGCTAATATATCAGTACGAAAGCTCCTATTAAAAGCTTCAATAGCTTGAATACGGTTGAGGAATATATTTTCAAGTACCGTACTGGCACCCGAGGCACTACTCAGATATAGGTCCACGATTGGCAAGATTCGTTCCTCAAGTTCGGACCATTTATCTAGAAGTGTCTGAAAATCGGCAATTTGGTCATGAGTGAAACTGAGCTCGTACTGACGGCTCACATTAGGTGATGCTGTGCGTATATCAGACAAGGTTATGTCATATGTGGGGAATATACTAGGTTTAGCTTCACCATTTAGGGTCAATGTAAAATCTTGGGACGTAACATCTAGCTCATTGACTCGTATTTGCGACTTAAATGCCAAGCCCAAGATACGTTCTACAGACTGCATCGCTTCGATCAACTCTAAATAAGGGACATTGTTTTGGCCTACTGTATCCAGCCCAATATGAGCAACTTGCTTAAGTTTAACTTCACGGGTTAAACGCGAAAATCCCATTCCCGCAATGGATAGTATAAAACTTAGCTTAAGGCCTTTAAAGTCATACTCACCGATCTTCTTCTGTAAGGAGTAGTCAAGAGTATCATTCATATGCATGGGATTATGAAACGAGAACAGAGATTGATTGAACCAAATATCTAGATTATCAACACTAGCGCTTAGCGACATAATATTGAGACTTAACGGGTTAGTCGGGTCGTTTGTATGGAGTGTTTTTGTTGGAGAGAAGAATGTCGTATTCCCAACACTAATACGTCCCTCGTGTGATGATCTCCCAGCAAAGTAATTATCAAGAAATAGGTACTTATCATCTTCTTTCTTTGCATATGCTTCAATACGCTCAACGATCGACCAATCTTCTTCTGTAAGATCGTCAACACTCAATTCAAAATTATTATCAGCAGTCCTTTTTACAGATCCATCATATTTTTTTCCGTCAGGAAAAGTAAAGGTAGCGAGCTGAGCTTCATTATTGGCATTTTGGTCCATACTTATCATTATAGCGCCTCTATCTGTGAAGTGAGCCGCACTGTATAATAAGTGATATGTTTGAGCTATTTCCATTAACGCAAAAACAACTCTTCAAATTACCCGACTTAGCTGTGGATTCATCTACACATACTGATACATACAAGGGGCTGTTCATGAATGAACTTTTATCATTGGAATTAAGTGCAAAAAGGAGCCTTTCCCCTGCTACATATCGGCGCCACAAAGACGGTAGCGCAGACTTTTCTTTACAGGATACCGTATTGGATGTTTCAACGTTTTATTTATTTGCTCATAAAACACTGGTTTCATCCATTTTTATCTTCGTCAAAACTCTTCCCCACGATAAGGCTCACGGCATCTCTTTTAAAAGCTACACGGGTTTTACCAAAAATGTTTTGGCTAAAGAAAATGAAGTCTTAGAGCAAGTCTTTCGCGATTGCGGCAAGAAGTTATCGTGGGCACAAAGGGCAATTATTGATAAAAGAGACGATCTCGTACAGCACTGGCAAGGTAATGCGTCGAATAAATTCTTCACTATGATATGCGCTTGGGATTTGCCCTATTTGGTTTATTACAACCCAAAAGGCCTAGATAACATCGACAGTAAAAAAGTCGACTATGTGTATAGCCAAGTCAAAACAGCGGTAAAAACAAGCCTTGAGAATCAATCAGATACACTACAAAAAATCGTTTGGATGGAAGCTTGGCAGCCAACACTCAGTACGCAACTACAGGCCGAAATTGATAGCCTAGCAAATAACGATATTTTCATCGCCTTACCTGTTACTCCGCAACTCGTTCAAAAGCTAGATGAGATGATGGCTTGTCTGCTCGAAGAAGCACTCAAGCTCACATGATACACAATCTACTTACTTAGGCTTGTCCCACGTGATCAGAGAACCCAGATTGGCCTCTGTCGATAAGTCGATCTCAATAGGATTAACGTAGCACTCACAGCCATCATGTGCCGGTTCATGAAGTTGTCCTGATCGAAACTTATCCTTCACACCTATTGGTCCTTGGACGGCATTTGCTTTACAGGTATCACATGGGCTATTACCAGCCGTAATCCATTGCTTTTGTTTAACGCCACTTTTAAGCATTGATGCTTGATTAGCAGCTCCATACTTGACTGCTTTCTGATCAACTGATAATTCCTTCTTTTTAAAGAATCCCATTTTAGTTTCCTCCAAAATATATGTAGGTTGAAAATAATGAGGCCGAGACAGTACTCACGGAATAGGTCGGACCTCCATAGTTATAAGCACTTATAGTGACCTGATCACCATTGATCGCCTCAATCCAGGCAGAAAAACCTGCAGCGCTAGCACCATGTTGCCCTGCAGAGATGATCGCAACCGAATGTACCTTAGGTGTAGTTCCAGTCGGAATACCAGCATTTTGGGCTTCAGTAGGCCAGTTAGTTGCATTCGCGCCGCCCCATGTGGTCGGCATATTACCAAAGGCTTCGTTAACCTTCCATGCTGTATAACTTGTACTCTCTCGGTTAGACATGTTCCAGGTGTCAATAACTGTGTCGAGTGGAGCGCTTGACCATTTGCTAGGATAAGTGTCAGGGTATTGCTGCGTAGGGGTTTGTGGTGCCGTAGGGGCTGTCGGCTGAACACTTGGCGTAATTGTGGGTGTATTTGTAGTCGAGGTACTCGTACTCGTTACAGTGGTCTTAGGCGTTGTTTGTGGAGTTGTGCTTGGCTGGGTTGCCACGACTGAATCTTTAGTAACGTTCGGAGATGTTGTCGGCTGCGTTGTTAAAGTGGGTTTAGTGGATGTATCCCTAGCCGTTAGCGGAGATGGCAGCGCATGAGCTAGCGATATAGCGCCTCCAGCGTAGACGACTAGTAGTGCAGCGATAATACTGACACGAAACACTTTGCTACGTTCTAGTTTGGTCCATACATACCAAAGTGCAAAGAGCGGCAACGTTATTATTGCTATAACGATGCCCCACCAGCGTTTGTACCATGCTTTGTGAATCTGTTTCATACCTTGTTCCGCCTTTCATCAACGGTTAGTTGAACCTAGCGGAGACAACAAAAAGCCCGCCGCTAGGCGATATCCTTTCGGATACCTACACACCTTTCGATGCGCAACCGGTAAAGATACCTGAACGACGAGCTCAGTATTCTTTACCGGAATTTACAACCATGCCTCGAAAGGTTTAGGTTATTGCCAAATTGTATAACGTCATAATGGCGTTGACTCGATTATAGCACTACAAGTGTTAAAGGAGCACAAAAGGGCACAAAGGGGGCACATATTAGGCATCGATTAAGCATCAGAAATAGGTAAAATGGGGGCAACGAAGAGGCAGTTATCCAGTAATGCTAGGGGCAGTAACCCAGCAGTAACCCAGCAGTAAAGCAGCAGTGATTTGTGAACTATTTCACTTCATGGAGGGCGCTAAGTAAGCGCTAATGGAGCATACTTTCGGCACAAATTCGACCCCAAAATTAGTCTTTTTTTACTGGGGGATCTTTAGTTAATAGGTTTGATACATGCCTTATGCCTAAAGCTCTAGTCAGCTTTAATAGAGTAACCATATAAAAGTTTACTTTGCCGTGTTCGATTCTAGACAAATGTGAACGAGGAATATCTGCTTCGGAGGCTAGGTCTAGTTGTGTCATATTTTTGTACTTCCTCCAGGCACGGATTCTTTTTCCAACGATTTCGAAAGTTTTACGGTCATTATCAGTCATAGAATTCTATAATGTATGATTTAACGCACATTTTCAATATCTAACAGATTAAGCGCAAATTAGTCTGACTCGGCAGGTTATTGTTTACCCCGATACTCCACATAATTAATAGTATGGGGATAAGAGTTAATCAGGATAATAATTCAGGAGGCGTTAATATTACACCTGCGGCCTCCGTTGCTACTGACGATAACCTTATCGATTTTATAGAAACTTTGGAGGAGATTGATATTACTGACCCAACATCGGCGATTAACGAGTACTCTATGCCAGGTAAAGACGGTGAACGTATCCTCTTCTGATAGATGCTAAGATTAAGCTATGGCTAAAGAAGAACAGATAGACTTAACAAAACTCCGTTATGTACTATACGCTCGTAAATCTACCGCGGACGAAGGTAGTCAGGTTAGATCACTCGGTGACCAGATTAAAGATTGCGAGAAGCTAGCCTCTAGCTCGGGCTTGAATATAGTCGCAACGTTTAAAGAATCAAAGTCGGCTAAAAAACCTAACCAACGACCCATCTTTACTAAAATACTTGAAGACATCGAAGCTAAAAAGTATGATGCCATCATCTGCTGGCACCCAGATAGATTATGTAGGAATATGCTCGAAGGCGGACAGATTATCAATATGCTCGATGAGGGTGTTCTGAAAGATATTCGCTTCCATAGCCACCAATTTAGTAACGACGCCAACGGTAAGATGCTTCTTGGAATGCTGTTTGTGTTCTCGAAGCAATACTCTGACGATTTGTCAGCAAAAGTAAATCGGGGTGTCCAAGGCAACCTTGACGATGGCAAGTCAGCAGGTACTCCTAAGTGGGGCTACGACAGAAGTGACATAACTGGGCTATACGAACCAAATGAGCACTTTGATATGATGCAAGAAGCTTGGGATAGGCGAAGTCAAGGTGCAACAAATGCTGCCGTGGTCGAGTATCTCTTAGAAAGAGGCTATTATCGACTTACAAAGATAACCAAGAAGAATAAAATACAGAAGAAAATACTTCCTACCGAAAAGAGTTTGGGTGTTGCATTTCGTGACCCCTTTTACTATGGTATTCTTATCCAATCTAACCAAATAACTGATCTGCGTGATATTGTCACCAACTTTCAGCCTATGATAAATCAGGACTTATTCAATAAAGTTCAGGCTTTAACTTATGAACGCAAGCGAGACATAAGCCCTGCCAAACAAACAGAGTTTAAACCTCTAATGCATATGGTATTTTGTGGTGTGTGTAATAGCTCAAGATGGATGGTAGCTGGTAAAAATAAACCAGGCGGTAGTAAACAACACGTCTTAAGCTACCGCTGCGACAACCTCAACTGCACGCGTTCAGTAAAGTCTATAAGGGCACGCTATGTCTTTGATGGCATATACTCGCTTTTAGATGGCCTCGAACTTACGGATGAGGCCTATGATCGTTACAGTAAGCGGATAGGTAGCCTAACAGATGCGAAGATAGTTACTATACGCGAGACTATAGCTAGCAAACGTGGGGCTTTAGCACATAAGACAAAAGAGTTGAAAGAACTCTCACTAGGTCTTAGCACGATCAAAAAAAGTTCACCAGCGTACTCTATAAACGAGAAGCGGATAGATGATCTATCTAGTGAAGTAACCGATATTGAGTCAGACGTAGAGAAGCTTAGGCAAAAAATCATAAATCCCAATAGAATCAAGCTAACAAAAGAACAATTCTTGAACCTAGTGAAAACAGCACCGGATAAGATGAGACATGGTTCGGTCATTCAAAAAGACCGTGTTGCACGTGATTTGTTCTTGAACCTACACATTAATAACGAAAACGGCCTCTCCGTCATCTGGAGAGAGCCGTTTGCTAGCTTGGTTAAAGCCATTGAAATACCGTTTGGTACGCGAGAAAGGACTTGAACCTTCACGCCCGAAGGCACTAGCTCCTAAGGCTAGCGTGTCTACCAATTCCACCACTCGCGCATATCTTGTCGCGCCTGTGTGTCTACGATTACTCATAGGCCACCACTGCGCACATGTATTTGGTAACCCAATTACTATAACAAAAAACCCGTAACAGATAAAGACCTATCTTGCTATTTCTTAAACAATGCTTGTGCTATCATAAATACAGCAAGCCACAAAGGTAGGGATGGAGATTATGAGTAAAATTGCGCAATATCTGAATGAACATATACTGGGAGAAATTACAGGGGCAAAATCAATCCGACAGCGTTTCTCTCGTGATGGTAGCGTACTGACAATAATGCCAGAACTTGTTATGTTTCCACGAGTTACAAATGACATTCGCAAGGCTGCCCGTTTTTCATGGCAACTAGCCGAAAAAGGTCATACTTTGCCGATTACAGTCCGTGGTTATGGATCAGATCAGACCGGTGCGGCAATTGGTAAGGGGCTAATAATCAACACCACAGCTCATCTTAATAACATTATTCACATTGGTTTAAAAGAAAAAGAACACACTGTGCATGTTCAGCCAGGTGTTAACTTTAAAGAGCTAAACGACATCTTAAACTGGCATGGTCTATATGTGCCGACTTATCCTGAATCGGCCGCCTACAGTACGATTGGTGGCGCTGTGGCTAATAATTCGGGAGGTCAGTTATCCGGTAGTGCCGGATTAACAGGTGGCTGGGTTGATCGCCTGGAGGTCGTTTTGGCAAATGGCGATATTATCGAGACCGGTCGCTTAAACAAGAAAGAATATAGTAAAAAGCGCGGTCTGCAGACATTTGAGGGCGAGATTTACCGCAAGATTGACGGTTTGATTGAGGATAACCAAGAATTAATTAACGAGAAACTGCACGAAACCGACAAGGATAACTCCGGCTATGCACGTATCAATGCTGTACGTCGTCGTGATGGCTCATTTGATCTGACGCCACTTTTGGTTGGTAGTCAGGGTACACTTGGGATTATCTCGGAGATTGTTCTAAAAACCGATTTTCTTAGCGCTAACCGCACGGTTCTAGTGGCAGTGCTTGGCAGTAGCGAGGCCGCACGTGATGCCGCTGATGTTTTAAGGGCTTTAGAGCCAGCTTCGCTTGAAACGATTGATGGCTCTATCTTTAACATCGCCGCTCAACAGGGCAAGCAATACGCCTTTATGAAGCTAGACAAAGTTGATATTGCAACCGGCGCTTTGATTTACATGCAACTTGCTGACTTTAATGATCGTGCACGTGCTCGCAAGATGAAGAAGGCAATCAAGGCTTTGCAGAAGTTTAATCCGACAATTTTGACCTCTGATGAATATTCATACGAAGAACTTGACTCAATGCGTGAAGTTATGTCCAGCGTGATGGCGACAGATTCAGATAGCGAATCTTATCCGCCACTGATTGACGGCGTTTTTGTTCCAAGCAATCGGTTTGAGGAATTTTCATTGGCCGTTAATGATTTGGCCGAAAAACATCATATATCGCTACCACTTCACAGACGCGTTCTTGATGGTGTTGTTAACACCCGGGCCAGTCTACAGCTTGATAAAGTGTCGGACAAGCAGAAGATTTTCAAATTAATTAGCGACTATAGCCAATTGGTTGAAAAGCTTGGCGGTACTTTTATTGCCGATGCTGGCGAAGGACGCCTGAAAGCTAGTGCCTCATATGCCTTGATGGATGAGAATCTTCAAAACCTATACAAGCAGATTCGTGACGTTTTCGACCCTTACGGTACGCTGAATCCGGGTGTTAAGCAGCCGTCCGATGTTAGGACAATGGTCTCAATGCTCCGCTCATCGTACGACCTGTCTGATTTTGCCCACTTCGGCCCACTCAGCTAGTTTAGCGATTAGTTTTGTGACAATTCCGCTGGCGGTTGCATGGAACCGCCAGCTTATGCATAGTAATATGCAGTAATGGAAAGTCCAGAAAAGCTGCAAACATCTAAACTTTTACCTCAAAGTGAGTGCTTTGTTTTCTTAGAGAAAGAGTTGGGGTTTACGCCTGCGATGGGGTATGAAAAATACTGCCTAAATCGGGACGAAAAAGGCCTTCAGTATCCTTTGATTTATGCTAGCACAACAATCACATCGGGTGGTTATCGGCGTGACGAAGAACTGCCAATTGGTGAAGCGATTACGGCAAATTCAAATTTTGCCAGGCAGATCCTTGACGAATCGCTTTTATCTGGTGGATTTGAACCGTCGCTTATAATTTTGCCGAGCGAGCTGGGCAAGGTTAAGGGCTGGACGCAAGCGGATTATCTGCAGTTTTGGCTATACATAATCCGCGGTGTAAGCCCGCAAGCTGCCAAAGAATTGGAAAATACTTGGTATAGAAACCCCGAGACTGGCTTGCCAGATATCGCTAACCGTATGGAATCGTCCGCTTCTTATGACGAGAAACGCCTGGCGTATATAGATTTTGTACGTAAATTCATGGATATGAAAAAGACCGAGCCAACTAGCCAATTACTAACACCGCATTGGCCAGCCCCGGCAATGCTGCCATTTTTTGATAACGATATGTCCCTTGGATGTTCGGCCGAATACTACTTTGCTGAAACCGTCCTGCCGAGCTGGGTGATACAGCCAAAAACAGAAGAGTTAAGATCGGCAGTCCAACATTTCCTTGGTAAAGGGGCGATGGTAGCCGGTGTTACATTGCAGAACCAGCAAGACGCGGCACAAGCGAGCGGTGAGGAATTAGCACGATACTACAACACCCAAGACTGAGCCTTGAACATAAATAAAATATCTCGTCTATTTTTACTGTTATGCTAAAATAATGAATATGCGCGAGTGGCGGAATGGTAGACGCGCTAGCTTCAGGTGCTAGTGTCCCCCGGGATGTGGAAGTTCGAGTCTTCTCTCGCGTACCAAAAGAAATAGCTGTCATCATGACGGCTTTTTCTTTTAGGGAATTATTCTTGTTTCGCGCCTTGACTCTTGTCGATTAAAAGTCATATATGCGATAAACAGTACAATCAAAATTAATAACGCAAGACTAACTACTCCGTCGCCCAAGCCAGTGCCTCCGACTGATTGTGGCTTGCCGGCCCAATCGGCAATTGATGCACCGAGCGGCCTGGTTAAGATGTACGCAAGCCAAAATGTTAATATCGAATTAAATTTAAATATTTTCCATAAAACAGCAATGATTAAAATTAATCCTAAAAACAAAAGGATTGACATAAAATAACCAAGATTTAATGTAAAGGCGGTCATATCACCAGCAGCGGTGCCTAGTGCAAAGGTTGCCATGACGGTCGCCCAGTAAAAAAGCTCGCGGCGAAGCGATGTGATGCTGTGTATCGAAAGTGTCTTTTCAATCTTGAACCACGCAAAGAAGATAATAGATAGGGCGACAATAAAAAATATAGTTGATACCAGATAGGGAACGCCGAGCCCGATATGTAATACATCGGCTGCCATGGTGCCAAAAACCGCTACCATGATGATTGCTAGCCAATAAATCCAAGCAATATATTTTTTAGCAAAAAGCTGAATGATGAGACTTACAATAAGGCCAATCGCGCCAATTGAAACGGCTAAGTAGGGGTTGATTTTATAAACTAAAAAATCAGAAGTTGATTCGCCTAGTGCGGTCGTAAGCAACTTAACTATCCAAAACACAATGGTAATTTCGGGAACTTTACGCAAGATGTAACGTATCTTATCGGACATTTATTTGATACCTGAACTCACTCGTAAAAATGGAGAAATTACAAAAAATCATTATTAAATTATACAGTAGTAAATTGCGATAGTGATTAATATATAAGCGTTATTTTGAATAATAAAGTACAATAATTCTATGCAAGAACTGACCGAGTCGACTCAAAACGGTGTCGATGACGATTTAAATATTAAAACTAGTAGCTGGTCTATTTTTTTTGCTTTCGCCAAAAAGCACTGGCTGGCTTTATCGATTACGTTATTACTAATTGCTAGTATGACTGTGGCGTTTTTTGCCATTCCAGTCGTTAGTATTAATCGACTGCATTTCGCCAATTTGAATGCACCGATCACCTTGCATAAAGGGGATGCGGTTCATCTAAAAGGTCAAAACACGACAGCAATTGTTGAAAGTTTTGTTGTTGATACTTGTCCGATAAAGGGAAAGTGTTACGGTAACGATATGTCGTCGGTCGAATATTTGTTAATTATAGATGGAGTTAAATATGCGACTGCGAGTGGCGTACCGGCAGCTGATTCTAAATACCAAATCGAGACGATTAACTCTGATTATGCAACTTATGTAACGTTAAGAATCGTCGAATCGAAAAAATAATATTATGAGTCAATCACAAATCGGCGTCGGTCCACATCCAAGGCCTTGGCCAGTCGGGCCGCAATACAACCAAGACCTGCTGGAAAATGGTGATAGCCGCAATGTGCTTGATAAATATCGTTACTGGACAGTTGCAGCGATTAAGGCAGATTTAGATAAGAACCGAGTTGATTTGCAGATTGCAATCGAAAACTGGCAGCACGATATGAATATTGGCACTATTGTGCGCAATGCTAATGCCTTTAATCTGTCAGCAGTTCACATCATTGGTCGACGACATTGGAACAAGCGCGGTGCGATGGTAACTGACCGCTATCTTGAAGTTGATCACTTTGATACGGTCGCTGAGTTTGTAGAGGCTATGGCGAAGCAGGGCCGCGAGATCATCGCTATCGATAACCTGCCCGGGGCTGTTGCTTTATCGAAAACAGAGCTACCAGCGAGGGCCGTTCTGGTGTTTGGCGGTGAGGGTCCTGGACTAAGTGACGAAATGGCAACTGCTAGCAGTAAAATGGTGGCAATTGAGCAATTTGGTAGTACTCGGTCTGTTAACGTGGGCGTTGCCTCAGGTATCATACTGTATGAGTGGATGCGCCGCTATATATTGACCGACCAATAAAGTTGTGACATAATTTAATCACAATGGCTATCAGTTATGGTGAACCGTACGAAAAGCCAATGGGGACGCTTCCAGAGCCTCAGCGGTTACGGTTTGTGCCGAGTGAGGGCCTGCGCGAAATAATTCGCCCATTCTATCGTCCAACTGCCACAGAAGCTTTAGCTAAGGTTTCACTGTGGTCGACAGCCTATCTACCGGCCGAAAGGGTTGGAGGTGTCAATCTTATCTATGAAGACCCGACTGCGCCGAACCAAAACAGCGAACATCTCATAACGCGCTTTAATCGCCGAGAATTAGAGAGCCCCTTGCGGCATCCGTTGCCGCTGCTTTCATACGTAAGATATGAGCTACTTGGTGGCAAAAGCCGTATCAGGGTTAACCTGCGCCTTGGCACTATTCAAGCCGACGATGATCGTTTTGCAATGATTCCGGGCTTCGCTCAACAGATTACACATGGCTATATTGATACATTCTTTGATATTCGCGGTGGCGACTTTATTCCTAATAGGGAATTTGGTCGGGCGGCAATCGCTAGCCTCAACAGCGAACTCGGTATTGACCACCCAGCGCGCGAACGAACACCGGTTGAAAGACGATTTGTAGACCCGGATACATTATATGCTGTTCGTGAACCGGGCTTCCGCTATAGCGCTATCGTTGATCCTAAGTGGCGACCGCAGATTGTATCATCAGACTCACCCGATGATAAACCGGCCTAGATATTGCAACCAACAGATAATAATGAGATAATCACCTCAATGAGTTCACTATCTTCACAACCATATAAAGGAACGCGTGACTACTATCCTGAAGACAAGCGTATCCAAAATTATATCTTCAAAACCTGGAGCATGGTTGCTGAACGGTTTGGTTACGAGGAGTACGGCGCGCCAACCCTAGAACCACTTGATATCTATCTGGCAAAGAGTGGTCAAGAGCTGGCTGGTGAGCAGACCTATACCTTTACTGACCGCGGTGGTCGGATTGTGGCAATTCGTCCCGAGATGACACCGAGTGTTAGCCGTATGGTGGCCGCAAGGCGTCAGGAGCTGCCATATCCAGCACGTTTATACTCAATCGCTAATTTTATGCGCTACGAGCGTCCACAGCGCGGTCGTGAACGCGAGTTTTGGCAGTTTAACGTCGATATTTTTGGCGTTGATGATATTTCGGCCGAGGCGGAAATTATTACGATGGCCGACGCCGTCCTGAAAGCTTTTGGTGCTCAGCCCGAAGATTATGTCATCAAGATTAATAACCGCAAACTGATTAACTTTATGATGGCTCAATATCTTGGCCTCGACGCGGTTGGCGCGCAATTGATGGTTAAGTTATTTGATCGCAAGGACAAGATATCGGCTAGCGATTTTATTGATCAAGCCCGTGAGATTTTATCGGAAGACCCTGATGAGGGTGTTGAAAAAATTAATGTTCTGATGAGTGCCAAGACGATGGCTGACTTGCCGATAGAGATTCGCAACAGCAGCTCGGTTAGTGATGTTCAAGAACTATTTACGCAACTTGAGCGGGCTGGCGTTAAAAGCGCTGTCTTTGACATCACCTTAATGCGCGGCCTTGATTATTACACCGGCACGGTCTTTGAGGTTTACGATACGCGCCCTGAAAACACTCGATCGCTATTTGGCGGTGGCCGCTATGACGGTCTAGTGGGACTGTTCGGTGCGGAGCCAATCTCGGCCGTCGGTATGGCCCCGGGTGGTACGGCTATGGAGAATTTCCTGGATGTTCACGGCCTGATTCCCGAGCTTAAATCTAAAACTGACGTCTATGTTATTTCACTGGGAGATGCCAAGCGTAGCGCTAATCGGCTTGCCGCTGACTTACGTAATCAAGATATTAATGTCGAATTGGATATTACCGATCGAAAACTCGACCGTCAACTTAAAACGGCTATCAAGAAAAAAATTCCGTATCTATTATTTATTGGTGATGAAGAAGTTAAATCCGAACTTTATACGCTTAAGGACGCTGCTAGTGCCAGCGAGCAAAAAGTTAGCTTTTCTGACCTTGTAACCCTTCTTAAAGCTAAAAAATAGGCGCACCTAAAAATTTGGATTCAGTCAAACCTCTGTTATACTTGTTTGAGTATGAATACCGCTATTAAACACCTATCAGATACAAAAGTTGAACTAACAATTACTCTTGGCGCCAAAGAGCTTGCCGACGCCGAACAAGTTGCCCTTGTTAAGCTGGCTCGCGAAGTTAAAGTACCCGGCTTTAGAAAAGGTAAAGTGCCGGTAGCTGTCGCTGCTAAAAATGTCGATCCAGCTGCCCTGCAAGAGCAGACACTTGATAACGCCCTAAGTAAGGCTGTTGCGACTGCATTTGTTGAAGAAAAACTACAAGCACTCGATCGTCCAGCTGTCGAAGTTAAAAAGTTTGTTCCTGGTGAAACTCTTGAGTTTACCGCTGAAGTTGAGATTATTCCAAAAATTACACTTGGTGACTACAAAAAATTAAAAGCCACGACTGAAAAAGTCACTGTCGCCGCCAAGGAGATTGACGAAATCATCAATCGTATGCGTGAAGGTTTTGCCGACAAAAAAGACGTCGAGCGCGCCGCCAAAGATGGTGATGAGACAACGATTGATTTTGTTGGTAAAAAAGACGGTGTCGCCTTTGACGGTGGTACGGCGACCGATTACGCCCTAAAACTTGGTAGCAACTCGTTTATTGCTGGCTTTGAAGAGGGGATTGTCGGCCACAAACCAGGCGAGACTTTTGATCTTGACCTAGAATTTCCTAAAGATTATCACGCCCCTGACCTTAAGGGTGCCAAAGTGACGTTTACGACTACCCTTAAGTCAATTAAAGAGCCTAAGCTACCAGAGGTTAATGATGAATTCGCTGCGAAAGCCGGTCCATTTAAGACCGTTGACGAACTAAAAGCTGACATCAAGCGCGAGCTAACTGATCAAAAAGAACGCGAAGCTAAAGAGAAGCTAAAAGACGATTTGGTTGTTCAATTGATTGACATCAGTAAAGTGCCAACTCCAGAGATTTTGGTTGAAGACCAGGCAAAGTCAATCGAGCAAGATTTTGAACGTAACCTTATGTACCAAGGTATGAATCTTGATCAATATCTTGAAACTCAGAAATTTAAGGATAAGGATGAGTGGCTAGAAAAAGAAGTTAAGCCAACCGCTGTTAAACGGGTTAAGGCTGGTTTGGTATTAGCCGAGCTCAGCAAGGCTGAAAAGATTGAAGCCACTAACGAAGAGCTGGATGCTCACGTTGAACTTTATAAAAAGCAATATGGCAACAACCCAGAAGCCTTGAAGCAATTTGAAGATCCGGAAGTTCGCCGCGATATTGCCAATCGCTTGCTGACCGAAAAGACGGTTGACCGCTTGGTTGAGCTGAATACTACGACAAAAGCCTAGGTTTTTGTTCGCCGATTGATAAATACGTGGATTATTGTATAATCCACGTATTGGTTATCCGCCACGATCCTTAAGCTGGAGGTTGACATGCCGCATACTGTCGCCGGTCTTGCGCTGTATGGTTTTGCAGCGCTTTTTCTTGGCTTGTTTGCCATCTTCTTCAGCACTTTTTACGAAGAGTGGCTGCAGAAAATGCCGCATGCCGAGCAGTCGCGTCTTGACGGAATTATGATGACGGTTGCCACAAGCACGGGCTTTATTCTCGTGTTGGCAAGCGTCATCTATATGGTCCCGGCGACCTTGGCCGTCATTGGCGTAAAGGGCGAGCCCTTTACGGCCATTGTGGCGACCGTGTTCGGGCTGATTGATATTTACATCGTCCTGCTCCTGGGCGTGATTGCTCAGCTGGTTGGTCTGCGAGTCGGTGAGGGAGCTGCTATCAGATTCACGGTTCATGCCCTAATCGGGTACTCGCGACTTGAAGAGCCAGACGATGACAGGAACGGCACCGACGACCTCCGCTACAGCGGGGATTGAGGAATAATCAACGTTTATCTATCCGGTCGATAGATACGCTCCGAGGCCCAGCGTTAATGGGCCTCTTTGCATGTCGAAATTATTAGCACTCACTTGCATCGAGTGCTAATTTTGTATACAATAGAGTTATTGTAACGAAAGGGGTTTTATGACGAATCCGAAAAATTATCTAGTTCCAACTGTGATTGAAAAGACATACGAGGGTGAACGAGCATTTGATATTTACTCGCGTCTATTGAACGAGCGTATCATCTTTTTGGGTGATGAAGTTAACGAAGCAACGGCAAGCATTGTCGTCGCTCAGTTGCTGCATCTGGCCTACGAGGACCCAAAAAAGGATATCAAACTATATATCAATAGCCCTGGTGGCAGTGTTTACGACGGCCTGGCAATTTATGACACCATCCAATATATTCAGCCAGACGTTCAGACAATTGGTATTGGTCTGCAGGCCAGTATGGGCGCCTTCTTGCTATCAAGCGGCACGAAAGGCAAGCGGTTTGCGCTTCCAAACAGTCGTATTATGATTCACCAGCCATCAAGTGGCACGCAGGGTAAGATTACTGATCAGGAGATTACCTTAAAAGAGGGCATCTATTTGAAGCAACGCCTAAATGAGATTTTGGCAAAAAATACTGGCCAAAAGTTATCCAAGATTGAAAAAGACGCCGATCGCGACTTTTGGATGAGCTCCGAGGAAGCCAAGGCCTACGGATTGATTGACGAAGTCATTAAAAAAGCCTAAAGATATTGTTGATTTATAAAAAATAGTTCCATAAAGCCTTGACTTAAGGTCGTTAAAGCTTCACAATAGTTACTAAGAAGTAGTGTAGCTTTGGTTATCTATGTCTAAACGCAAGAGTGGCATCATGCAATAGGCTGACCAATGTTAAGGGAATCTTCGGCGCCAAAGAAAACCCTATTAACTAAATACAATTTATTGCGAGGAGTATTGCATACCTATGGCAAAAACCAAGCCTGTAAGTAGCAAGCGTGTCTTCTTTACAAAAGATGATACGGCATTGCCGTTACCAAATTTAATTGCTCACCAAAGGGACAGTTGGCGTGAATTTGTCGAAACTGGCCTTAGTGAGATTTTTGCGGAGTTAAACCCAATCGATGACTATACTGGTCAAAAATTGGCATTGCGTTTCAAAGAATACGCTTTCCAAGCTCCTAAAAACGAAGAAATTTTCGCCAAAGAAAACAATTTAACATTCGATGCACCACTGCACGCCAACGTTGAGTTGACTAACAAGGTTACCGGTGAAGTTAAAGAGCAGGAAATTTACCTTGGTGACTACCCATGGATGACCGACCGCGGCACCTTTATTATTAACGGTACCGAGCGTGTCGTTGTTTCTCAGCTTATTCGTAGCGCTGGTGTCTTCTTTACTGCCGACAAGGCTGCTACTCGCAATTTTTACGGTGCTAAATTGATTCCAGGCCGTGGCGCATGGCTTGAGTTTGAGACCGCCAGCAATGGTGCGATCTATGTCAAGATTGATCGTCGTCGCAAATTGCCAATTACCACTTTGTTCCGCGCCCTTGGCCACAATAAAACCTCTGAAATTAAGAGTTTGTTTGCCGACATCGATACTGGTGAAATGAAATACATTGATGCCACTTTGGATAAGGACCCAGCTCACGGTTCAAACGAAGCTTTGATTGAGGTTTACCGACGTCTTCGCCCAGGCGATCTGGCCACCGTCGATAACGCTCGCACTATGATTGAGCGTATGTTCTTTGATTTCAAACGCTTTGACTACAGCCGCGTTGGCCGTTACAAACTTAACCAACGACTTGGCCTTGACGTGCCAAACACGACCGAAAACCGTGTTTTCCAGGTTTCTGACCTAGTTGCTATTGTCCGCGAGATTATTCGTTTGAATAACACTCAAGAGCTTGCTGATGACATTGACGCCCTTTCAAACCGTCGCGTCAAGTTGGTTGGTGAGCTTGTGGCTCGTCAATTCCGCGTTGGTATGCTTCGCATGCAACGTAACGCCATGGATCGTATGTCAATGTCTGACATTGAAAACGTCACTCCTGGTCAATTAATCAACGCCCGACCGGTTGTTGCCGCTGTTCGTGAGTTCTTTGCAAGTTCACAGCTATCACAGTTGATGGACGAGACAAACGCTCTATCAGAGCTTGCTCACAAACGACGCCTAAGCTCGATGGGTCCTGGTGGTTTGAGCCGTGAACGCGCCGGCTTTGATGTTCGTGACGCCCACCCAACTCACTACGGACGCCTATGTGCCGTTGAAACTCCAGAAGGTGCCAACATCGGTTTGGTACTTAACCTGGCAGCTTATGCTCGTGTTAATGACTATGGCTTTATCGAAACACCTTACCTAAAGGTTGTTAACGGTAAAGTTACCGACGAAGTTCACTACCTAGATGCTTCACAAGAGGTTACCGAGGTTATTGCCGACGCTGGTGCTAGCTTGAATGATGACGGTACATTCGTTGAAGAGCGCGTTAGCGCCCGAAACGGTTTGCTACCAGAGCAAGTTGACGTATCTGAGGTTACCTACATGGATGCTGCTCACAAGCAGATTCTTGGTTCGACCGCTTCACTGGTGCCATTTGTTGAAAAGAACCGTGTTGACCGTAGTTTGATGGCCTCAAGCATGCAGAAGCAAGCTGTGCCGCTGCTAGCTCCAGAAGCTGCCGTGGTTGGTACTGGTATCGAGGCTGAAATTGCCCGCAACACTAGTCAGCTAGTCGTTGCCGAGGCCGATGGTGAAGTCGTTCGCGCTGATGCCGACGAAGTTCATGTCAAGTACGCTGACGGTGTTAAGGTCTACAAGCCAATTCACTTTGCAAAAAGCAATGACGACCGTTCAATTAACCAAAAGATTCGCGTTTCTCGTGGTCAAAAAGTTAAAAAGGACGAAATTCTAATTGAAGGTGCTTCGATTGCTGATGGCGAAATTGCCCTTGGTAAAGACCTTTTGGTCGCCTTTATGCCATGGTCTGGCTACAACATGGACGATGCTATTGTGCTTTCAAGCCGAATCGTTCAGGACGATACTTTGACGAGTGTAAATATTAAAGATTACACTGTTGAAGTTCGCGAAACCAAGCTTGGTCCTGAAATTGTCACTCGTGATATTCCAAATGTTAGCGAAGAATCGCTACGTCACCTTGACGAAAACGGTATCATTCAACTTGGCTCAGAGGTCAAGGCTGGTGATGTCCTGGTTGGTAAGATTACGCCAAAGGGTGAGCAAGAACTGAGCAGCGAAGAGCGCCTACTCCGCGCCATCTTTGGTGAAAAAGCCAAGGATGTTCGCGACACCTCACAGCGCATGAACAATGCTGGTGGTGGTAAGGTCGTTGGTGTTAAGATCTTTAGTCGCGAAAACGGTCACGAACTTAAGGCTGGCGTTATCATGCAGATTCAGATCTTTGTCGCTCAGCTGCGCAAGATTTCAGTCGGTGACAAGTTGGCTGGACGTCACGGTAACAAGGGTGTCGTCGCTCGTATTTTGCCACTAGAAGACATGCCTTACATGGAAGACGGAACACCGGTTGATGTTGTCTTGAACCCACTTGGTGTGCCATCACGTATGAACATTGGTCAGTTGTTTGAAACTCACCTTGGAATGGCCGCTCGTGCTCTTGGTTACAAGGTTGCAACGCCTCCATTTAACGGTGTTTCAGATGAAACAATTAGTGCCGAGCTTGTTAAAGCCGGATTTGCCAGCGACGGTAAGAGCCAGCTAATTGATGGCCGTACTGGTGAACCATTCGAAGAGCGCACAACTGTTGGTGTGATGCACATGTTGAAGCTACACCACATGGTTAGCGACAAGATTCACGCCCGCTCAACTGGTCCTTACACGATGGTTACTCAACAACCACTTGGTGGTAAGGCTCAAAACGGTGGTCAGCGCTTTGGTGAGATGGAGGTTTGGGCCCTTGAAGCTTATGGTGCCGCTGCAACTCTTCAGGAAATGATTACGATTAAGTCAGACGACGTCTACGGACGTGCAAAGGCTTACGAGTCAATCATCAAGAATGAAAAGATTGTTGGTCCAAAACTACCAGAATCGTTCAACGTGCTTGTTAAGGAACTTCAGGGTCTTGGCCTTCGCGTCGACCTACTAGACGAATCCGAGGATGCGATTATCGACGCCGAGCAAGTGATTGGTAGCGTTATCAACGGTGAGCCAGTAGCTGCCCTTGAAGGTGAATCGGTTATTGATGATGAAGAAATTGTCATGGATGAAGCCGATGACTTTGGTGATCTTGGCGACGGTGTAACCATTCAGGACATTGATGAAATAGAAGAAATCAAGGAGGAGGCGTAATATGAGCCGTATAATTGCAAACAACGGTATTGCCGACTTTGACGCAGTTCGCCTAGCAGTAGCCAGCCCAGAGGACATTTTGAAGTGGAGCTACGGTGAGGTTACTAAACCTGAAACGATTAACTATCGTACGCAAAAACCAGAGCGCGATGGTCTGTTTTGTGAGCGAATTTTCGGACCAGTCAAAGATATCAACCCACACGACAACAAACTAAAGGGCGTTCGCTCACGTGAAGCCGCTGTCGACAAAAACGGTGATTTGGTTACCAAGTCAATCGTTCGTCGTGAGCGCATGGCTCACATTAGCCTAGCTGCACCTGTGGCTCACATCTGGTTTATGCGCGGCACACCAAGCGCGATGAGCTTGCTTTTGGGCATTACTGTCCGAAATCTTGAGCGCATTGCTTACTTTGCGACCTACGTTATTTTGAAGGTTGATGAAGTTAAACGCGATCAATACCTAGCCGATCTTGAAGCCGAGACTGAAGCTGGCCGCGCTGCCATCAAGATTCGCTACGAGCGCGAGTCAGAAGCTGAAAACGTCGACGTTAAGGCTCTTGCCGAGCAAATGTCACGCGAAGTTGAAGAGCTAAACGAAAACTACACAGTTAAAAAATCTCAACTTGAAAGCCTAGTTAAGGGCGCCCTTATTAACGAAGTTGATTTTCGTAATCTTCCTGAAGAATACGAAGACTTGGTTGAAGTTGGTATGGGTGGAACTGCTCTTAAGGCCTTGCTTGACGAGATTAATCTACCGCAACTGATTGCAAAACTAACCGAAGAAGCCGCTGGTGCCAAGGGTCAACGTGAAAAGAAGCTTCTAAAGCGCTTGAAGGTGCTTGAGAGTATGTTTGCTGCTGGTATCAAACCAAGCAGCCTAACGCTTACCGTTCTGCCAGTGATTCCACCGGACCTACGTCCAATGGTGCAACTAACCGGCGGTCGTTTTGCAACAAGTGACCTAAATGACCTTTACCGTCGTGTTATTAACCGAAACAACCGTCTTAAGAAGCTGATTGACCTAAACGCCCCTGAGGTGATTCGTCGCAACGAAATGCGTATGCTTCAGGAGGCTGTCGACGCCCTTATCGATAACTCGGCTGCCCGTGGTGGCCGTGCTGTCAATGCAACTGGTGGTCGCCGCCGCTTGAAGTCAATTAGCGACATGCTAAAGGGCAAGCAGGGTCGTTTCCGACAGAACCTCTTAGGAAAGCGTGTTGACTATTCGGGACGTTCCGTTATCGTGGTTGGTCCAAAGCTAAAGATTAACCAATGTGGTATTCCAAAGCAGATGGCGCTTGAGTTGTTTAAGCCGTTTGTTATTAGCTGGTTAATCCGTAACGAGCACGCCTACAACATCCGTTCGGCAACTCGTTTGATTGAAGCTGGTGATGCCCTGGTTTGGGACGCGCTTGATGCGGTTATCGAAGGTAAGTACGTTCTTTTGAACCGTGCGCCATCACTACACCGTTTGTCAATCCAGGCTTTTCAGCCAAAATTGGTTGAAGGCAAGGCAATTCACTTGCACCCACTAGTTGCTAACGGATTTAACGCCGACTACGACGGTGACCAGATGGCTGTTCACTTGCCTCTATCAAACGACGCCCAGCGCGAAGCTCGTGAGTTGATGAGCGCAACTGCCAACCTTCTAAAGCCAGCCGATGGTGCGCCAGTGCTTAACATCGGACAGGACGTTGTACTTGGTAATTACTACCTAACATATGTCAAGCCAAGTGCTCAGACTGAAAAGGTTAAGGCCTTTAGCTCGGTTTACGAGGCTGAAATGGCTTACGACAACAAGGTCCTGCAACTTCAGTCACCAATCCGTGTTTTAACGCGTGGTGAAATGCGCGACACCACTCTTGGTCGAGTTTTCTTTAACGAAATTTTGCCAGAAGATTACCCATACGACAACAATGTTCAGACTAAAAAGCAGCTAAAGCGTGTTTTGGCTCGAATCTTTGATACCTACGGCGCTGAAACAACTGCCCAAATTGCCGACCGTATGAAGGGCCTTGCTTTTCGCTTTGCTACCATCGCCGCTGTATCAACCGGTAAGGACGACTACATTAGCTTTGACGAGACATCAACCTTTATTGCTGAAGGTGACGCCAAGACGGCGCTTATCTCTGAGCAATTTGACCAAGGTTTGATTACCGAAGAAGAGCGTTATAGCCTAACCGTTGCCTCGTGGCGTGGTGTTGACCGTAATATCTCTGACTTCTTACAGTCCAAACTTAAAAACATGGATACAAGCGTCAGTGTGATGGTTAACTCTGGTGCTCGTGGCGATATCTCGAACGTCAAGCAGGCTAGTGCGATGATCGGTATTATGGTGGATGCCGCCAACCGTGAAATTGAGCTGCCGATTCGTTCAAGCTACAAGCACGGACTAAGTTCACTTGAGCAGTTCGTCGCGACTCGTGGTGCGCGTAAGGGTCTGATTGACACCGCTCTTAAGACCGCTGACTCGGGTTACCTAACTCGTCGTTTGGTTGACGTTTCACAAGACGTCTTTACCGTTGAAGACTTGCCAAATAGCGATGACGGCTTTACGATTTATCGTTCAGAGTCAGAACTGACCATGATCTCGTTTGGTAATCGTTTGTTCGGTCGCTACACGGCCGAAGCCGTTCCTGGCTACATCGAAGCCGACGAGCTGATTACTCGTGAAATCGCTAACAAGATTGAAGCTGATGAAGACATCAACGAAGTTCGCATTCAAAGTGTTATTTCGACCAAAAACCTCCGTGGTATTCCACGCCGAAGCTACGGTATTGATATGGCTAGCGGACACTTGGTAGCCAAAGACCAGCCAGTCGGTGTCATCGCTGCTCAGTCAGTCGGTGAGCCTGGTACCCAGCTAACGCTTCGTACCTTCCACGCCGGTGGTGTAGCGGGTGGTGACATTACCCAAGGTTTGCCTCGTGTTGAAGAGCTGTTTGAGGCTCGTACGCCAAAGGGTCAAGCTTATGTTACCGAAGTAACTGGTCTTGTTGATGTCTGGGAAGACGGCAAGAAGTATGTTGTTCAGGTCACTCCAGAAGCCGGACATGTTGAGAACCTAGAGCTTGAAGGCCGCACCGTGGCTGTCAAGTCTGGCAGCAACGTAAAGGTTGGAGATGTTCTGGCAACTGGCGAAAGTGAGTCAAAGCCACTGATTGCGCCGTTTGATGGTGTTGTCGAGGTAACTGATTCGATGATCGTGATTGCTGCTAATGCCAGTTCACCGGTTCGCTACGAAATCCCTGGTAGTAGCCAGCTGGTTGTCGCCGCCGGTGACGCCGTCGTAGCTGGTGACCGCCTAACAATCGGTTCATTAAACCTACACGACTTGATGCGCCTAAAGGGTACCGAAGCTACTCAACGTTACATCATTAACGAAGTCCTTCGTATCTATGCTGCACAGGGTCAAGACGTTGCCGACAAGCACCTTGAGATCATCGTGCGCCAGATGTTTAGCCGCGTTCAGATTGAGAGCCCGGGTGACAGTACGTTTGTCACTGGTGATATCGTCTCGAAGGCTGCTGTTGTTGAAGCCAACGCCGCCCTTGCCGCTGAAGGTAAGGAACTAGTTGGTTACACCCAATTGCTACTTGGTATTACCAAGGTGTCAATCTGGTCAGACAGCTTCCTGTCAGCTGCATCGTTCCAGGATACAACTCGTGTTCTGATCAATGCTGCAGTAAGTGGACGCATCGACCGACTACACGGCCTAAAGGAGAATGTGATCATTGGTCGCAAGATTCCTGTAGGTACCGGTGCACGTCGCGCTGACGGTACGCTTGAAATCGACGATGAGCTTGAAAGCGAAATCGCCGAAGATGTCGAAGAAATCGCATAATCGAAGGTCAGCTTAGATATAAATAGGCACCCGCTTGGGTGCTTATTTATATTAAGAAGAAAAACAATAGTATAGTAAAATATCACTAGAATGAACTACGAATTTATCCTAAGTAAAGAAACGAACTTTTTCTACTGGATTCAGGCTATCTGCGAGTGGAGTATATATGGACCTGAGATGAATTCGTATCGGCACTATAGACAGAGCGCGGGGGAATTATCGGAAATTCAAACCGCTTCACTCAAAAAGATAGCTTCTATCTTGTTAAGTTCTGACAAGCCCAGACTGATTCTCGCAGAATTATATAAGGGTATGTTAGAAAGCAAAGATGCTAAGCAGATTAGTGATAATGCCGCAAGCCTAAGAGATATATTTGAAAACTTATGGCAAAACATAGCGCCCGATCTTTTGTATATAAAAAATAAGCTCGAAGAAGTTGACTTTAGACAGTATACTAATCGATTGACGCAAATTGCCACGTTTTTAGACGTTGAACGTGATGAGGGTAATAATATACCAGTATATATACTTCAAAATACGCTTGAGTCGCCGTCCGTCGGCCATCAAATTGAAAACACTGATTTTATTCTTTTACATCCTGAAATGAGAGCTAATGTAAAAGACCTGAATACTACAATCGGTACTTTGCTGCATGAAACAATTCACATTATGGAATTCAAATCGGACTTAGCCCATAAGCTGTCTAAGGATTCATATAATGAAGTCATTAAAAAGATACATAAACCAGCTCCGGACGGGATGACGTGGAAGATGGTATACTCTGAAGTTATTACGTATTGCTTTATTAATAATGTAACTGGCGGATATTTGCGACCTGAAGTATTTAGTAAACCAAGATTTAAGCTAGAGAATATGGTGGACAGTTTTAATCGTTTAGAAATTAAAAAGCCATCAGATATAATCGCATGGATTGCCCTGAACATCCAAGACGAAGTTGGCGCATTGTTGGAAGAAGGTGGGATGTTTAACATAAGTATTGCTAATGAGATATCTCATCTTATTCTGCGCTACTTCTAATATTATTGACATAATATAAAAAATAGTGTTAACATAATAATGTCAAACTCGACACAACACCGAGAGGTGGTGATAGTCATGATGGATGGCGGCTGGGACAGCGGCGCTGCTGGTGAGCAGGGCAACGACAGCGGCTCCGGGGACGGCTCGGGCTTCGACAACGACGGCGGCAACGGCTGACACGTCAACAGGGCGGGGCGCTAATAGCGCCCCGCCCATCTAACACTCAATAGGCTCTGGAATGAGCTTATTTTTGATTTAAAGTGTAAATATTTCTGTCATTAATAGTGGAATGAAGTATAAAACCTACACTTTGTACTAAATGATTTGATGGTATATTTTTTGTGTTTACGGAAGTCCATGCTTGACCGTCGAAGCGTTCATTCACTGCATTAATACGGCTCTCAAGAGACAACCTGCCTAGGCCGAGCCCTCTGTACGGTCGACATATAAATCCCGATAAGTTGGGTGCCTTAAAGCTAGCCAGCTCAGGAATTGTTGCCTGGCGGCTTATGACGCTCAGGCCAACTGCATAGTGTCCAAGAGATATGACATATAACTCATGAAATCCCGGTTCGTTTTGTTCGCACATACTTTTAAGTGTATATTCGGCTGTATCTCTACTGCGAGATAGGTTTTTTGACAGGTTCGGAAACTCTTTCTCAATGTCTGAATTATTATCCTGATTGAGCAAGCGGAATAGGCTATCTGCAACCAGAGAAAGATCCACAAAATTGCTCACAGATTCGATTGAGGCCATATGATATATTTATACAACAAATATAAATATTTGTAAAAATGCTATTAATTATATGACGGTTATCGGACGCTGGCTTTACACCGTCTCGTCTTTCTGCTATAGTTAACCATGAGTTTCCGTTCATTCTTATCTGAAAATGTGTACAAGACAGATAAGCCGAAATGAACACCGTTTTGCAAGGTTTGCTGAACCTGTAGAACAACCGGCGCACGATATTCTTTTGCGTCGACCCATAATGTGTGATTATCAGCGCACAACTGGGAAATATAGCTTTTGCTACAGTTTAAATAATTAAAGGAAGTTTATTGCATTATGCCAACAATCAACCAATTGGTGCGCAAGCCTCGCAAGACTGCTTTGAAGAAAAGTAAGTCTCCAGCGTTAGGCCGTATCCATAACGCACTAAAAACTCGTTACTACGAGCAAGACGGTCCGCTAAAGCGTGGCGTTTGTATCAAAGTAACAACCAAGACACCTAAAAAGCCTAACTCGGCCCTTCGTAAGGTCGCTCGTGTTCGTTTGACGAACCAGCAAGAAGTTTGGGCTTACATCGGTGGTGAAGGTCACAACCTACAGGAGCACGCCGTTGTGCTTGTTCGTGGTGGACGTGTGCCAGATTTGCCGGGTGTTCGTTACCACATCGTTCGTGGCGCCCTTGACCTTCAAGGTGTTGCTAAGCGTAAACAAGGCCGTTCAAAGTACGGTGCTAAGAAGGAGGACAAGTAATGCCTCGTAAAGTTACCGCCAGTCTACAACGACGTCTAAGCCCAGATCGCAAATACCAAAGCGTTTTGGTTCAGCGCCTAATTAACAAGTCGATGCTTGATGGCAAAAAGCTTGTTGCTGAACGCGCCGTTTATAGCGCCCTAGAAGTTGCTGCTAAAAAAATTGGTAGCGAAGATCCACTTGCTGTATTTGAACGTGCTTTAAAGAATGTTTCACCAAACTTCGAGGTTAAATCTCGTCGTGTCGGTGGTGCGAACTACCAGATTCCATTCCCAGTTTCTGGTCACCGCCAATTGCACTACGCCTTTTCATGGTTAGTTCAATCAGCTCGTGCACGTAAGGGTATTCCTTACTCACAGCGTCTTGCACTTGAAATCGTTGATGCCTACAACGAAGCCGGTGCTGCCTACAAGAAGAAGGAAGACACTCACAAGATGGCCGAAGCCAACCGAGCCTTTGCTCACTTCGCTCGCACCTAATCATGTCGCAATCTCTCAAGAACGCCTCGCTACGGGGCGTTCTTTTGTTTGTGCTACAATTCAATAAATAAATAATACGGAGATAACCATGACAGAAAAAATCAGGACCGAAGCTGAAATGCAGGCGCGACGTGAGTTTCTGCAAAAAGCTGGTGAGGCGGATATCGAACTGGCGGCAACCATACCCGAAAAATGTAGTAGTTGCGATGAGGCGCGAATCCAAGCTTACGTGTTGGGTAATCGGGTGGCGGAAGGCTTAATATCTTTGGACGAGGCTAAGACGAATTTTACAAATGATACTGCCGAGTGCGAAGGTGAAATTTATAAACCCGACGTCTACGATGGTCGACCAGACTGTTGGCGCAAACGTCAACTGGGGCGAGCCGGTTGTCTAACGGGCTTAAAATTTTTCACCGATTAAATACTAGGCAAACTCATAACGATTATGTTATAAGTAAGTTAACATGAGGCAGGTGATAAACAAACACGTAGGAGTAGCTTACTAAAATGGAAGCCTTGACGATGACGCCTGAATCGCAGACGTCACGTCATCTTCCGCCCGCCGAAGCCTGGAGATCGCCCGATAAATGGATTGATATTAAGACCGGTTTGCCGCGTGAAGGCATCGAGCGGCTTAAGCTGCCGACCGATGATCGCAAGTTCGTAATGACCAGACAAGCGATTCATTATGTGCTGGATACCTTATTTTGCCCAGATTACGAGTGGGAATTTAGTAGCAAAGACCCGCAAACTCGTCCCGACGACCATCACTTCTACTTTAATGAGGCCGAATATGCGCCAGATGCTAATAATGGGCTATTAATTCCAATGCGATTTCGCGAGTCGCCGACGATGATTGGTCGAATGCCGCGCCAACTCCATAACGTCATGCACGCCTTTACGATTAAGCCAGAAATGCCCGAAATTGATGCGATGAGTGAATATTTGGATGCGTATGCCCTGGCGATGGCTGCCTTTCGGCGCCTGTTTGATACCGCCAAAGATACAGTCGAGGCGCGCAAGCAGTTTCCAAAACGCCGTCAAAGTGTCGCGGCTGGCAAGGTGTCGCCGGCCGATACTGATGATAGCTTTGCCGAGCAGTACATGCGAAGCTTTTTTGAAGATCACTTCAATGCCTATAGCCGTGCGGTTAAGGAGTTGGAGCAAATTGATAATATCGGTATCGTTTATCCAGATGACCTTAATATCAATAAACTAAAGCCACATTTAGTAATTGAGAAGTTTGGCACGATTGTTACCAGGCGGCACATCGATTACACGCCACTTGTCGTCAGTCACAAACAGTCCTCGAAGTTGTTAAGCTTGCAACTATCACTATAACTTTGCTTTACTAGATATATGGAAGCGGTTAATCAGGAGTTTCCCGAGGTTAGCCCGGATCAGCCAGAAATGCTGCTGCGGGACCGCTCGACCATGCGACTGGCCTACGACATTGCGCATGCCAATGAGTGGCCCGAGCATGTTAATTACGGTACTCGTGCCGAGGCGTACCTTAATGGGCTAAAGGTTGTCGAGGAACTTGACAAGCTAGCCGACAAGGAGGGCTTGATGCGCCGTGCGGTTGTGATCTCGGGACCGAGTGTTAAATTGCCCGACACTACAGTCGAAACTCTAAATGGAGCGACACATATAGTTGTCGATAGTACCAAGAATGATACACACGAGGACGGTATTATTGGCTCTTACCGCGAACATTCTGGTAATTTTTTTGGATTTGGCATTATTGTTGATACTCAGGATATACATGGCGAGCGTCGATATGTGCCACAAATAGCCTACGTTATGCAAATAGGTAAAAAAATAAATACGCCAGTTGTGAGCGGCCAACTATCGGCATATGGACTAGTAAAAGACACGGATATTTACTTTGTAGAGGACGCATTGACGTTAAACCGGCATACACATGCCGGCGAACTGGCCGACAAAAGCCTTAACATGGATTACTATATCCTTGCACACGTCGATATTTTTAAAAACTGTATGGACAGCCCTCTAGATACCAAAAATCTATCAGACATAATCGGCGCCCTGGAAGCAGTCACTAATTATTATGATGATGATAAGGCTTTTGGGCTGCTTGATACCATGACTGATATGCTTAAACAATACATATTTTTAGCGCCAGATTATAACTTTATCAGGCCAGTGTTAAGCTACAGCTACGGCTACGGTAATAGCCTTAATCCTAGTAACGGACCCACCCTAACACGTATCAATGATGAGAGACTAGATGATGACAAAAAAGTATATCCGATAAAGGCACAAGAAATCGTTTTTATGCCACGGTATGATAATGTCGACAGTAGCGGTAAATGGGTGCCGTCTGATGAAAAAATTGTATATTTTGTATATAACGAAAATGGTGAAGATATTTACGTGCCAGCTCGTTCCTCAGAAGTGATAATTGACACCGGAGACTAGAATTATACTAATGAATTTGATATAATGACAGATAAGAGCTATTTTTTATGGCAAAAAATATTTAAGAAAAGGATAAAGTAAACTCTATGGCAGAAAAACACGTCCCGCTAAAGGACCTTCGTAATATTGGTATTATCGCGCATATCGATGCCGGTAAGACTACAACAACTGAAGGTATTCTATATCGTACCGGTATCAATCACAAGATTGGTGAAGTTCGCGGTGCGAACGGTGATAGTGCTACGACCGACTGGATGGCCCAGGAAAAAGAGCGTGGAATCACGATTACTAGTGCCGCTGTCACTTGTTTTTGGAAGGGTCACAAGATTAACATTATCGACACCCCAGGCCACATCGACTTTACTGCCGAAGTCGAACGTTCTTTGCGTGTTCTTGACGGTGCTGTCACGATTTTTGACGGTAAGATGGGTGTTGAAGCTCAGTCCGAGACCGTTTGGCGCCAGGCTAACAAGTATGGCGTGCCACGGATCTGTTTCATTAACAAGATTAACCAGACCGGTGGTGACTTCTACAAATCACTGGGTACTATCCACGCCCGTTTGACCAAGAATGCTTTGCCAATCCATTTGCCAATTGGTTTTGAAAAAGACATCAACGGTGTTGTTGATCTTGTCGAGATGAAGGCTTATACCTACACCGATTACGCAGATCACGAATTGGTTCAAGGCGAAATTCCTGCCGACATGCTTGAGAAAGCTCAAAACGCCCGCAGCCTGCTGGTTGAAGCTGCTGTTGAGGCCGACGACGCTTTGTTTGAAAGGTTCCTGGAACAGGGTGAAGAGTCAATTACTATCCCTGAATTAAAAGCCGCTCTTCGTAAGCGTGTTTTGGCCGGAAACTTCTTCCTGGTAAGTGGTGGTGACGGTCGTGGTGTGATTGTCGAGAAACTGCTTGACATCATGGTTGACTACTTGCCATCTCCACTAGATGTTGATGCTATTTGGGGTATTAACCCAAAGAGTGGTGAAGAAATCGAGCGTAAGCCATCTGACGCCGAGCCGCTAGCTGCTCTTGCCTTCAAGATTGCGACCGACCCATTCGTTGGAAAGCTGATTTTTGTCCGTGTCTACAGTGGTAAGCTTAACGCCGGCAGCTACATCCTAAACACCACAACTGGTGAAAAAGAGCGTGTTGGCCGTATTGTTCGTATGCACGCCGACAAGCGTGAAGAAATTGACTCAGTCTCAGCTGGCGACATCGCTGCCGTTATCGGCCTTAAGGATACCTTTACTGGTCACACACTTGCCGATCCAGCCCACCCAATTGCTCTTGAAAGTATTACTTTCCCAGAACCGCCAGTATCGATTGCGGTTGAGCCAAAAACCAAAGCCGACCAGGAAAAGATGGGCATCGCTTTGCAGCGTCTAGCTGAAGAAGACCCAACTTTCCGTGTTCACACTGACGAAGAAACCGGTCAGACGATTATGTCCGGAATGGGTGAGCTTCACCTTGATATCTTGGTTGACCGTATGCGCCGCGAATTTAACGTCGAAGCTAACATTGGTGAGCCACAGGTTGCCTTCCGTGAATCAATCAAGGGCACATCCGATGTCCAGGGTAAACACGCCAAGCAATCTGGTGGTCGTGGTCAGTACGGTGATGTTTGGATCAAGTTTGAGCCGAACGAACCAGGTAAAGGCTTTGAATTCTTTGACGAAATTAAGGGTGGTGTTGTGCCTCAAGAGTACCGCAAGCCTGTTGAAGTTGGTGTTCGCGAAACGCTCGATAGCGGTGTTATTGCCGGCTATCCAGTTGTTGACGTTAAAGCGACATTGCACGACGGTAGTTACCACGATGTTGACTCCAGTGAACTAGCCTTTAAGTTGGCCGGTGCACTTGCGACTCGCGAAGGTATTCGCCAGGCAAAACCAATCCTACTAGAGCCAGTTATGCGCGTTGAAGTTACGACTCCAGAAGAGTTCATGGGCGACGTTATCGGTGACTTAAACTCACGCCGTGGCCGGATTGAGGCAATGGATGATCTGAACGGTGGCGCCAAGTTAGTTAAGGCGATTGTACCGCTAGCTAACATGTTTGGTTATACCAACGACATTCGCTCGATGAGCCAAGGTCGTGCCGCTAGTACGATGGAGCTTGCTCAATACGAGGAAGTACCACCAAACGTTGCGCAAGAGATCATCGAAAAACGCTCAAGCAAGTAAAGCAGTTTCAGCTCTTTACGAACAGCGTTTTAACCTGTATAATCTGGAACATACGTCGTGAGATTATTGCTCTCGTGCGAAAAATAATTTAAGGAGATAATAAACTAAAATGGCAGATTTCGATCGAACCAAGCCTCACGTTAACGTTGGAACCATGGGTCACGTTGACCACGGTAAAACAACTTTAACTGCAGCCATCACAGCTGTTCTTGCAAAGCGTCTTCCAAGCGCCGTTAACAAGCCAGTTGCCTATGACCAAATTGACAACGCCCCAGAAGAGCGCGCACGTGGTATTACCATTGCTTCTTCTCACCAAGAGTACGAGTCAGCAAAGCGTCACTACGCTCACGTTGATATGCCAGGTCACGCCGATTATGTCAAAAACATGATCACTGGTGCTGCTCAAATTGATGGTGCTATCCTTGTGGTTGCCGCAAACGATGGTCCATTGCCACAGACTCGCGAGCACGTTCTACTTGCAAAGCAGGTTGGTGTGCCAAAGATTCTTGTTTTCCTAAACAAGATGGACCTTGCAGACCCAGAACTAGTTGAACTAGTTGAAATGGACATTCGCGAACTTCTTGCCAAGAACGGCTTCGATGAAGACGCTCCAATCATCAAGGGTTCAGCAACTAAGGCCCTAGAAGGCGACCCAGCTTCAGAAGACGCTATCATGGAGCTTGTAGAAGCACTTGATAGCTACATCGACGAGCCAGTTCGTGAACTAGACAAGCCATTTTTGATGCCAATCGAAGACGTCTTCTCGATTAAGGGTCGTGGTACTGTTGCTACCGGCCGTATCGAGCAAGGTGTTGTTAAGATTAACGACCCAGTTGAAATCGTTGGTATTCACCCAACTCAGAACTCAGTTGTAACCGGTATTGAGGCCTTCAAGAAGAGCCTTAACCAAGGCCAAGCTGGTGACAACGCTGGTCTACTTCTACGCGGTATTGAGCGTGAGCAGATCGAGCGCGGTCAAGTTGTTGTTAAACCAGGTAGCCTAACTCCACACACCGAGTTTGACGCCGAAGTTTACATCCTTAAGAAGGAAGAAGGCGGTCGCCACACTCCATTTAGCAAGGGTTACAAACCACAGTTCTACTTCCGTACAACTGACGTAACCGGTGAAGTTGAACTTCCAGCTGATAAGGAATTGGTCATCCCTGGCGACACCGTAACCTTTAAGGTTAAATTGCTTGCACCTATCGCTATGGAGCAAGGTCTTAACTTCGCTATCCGCGAAGGTGGTAAGACTGTTGGTGCCGGTGTTGTAACCAAGATCAATAAATAATTAGATAATCTGTCTAGTTAACAAAATACCTCCGAGAGATCGGAGGTATTTTTGCATATATTGATAAATCTGCTATACTACGACGGTATTATTAATCATATCGAGAACTCGGGCGGTAACTTCAAACCCCGTCAGAGGTTACGATATAGCACATAGAAGGAGTTTCTCATGGCAGAAACAAAAGAAGGCGGACTTCGTATCCGTATCCGACTAAAGGCTTATGACCACAAGGTTATTGACCAGTCGGCAAAACAAATTATCGACACGGCTATCCGTACCGGTGCTAGCATTGCTGGTCCAGTACCACTGCCAACTCGTCGTAGCATGTTTACGGTCGTTAAAAGTCCACACGTCTACAAGAAGGGTGGTGAGGCCTTTGAAATGCGCGTTCATAAGCGTTTGATTGATATCACCAACGCGACGCCAAAGACAATCGACAGCCTGCAGAACCTAAGCTTGCCTGCTGGTGTCGATGCCGAAATCCGAATGTAATTAAAACAATTGCCAAATTAGTAGCCCCGCATTTTGGGGCTATTTTTTGTTGACAATATAGCGACTAAACCATCACCTTGAACTTGACTCTTAACAGATAGTGTGATAGTGTTAGACGGTAACTTATTACGAAAATAGTAAATAATTCTTGGTGAATTGGTAAGTCTAACAGATTAGATACTGCCTCCCACCAAGAATTTTAAGTGGGAGCAAAAGGGCTATGAAAGCACTTCTCGGTACCAAAATTGGTATGACCCAAATCATCAGCGAAAGTGGTGTTGCAGTTCCTGTGACGCTAATTCAAGCTGGCCCTGTGACTGTGACTCAGGTAAAGACTGTCGAAACCGACGGTTACACTGCAGTACAGATGGCATATGGTGAGGGTAAGAACCTGAGCAAGGCCGTGGCGGGACATGTAGCGTCCGCCAAAGTGACCCCGAAACACATTCGGGAAATACGTGTAACAGAACTACCAGAAGGCCTCTCGGTAGGAAGCACGTTTGACGTAACAACCTTTGCACTTGGCGACGTCGTTGACGCCACCGGTACAAGCAAAGGTAAGGGTTTTGCAGGAACTGTAAAACGCCATAACTTTAATACTAGCAAGGCAACCCACGGTGGTAACGGAAACGTTCGTAAGCCGGGATCGATTGGGTCAATGTACCCACAGAAGGTTTTCAAGGGAAAGCGCATGGCTGGACGCATGGGACACGACCAAGTAACAGTCAAGAACCTTGTAGTCGCCTACGTTGACCCAACAAACAATCTGATCGGTCTTCGTGGTGCTGTACCAGGTCCTAAAAAGGGTCTGATTATCATCGGAGGAAAGGCATAATGGCTGAGACTACTAAAACAGCAGTAGCTAAAACTGCTTTACCAAAAGATATCTTTAACGTCGAGGTTCCGAACCACGAGTTGCTAAAGTTAGCTTACGACTCATATCTTGCTAACTCACGTCTTGCAACGGCTACAACCAAGCAACGTGGTGAAGTTAGTGGTGGTGGTAAGAAGCCCTGGGCACAAAAAGGTACTGGCCGAGCACGATTTGGTTCATCACGAAACCCAATCTGGCGCGGTGGTGGTATCGTCTTTGGTCCACGCGGTAACGAAAACTACACTAAGAGGATTTCAACAACCGCTAAGCGCGTTGCAGTCCGTCAAGCCCTAACGATTGCAAACCTTGAAAAAAGGATCCACGTTCTTGACTTCAAGCCAGCCGGCAAAACTAGCGACACCGTTAAGTTTTTGGCCGACAACAAGCTTGATCGCAAAGTACTAATCGTAGTAGATGAAAAAACACCAGAGCTAATTCGCTCGACCAACAACTTGCAGAATGCATTGTTGATTCGCGCTAATTACCTAAGTGTCTATCACATCTTGAATGCAGACGCCATCGTTTTGACACCAGCTTCAATCGAAGTCATCAAAAAGTGGCTGAGCAAGGGGGAGAAATAATATGACTCAAATCAGTATTATCCCTCGCGCAACCGAGAAAGCCTTTACGCAATCTCAAAACAATATCTATGTATTTAATGCACCACTTACTGCCAACAAGCAACAAATCGTTGCCGCCGTTGAAGAGCAGTTTGAAGTAAAAGTCGTTAATATCAAGACTTTAGTCCAAAATGGTAAGGCTGTTCGCTACTCAAACGGCAAGCGTGCTCAACCAAAGACAACTAACCGTCGCGATGTTAAAAAGGCCTACGTCACACTGGCTGAAGGTGATAGCATTAAGGTTTTTGACGAAACTCCAGTTGAAGAGGAGAAGAAGTAATGCCAATCAAGCTATATAACCCAACAACTCCAGCTCGCCGTGGCATGACCACCGAAGACTACAGTGAAATTACAACTCGTAAACCACTAAAAAGTCTTGTTAAGAGCAAAAAGCAAAACGCTGGACGAAATAACACCGGTCGAATTACTGTTCGTCACCGTGGTGGTGGTGTTAAACGACACTACCGTCTAGTTAACCACCGCCTTGCACCCGGCCTAACGGCAACTATCGAAGAGATCGAATACGATCCAAATCGAAGTGCTCGTATCGCCCGTGTTAAAGACCAATTTGGTATGTACCACTACGTTCTAGCCGATACCTCTATGCAAAAGGGTAAGACAATCGTTAGTGGTGAAGATGCTCCAATTGAAGCAAGTAACCGTATGCCTCTGTCGCGTATACCAGTTGGTACACAGATTTATGGTATCGAAATCACCCCAGGCAATGGCGCCCAGATGGTTCGATCAGCTGGCGCTCGTGCCCAGTTGATGGCCAAAGAAGGTGATTACGCACAGGTTCGCTTGCCATCAGGTGAAGTTCGTCGCTTCCGCCTAGAAGCATCTGCTTCTATCGGTGTAGTTGGTAACGTTCAACACCAGAACATCAAGATTGGATCAGCCGGACGAAATCGCCGTAAGGGCATTCGACCAGGTGTCCGTGGTGTCGTAATGAACGCCGCAGATCACCCACATGGTGGTGGTGACGGTGGACGTCACGGTGCTGGTAAGGCGCCTCGTACTCCATGGGGTCAATTGACTCTCGGATATCGTACTCGTCGTCGTAAAGATGTCGGTAAGTTGATCATAAAGTCTCGCCATGATGCGAAGAGGAAGAAGTAACTATGAGTCGTTCACTTAAAAAAGGACCATTTGTTGATTTCAAGCTCGCTAAGAAAGTGGCGGCTTTGACTGCAGATGACCGAACAATCATCAAAACTTGGGCCCGTGCTAGCACGATCAGCCCAGAAATGGTTGGACGTACTATTGCCGTTCATAACGGAAAAGTTCACGTACCTGTACTTGTCTCGGAAAATATGGTTGGTCACAAGCTCGGTGAGTTTAGCCCAACTCGTAAGTTCCGCAAGCACGGTGGAAAGGACAAGAAGTAATGGCTGACCAACTAACTGTACGTTCATACACTAAAGGTGTTGACCAGGCCCCACGCAAGGTATCTCTTGTCGCAAGCCTTGTTAACAACCGCAATGTTGACGATGCTTTGGTTATTTTGGCGCACACGCCAAAACGTGCCGCTTTACCAGTTGTCAAAGCAATTGAAAGCGCCCGCGCCAATGCCGTTAATACTCACGGTTTAGACAGCAAAAGCCTAGTACTAACCACTGTTTCAGTAACTGCCGGTGCACGTTTGAAGCGATTTAAACCTGCTAGCCGCGGTCGCGCATTGCCATTTCAGAAGAAATCTGCCAACATCCTTATCGAAGTTAGCGGTAGTGTTAAACCTAAGAAAAAGCCAGCTGCAGCCAAGGCTGTAGAAGCAGAAAAGAAGGAGTCTGAATAATGGGCCAAAAAGTAAACCCAATTAGCTTCCGTCTTCAGCTCCACAAAAACTGGGACTCACGTTGGTTTGCTCCAAAGCGAGACTTTGCTAAGTGGCTTCGCGAGGACATCAAGATCCGTCAACTGATTGAAAAGCGCTTTGAGAGCCGCCCAACAATCAGCCGTATCGAGATCGAGCGCTCGGCTAACCTTGTCACGGTTACGATTCACACAGCTAAGGCTGGTGTCGTTATCGGACGTGGTGGTGCCGGTGTGACCGAACTTAAAGCTGCTATTGAAAAGATTGCCAGCTTGCCAATCCGCATTAACATCGAAGAAGTTAAGCGCCCAGAACTAGCCGCTAAGTTAGTTGCTGAAAACATTGCTCGTCAGCTTGAGCGCCGTGGCAATTTCCGCCGCGCTATGAAGATGGCCGCGCAAAACACAATGAACGCCGGTGCAAAGGGTGTCCGTATTCAGGTAGCCGGTCGTCTAAACAACGCCGAAATGGCGCGCCGTGAAAAGATTATTGAAGGATCTGTGCCTCTTCACACCCTACGTGCTGATGTTGATTTTCACACAGCCCGTGCTAACGCTCCAGGTGTTGGTATTATAGGTGTTAAGGTTTGGATCTACAAAGGTGAAAGGGTTGATTAGTTATGTTGTTACCTAAGAAAACCAAGTATCGAAAAGTCCGTAAGGGCAAAAACGGCGGTATCGCAACTCGCGGTCAGTACATCGCTTTCGGTGATTACGGTCTGCAGTCACTCGGCAACGAGCGCATTACCGGTCGTCAAATCGAAGCTTCACGTCAGGCTATGACTCGTCATATCAAACGTGGTGGTAAGATCTGGATTCGCATTTTCCCACACATCCCAGTTACGCGTAAGCCACTGGATGTCAAGATGGGTAGCGGTAAAGGTAACCCAGAATTCTTCGTCGCTAAGGTCAAAGCTGGTACAGTTTTGTTCGAGATGAAGGGTGTTGAGGAATCAGTGGCACGCGAGGCTATGCGCCTTGCATCACACAAGCTGCCAATTAAAACCAAGTTTATAGTAAGGGATCAGGCGTAATTATGGCCGACAAGAAAACTACCAAACCAGCTGCAACCAAAAAGGCTGCCGAGGTTAAAACTATCGATCAAATGCGCGAAGAACTAGTCGCTAAAACCAACGATTTGCTACAGGCAAAACGTGGTAATGCTGCCGGTGAACTTGCAAATCCCCGAGCTATAACCGTTACACGTAAAGAAATTGCTCGACTTCACACTGCTATCCGAGCAGCGCAGATAGAGCTAAAGGAGAAAAAGTAATATGGCCAAGACATTGACTGGTATTGTAACATCGGATGTTGCAGATAAAACTATCACCGTCACTGTTACTAGTCGTGAAACGCATCCTATTTATGGCAAGCAGTACACTGTAAGCCGCAAGTACGCCGCCCACGATGAAAACAATGAAGCTAAGATTGGCGACAGGGTTGTTATCGTTGAAACTCGTCCAGTTTCAAAGCGCAAAGCCTTCAAGCTTGATTCAATCGCCGAGAAATCACGCGGTTCAATCGAGTTGAAAGACGAGGTTTTGTAATGATTCAACAAGAGACCCGCTTAAAAGTTTGCGATAACAGTGGTGCCAAGGAAATCCTTTGCATCCGTGTGCTTGGTGGTACCAAGCGTCGTTACGCTCGTGTTGGTGACATTATTGTTGCCAGCGTTAAAACAGCCAACCCAACTGGTGCTGTTAAGCGCAAATCAGTCGTTAAGGCTGTAGTTGTGCGCACTCGCGACCAAATTCAGCGTAAAGATGGCAGTACGATTGTCTTTGATGACAACGCTGCTGTTATTATCGGCGACGACAAAAACCCTAAAGGTACACGCGTCTTTGGACCAGTACCACGTGAACTGCGTGACCTTGGTTACTCCAAGATCATCAGTCTAGCACCGGAGGTTCTATAATATGGCAACTATCAAACGTATTGTTAAGGGTGACCTTGTCAAACTTATCAGTGGTGCCAACAAGGGTACGACTGGAAAAGTTGTTCAAGTTCTAACCAAGAAGAATGCTGTTTTGGTTGAAGGAGTCGGTGTCAAGCACCGTAATGTCAAGCCAAGCCAGTTAAATCCACGTGGTGGGCACAAAGACATTCACGTCCCAACACCAATTCACAAGGTTGCACTTGTTGTTGATGAAAAGACTGGCAAAACTAGTCGTGTCGGACTAATTAAAAATGCTGAAGGTGCTACCGTTCGTGTAGCTCGTCAGAATAAAGATAAGGAGATCAAGTAATGGTTAAAACCACTACCGCTGCCGCTCCTCGCCTGAAAGCCCTATACAACGATAAGTTCGTCGGGGAACTACAAGCCGAACTTAAACTTGGTAACGTTCATCAAGTACCTAAACTAGAGAAAATTGTAGTCAGCGCAGGAATTGGCAAGAACAAAGACGACAAGCGTTTTTACGAAATTGTTCGTAATACGCTTACCAAGGTTACTGGTCAACACCCAGTTGATCGTATGGCTAAAAAGTCAATTGCTGGCTTCAAGATTCGCGCTGGCCTAAACCGTATCGGTATTAGCGTAACTCTACGTGACGCTCGTATGTACGAATTCCTTGACCGTTTGGTTAACATCGCTTTACCACGTGTCCGTGACTTTCACGGTATCGGTGCTAAGGGCTTTGACCATGACGGCAACTACAGCCTAGGTATTGTTGAGCAATCAATTTTCCCAGAACTGACATTTGAAGAAACACAGGTTCTACATGGTCTGCAGGTTACATTTGTAATTAGCGGTGGCAGTAAAGAATACAGCCGTGCCTTAATGGAGAAATTCGGTGTACCATTTGAAAAAGTTGGAGGAAAGAACTAATGGCTAAGACATCTGCAGTCGCTCGCGACGAAAAGCGCAAGAAAATGATCTTGAAGTTTGCCGCCAAGCGCGCCGAACTAAAAGAGCTAGGTGACCTAGAAGGTTTGGCTAAATTGCCACTTAACAGTTCTCCAACACGTTGGAAGAACCGCGATGCATTACACGGCCGCCCACGCGGTTACATGCGCCGATTTGGACTTTCACGTATCAATTTCCGTGAACAAGCAAGCAAGGGACAAATCCCTGGTATAACAAAGAGTAGTTGGTAGGAAAGGAATAAGCTATGTCATTACAATCAACTGACCCAATCGCTGACCTACTAACTCGTATTCGAAACGCAGTTATGGTTGGTAAGAACGAAATCCGCGTGCCTTCATCAAAATTGAAGCTTGTCGTTGCCAAAGAGTTGCAAAAAGCTAAGTACTTAACAGATGTAAAAATCGAAAGTGCAAAGCCCCGCGATATCTTGGTTATTACAATCAACAAACCAGGTGAAAACTCAACCATTAATGAAATCACCCGCTTATCAAAGCCTGGCCGACGTGTTTACGTGGCTGGTAGCGATATCCCCCGAATTAAAAACGGACGCGGAATGATTTTGATCAGCACGAGCAAGGGCGTTATGCCCGGTCACGTGGCTTACAAGCAAAATATCGGTGGCGAATTGCTACTGAAGGTTTATTAAAAAGTAAAAGGAGTATAGATATGAGTCGAATCGGAAAACTACCAATTCAAATTCCATCTGGCGTGACAATCACGATCGACGATGATTCTATTACCGTTGTTGGTCCTAAGGGACAATTGGTAGTACCTCATCTGTCAGACGTGACTGTTGCTCTTGAGGACGGATCAGCCGTTGTAACCCGTAAGGACGATGAGCGAATCGCCAAAGCCCAACACGGTTTGCAGCGTGCATTACTAAACAATGCCGTTGACGGTGTTGTTAAAGGTTTTGAGAAAAAACTTGAAATCAATGGTGTCGGTTACCGCGTAAGTGGTGGCGGCAAAGAAATCGAAATGGCCCTAGGCTTTTCGCACCCAGTTAAATACAAGGCCCAAGATGGTGTCAATTTAGCTGTTGAAAAGATGACCATTACGGTTAGCGGTATCGATAAACAGCAAGTTGGCCAAGTTGCCGCCGAAATCCGCGCACTTAAAAAACCTGAACCGTACAAGGGTAAGGGAATTAAATACGCCGATGAAGTTGTTCTTCGTAAGGCTGGAAAGACTGGTAAGTAATATGGCTAATTTTGCAAAGAAACTACTTAACAAAAAGCTTCGCAAGAACCGTGTTCGCGCAAAGGTCTCCGGAACAGCTGAGCGTCCACGCCTAAGCGTCACGATTACCAATCTGCACGTTAGTGCTCAGATTATCGATGATGTTAAACAAACCACTCTAGTTGCTGCTACAACTGTCGGTACCAAAGAAAAGGGTACTAAGGCTGAAAAAGCTGCTTATGTTGGTGCTGAAATTGCTAAGAAGGCTAAAAAAGCTAAAATTAATGCTGTTGTATTTGACCGCAACGGACGCCAGTACGCTGGTCGTCTAGCCGCGCTAGCTGATGCAGCCCGCAAGGAAGGTTTGGAGTTCTAATATGGCCGAAACAACTGAAACTAAAAATGTAGCGCCTACGACTGCGCCTACACAGCAGCGATCAAACCGCGGAGGCAATCAGCGTCGCGATGATCGTCGTAACCAGACTCCAGAGGAGCCAAAAGAATTTGAAGAATTAGTCATCAATATCGATCGTGTCTCACGCGTCGTTAAAGGTGGCCGTCGCTTCCGCTTTAAGGCACTTGTTGTTGTGGGTGACCACAAAACCAAGGTTGGCGTCGGTGTTGCTAAGGGTGCTGACGTTCAGGCAGCCGTTGCTAAGGCAACTGATGTCGCTAAAAAGCACATGATTGTTATCCCGGTTACTAACGAAACCGTTCCACATGATGCTGAAGTCCGATTTACTGGTGCTCAAGTTATGTTGAAGCCAGCTGCACCCGGTACCGGTATTATTGCCGGCGGTGTTGTTCGTACAATCATTGGCGTAACCGGAATCCGCAACTTGCTTTCCAAGTCACTTGGTTCAACCAATAAAGTCAATATTGCCTACGCAACAATTGACGCCCTAAAGAGCATGGTTCCTCGTGATCAATGGATTAACGCACCGGTTAAGACTGCTAAAAAAGCCGTCAAACAAGAGGAGACAAAATAATGACTAAGTATCATGAGCTAATCGTTGACGCTACTCCTGACCGCAAACGCGTTGGTCGTGGTATTTCAGCTGGTCAAGGTAAAACTGCCGGCCGTGGTACCAAGGGTCAAGGCGCTCGTACCGGTAAAAAGCTTGGCGCAATGTTCCAGGGTGGACAACGACCACTCGCCAAGGCTGTACCTAAGGCTCGCGGTTTTAAAACTTTGCGAACCAGTGCTCAAGTAGTTTATCTTGATCATTTGAACGCTTTCGATGGCAAAACCGTTGATAACAATGCCTTATTTAAGGCTGGTTACATCGCAACGCCATTTCATACAGTCAAGGTTATTTTGCGCGGTGAATTAACTGCTAAAATTAATCTTCATGTTAGCGGTGCTAGCAAAAGTGTGCAGGCTGCCGTCGTAAAAGCCGGTGGAAGTTTTGTAAAAACTGCGGTACCATTGAAACAGTCGACTAAAGAAGCTGAAAAATCCGACAAGAAGTAATTGTTACTCTTCCCAAAGTATGATTTCGGTCGTACTTTGCGGAGTGATAATAATCGATGACAGTAAGGGGTAGAATCTAACGTGAACTGGAAAACAATCTTTCAATCATTAAAAAACCGCGATATGCAAAAGCGTTTGTATATTTTGCTTGGTATTATTGTGGCTTATCGACTAATGGCGCATATTCCAGTGCCTCTAGCCGAGCCAACTCAGCTAAAACAAGTGATCAATAGTGTTGTTAACAGTAGTGATTTTGGTGGTTTCCTAAACTTGCTATCAGGTGGTGCACTGGCCAGCTTCTCGATTGTGTTGGTCGGTATGAGCCCATTCATTACAGCTTCGATTATTTCGCAGCTGCTGACTAAAGCGATTCCGAAGCTGGAAGAGCTACATAAAGACGGTGAATCCGGCCGTCGCAAGATTAATCAATGGACACGTGTTATTACTATTCCGCTAGCTATCGTGCAGTCTATCGCCTTTATTTATATCCTGCGTCAAACAGTTCTGTCTGGAAATACGACAGTCCTGGCTAGCTCAACACCGCTAGAGTGGGTTGTTGCTGTTACGGCTATGACCGCTGGTTCAGTTCTGCTGATGTGGCTTGGTGAGCTTATGACCGAGCAGGGTATTGGTAACGGTATTAGCTTGATTATTTTTGCGGGTATCATCAGCCAACTACCGACGACGCTGGCTAGTCTAGGCAGCGCTTTATTTAGCACCGCCAACGGTTCGTTGAGTGTCTTTGGTTGGTTTACGCTACCAGTCAACCCATTGATGTTTTGGGTAGTTCTGGGTCTGGCGGCCGTATCGCTAGCGGTACTGTATATACTCGTTAAAGTTAATGAAGCGCAGCGTGTTCTGACGGTCAATTACGCTAAACGTGTCCAGGGCAATAGCTCGTACGGCGGTATTAAAAGTATCTTGCCGGTCAAGTTGATTGCTGCTGGTGTTATCCCAGTGATATTCGCGGTCGCCTTTTTGTCACTGCCGGCTTTTCTTGGCCAGGTTCTAAAAGCTACTAACAATCCGGCCTACCACACTTTGGCTTCAAATCTGATCTTGTGGTTCCAGGCGCCAGTGCCAGGTTCGTTTACCGGTACAGCACTTGAGGCGATGATTTATCCAGCCGCTTACTTCGTATTGGTGATTGTCTTTACGTATTTCTACACCGGTATCGTCTTTAATGCTAATGAAATTGCCGAAAACCTACAGAAGCAGGGTGGCTTTATCGATGGTGTTCGACCAGGCAAAACAACCGAAGAATACCTGACGCGCACCGTTAATCGCTTAATTTTGTTTGGATCAATTGTACTAGGTATTATTGCTATAATGCCATTTGCGGCCGAGTTCTTGCTATACAACGTTGCCGGCATCTCTAACACCAAGCTATCGATTGGTGGTACTGGTCTTCTGATTGTTGTCTCGGTTGCCCTAGAGGCTCTAAGGCAACTTAATAGCCGCGCTTTGATGGTTACTTACGACGACTATTAGGCCACCTCTTAACGAATTTTAAATAGGCCTTCAAATATTGACATCACTTTTTAGTGCGATTATAATAGCACTATCAAAATAACGCGGGCTAAACAAACGAGCGTATATTTTTCTTGATAAAGACTGTTTACGTTTCTAGATTAGTGGTGTATAATCTACTACTGTAACTTATGGCTAATATTAAGGAAGTAATTAAATTGCAGGGCAAGGTGGTGGAAGCACTGCCTAATACTCAATTTAAGGTAGAACTTGAGAATGGCCATAGTATTATCGCTCACATTTCGGGTAAAATGCGTAAGCACTATATCCGTCTTGTACCAGGCGATAAAGTAGAAGTTGAGTTGACCCCTTATGATCTAACTAAGGGCAGAATCACCTTCCGCTTAAAAGATTAATTATAACTAACGGAAACAGGAGTTTTTGAACGCTTATGAAAGTTCGTGCAAGTGTCAAAAAAATCAGTCCAGATGATCAGTTAGTGCGCCGCAAAGGTGTACTTAGAATCATCAATAAGAAAAAACCTAAGAACAAGCAAAGGCAGGGTTAAGCATGGCTCGAATTTCTGGGGTAGTAATACCCGCTGAAAAGCAAGTGCAGATCGCTTTGACGTATATTTACGGCATCGGTCCACACTTCGCATCGACCATCCTTGCGGCGGCCAATATTGAGCCGACCACTCGGGTGAAAGATCTCACCGAGGCTGAAGAACAACGACTACGAGAGTTAATCGATACCGGTTATACTGTCGAAGGCGATTTGCAGCGTCAGGTAACAAATAATATCAAACGTCTAAAGGATGTTAACTCGTACCGTGGTTTACGTCACAAAGCGGGACTTCCAGTACACGGCCAACGAACTCGAACGAATGCACGAACTCGTAAGGGTAAGGGTGTAGCCGTAGGCGGAACTCAAAAGAAGGCAGCGTCTAAGACGTAGAAAGGAATATAGATTATGGCAGATGCAAAAACCACAACTCGTAAGAAGCAACGCCGATCAGTTCCTTCTGGTCAGCTGCACATTCAGGCAACGTTTAACAACACGATTGTTACGTTTACTGACAAAAAAGGTAACGTACTGGCTTCTTCAAGTGCAGGCGCTACTGGTTTTCGAGGCAGTAAAAAGGGTACGGCTTATGCTGCCCAAGTTGCTGCTGAAAAAGCCGCTGAAACAGTTAAGGGTCTTCATGGCGTTAACGCTGTCGATGTCTTCGTAAAAGGCGTTGGCCTTGGACGAGACGCAGCAATTCGCGCAATGGGGAGCTTTGATATTTCAGTTGATAGTATTAAAGATGTAACTGGCGTACCACACGGTGGTGTTCGCCCACGTAAAGCGAGAAGGGCATAGGTTATGGCACGAGATACTTCTCCTATTGTTAAACAAAGCCGACGTGAAGGCTACGCACTTCATCCAAAAGCTCACAAGATTATGGCTCGAAAGTCTGGTATTCCAGGTCAGCACGCTGGCGGACGCCAAGGCAAAGCCAGTCTATACTTGACGCAACTGCGTGAAAAGCAAAAAGTTCGCCGTACTTACGGTCTACTTGAAAAGCAATTTGCGCGTTTGATGAACGAGGCTACTCGTCGCGAAGGTCTAGCTGGTGAAAACTTGCTACAACTACTTGAACTACGACTAGATAACGCTATTTACCGAGCCGGCTTCGCCGTTTCTCGCCGGGCTGCACGTCAGCTGGTTGGTCACGGACACTTTATGCTAAATGGCCGCCGCGTTGATATCCCTTCAATCCGCCTGAAACCAGGTGATGAGATTGTGATTCGCCCAAAGAGCGCCAAATCTGGCTACTTTAGTCAAATTGAGGACGTCGTCAAGAACACTACTCAACAGCCACTAAGCTGGTTGAAGAGCGACACCAAGAAACTTACCGTATCGGTAACTGGTTTACCTTTGCGATCTGAGGCAGAACAAGATATCAATGAACAGCTAATCGTTGAGTACTACTCACGTTAAGGGTAAGGAGCCTACATTATGACAAAAGTAATTCACAATCCCGCACTTGCAAATATTGATGAGCACTCAGCCACTAGTGCAACCTTTTCGATTGAGCCTCTACACGCTGGTTACGGCAATACTCTAGGTAACAGCCTACGACGCGTTTTGCTATCGAGCATCCTTGGTGGTGCTATCGTAGCTTTCCGTATCGAAGGTGTTAGCCACGAGTTTACAACCGTTCCTGGTGTTAAAGAGGATGTTGTTGATATCATGTTGAACCTAAAGCAAGTTTGCTTGAACGTTCACAGTGATGAACCGCTTGAACTTCGCCTTGAGAAAAAGGGCGCCGGCGTTATTACCGCTGGTGACATCAAAACAACTGGTGACGTTGAAGTCATCAATAAAGATTTCGTTATTGCAACGATTGATGATCCAAAAAAGACAGTTGTCATGGATCTTGTTGTTGAAGCTGGTCGCGGTTACCGCACCATCGAAGAATCAAGCGTAAGCCGCGTTCACAGCGATATGATCGCCCTAGACGCCGTCTTTAGCCCAGTTCTTCGCGTACGCTTCAAAGTTGATAGCACCCGTGTTGGTCAAGAGACTAACCTTGATAAGCTACTTATCACGGTTGATACCGACGGTTCAATCACCCCACGCGAAGCCTTTGAAGAGGCAGCTGCCATCTTGGTTAACCAATACACTGCACTTGCTGGTTCGACAACCGTCGAGGCTGCACCTGCACTTGGTCAAGATAGTGAAGACGAATCAAGCGAGCTAAATACTCCAGTCGAAGAGTTGAACCTATCTGCCCGCACCGCCAACGCTTTGATAAACAACGATATCCGTACCGTTCACGATCTTGTTACCTTAACCGAACAAGATTTGCGTGAGCTAAAGGGATTCGGATCAAAGGCGCTTGACGAAGTTAAAGATAAATTAGCAGAACTGGAACTTTAGACATGCACCGACACAGTTATAAAGGACGTAAATTCGGTCGCGAACGCGATCAACGTCGAGCCCTTCTTAAAGGATTGGCTACCAGCCTAGTCGAACACGGCAAAATTGAAACAACTTTGCCAAAAGCTAAAGAGCTAGTTCGATATATTGAAAAAGTTATTACCAAAGCCAAAAAAGGTGACCTTCACAACCGCCGTCAGGTGATTGCGGCACTTTCAACCCAAGCAGCTGCCTTCAAGTTAGTTGATGAGATTGCTCCTCAGCTGACTGGTCGTAACAGTGGCCACGTTCGCGTTGAGCGCACACGTTTGCGTGTTGGCGATGGTACTCAGATGGCTACTATCGGCTTTGTTGACGAGCTAAAAGCTGTCGCTAAAGAGGAGACCAAATAATGGTTAACGCTAAAACATATAGCCAGAAGCCAAGCGAAACTAGCCGCCGTTGGATTTTGATTGACGCCTCATCCGCTCCACTTGGACGCGTTTCGACCGTTATCACCAAATACCTAATCGGCAAGTACAAGCCAACTTACACACCACACATTGACGCCGGTGACTACGTTGTAGTTATCAACGCTGAAAAATTGGTTGTGACTGGCGACAAAGAAACCGACAAGATTTACTACCACCACTCCGGCTTTCCAGGCGGCATCACTGATGCGACCCTGGCCGAAGTACGTGCTAAATACCCAGAGCGAATCATCATTGAGGCCGTTAAAGGCATGCTGCCTCGTAACAAGTTGGCTGCGGACCGTTTAGGTCGTCTACGCGTCTTCAAGGGTGAGACTCACACTCACGCCGCTCAGACCCCAGAGAAAGTTGAGGTTAAATAATCATGGCTGATTCTAAATATTTTTACGGCCTAGGACGACGCAAGAGCGCAACTGCTTCAGCCCGTCTATACGCTGGAAAAGGCAAGATTACCATCAATGACAAGCCGGTCAGTGAATACTTTAGCGACAACAAGACTCACGTTGCTGAAATCACTGACCCATTGGCACTTGTTAACAAGCAAAAAGACTTTGATATTACCGTCCTTGTAAAGGGTGGTGGTATCGCTGGTCAAGTTGATGCTATCAAGCTAGCGATTGCAAAGGCACTAACCACTGGTTTTGCTGATCTTCGCCCAACGCTTAAAAAGGCCGAGTTCTTAAAACGCGACTCTCGCGAAAAAGAACGCAAAAAGTATGGCCTTCGTTCTGCTCGCAAGCGCGAACAATTCTCGAAGCGCTAACAATCGGGTTCCAATACAAACGACACCACCTCGGACGTGGTGTTTTTTGTATATAGGTAGGCGTATAATGAAATTACAACAGGAGGTTTATCATGAATAAACGTACACTCGTTGTCATCGCCGCAATTGCCATTGTTTTATTAGCAATCCTAGCGGCTATTTTCTTTTTTAAGGATACGAGTGCTCCAGCTAATCCGCAGCCGACAACGAGTTCTTCGCCGCCGATTCCTACTGTTGTTCAAACCGACACCGGCCAGCCAGTCTCGTCGATTCCTCAAGGGTATGCTGTGTTAGTTTATTTTTCAAAACATCCCGATTCCGATAACGATCCGACTAAGACCTTTTCAGTCGATAGAACCTCGCCAACTGCCGCTATTGCTACCTACGCCATCGGTCAGTTAATTGCTGGCCCAACAAGTGATGAGGCCGCCCTTGGCTTGTACAGCACCGTCAGGGTTAGAAACGATACCAGTATCTGTAATAATAAAGATTTTAAAATTACGATATCAAATGGCACGGCTACACTTCAGTTCTGTCGAACCTTCGATGCCATTGGTACGATGTCGGACGCTACCGCCCAAGAAACCATTAAAGCGACGTTGTTGCAGTTTTCAACCATTAAAAAGGTGATTATTTTATCAAAGACGGGCAATTGTCAGTTTGATATGAGTGGTCAAAATTTGTGCCTTCAGTAAATAACGTCGTACTCTAGTGACTACTGATGTATAATGTAAAAGACTATGAGTAAACCTGTAATTTTAACTGGTATCCGTGCCAACAACGACCTAACTATCGGCAATTATTTTGGCGGCATTCTGCCGATTATTGATATGGCAAAATCTAGGTCTGATGAATATCAGATTAATATGTTTATCCCTGACTTACACAGCTTTACGACACCTATCGATCATAACCAGTTATACGAGCAGATTCTACATAATGCCCGCTTGTTTGTGGCCGCTGGATTACCGCTTGATAATCCTAATATCTTTTTATACCGCCAAAGCTACATTTCCGCCCACAGCGAACTAACCTGGATATTGGACTGTTTTACTGGATTTGGCGAGATGAGTCGCATGACGCAGTTTAAAGATAAGTCGAACGGTGTTAGCGATGGCGTTTCGGTCGGACTCTTTAACTATCCAGTCCTGATGGCGGCCGACATCCTGTTATATAACGCCAAGTACATTCCAGTTGGCGATGATCAATCACAACACCTTGAATTTACGCGCGATATTGCCGATCGGATGAATAGCCGATTCGGTAACGTCTTTACTATTCCCGAAGCTGTCAAATCTCAACATGAATTCTTCGGTAAAGACCAAGGCCTTCGCATCAAGGATTTGATTGACCCAACGAAAAAGATGAGTAAATCTGACGAATCTGGTCGGGGCGTGATCTTTCTTGGTGATGAACCAGCTGTGGCTGCAAAAAAGATCATGGGCGCAACAACCGATGACATAGCCGAGATTCATTTTGACCGCGATAAACAGCCCGGTATCAGTAATTTACTTGAAATTCTTGCACTTCTTCGCGGCGTTAAGCGCGACGAAGTTGTCGCAGAATTTGAGGGTCATACACGCTATGGTGAGTTTAAAAAAGTAGTCGCCGATGAAGTTGAGCGATTCCTGACTGATTTTCAAGCAAAACTCGCAAGTGTTGACGACGTAGCTGTTATTGCCAAGCTCGAGCAATCTGAACGAGGCTTAACGCCAATTGCCGACGCCACTTTACTGCGCGCACAACAAGCGGTTGGACTGCGACCAAAGGCTAATTAATGGTTAAAATTTCAAGCAACGACGTAATAGGAATTTTACGTAAATATGAGCTGGCTGGCGACGAAAACGTCCCGCGTCACGTTTCTATGCTCAATATTACTAATCCAACGGTAGTCAGCACGATGGCGAGTTTTCGCTTTGCTAAACATGAATTTTACATTCTTTATGATGATACCGCCGAAGATGATGCTAAATTTATTATCGATCAAATTCACTCTGATAAACAAGATGTAGTCGGGGAGTTAATCAAGAACCCGCGCGATGCTGGCAAAAACTACGCACTGCCATACAAAGGCAAAGAAGTTTATCTGTTTGCCGTTAAGTCACCAAGGGTGCGGCTTGATTTAGAGCTTGCCGACCGTTACCCGGATATTTCGCGTAGTACCTGGCAAAAATATGTTAAATCAGGCTACGTTGCCGTTAATGGTACGGTTCAATCATCGCCCAAGTTCGAGATTTTAAAGTCAGATGACATTGCCGTCACTATTCCGGCTGATACCGACTACAGTGAGTCGAGCTTTCCGATTATTTTTATGGACGATAATGTTATTGTCATCAACAAACCAGTTGGCGTTTTGTCACACAGCAAGGGTGCGATTAACGAAGAGTTTACAGTGGCCGATTTCTTCCGCCGCTACACAACTTACAACCTGGATACCAATCGACCAGGCATTATTCACCGATTAGACCGCGATACCAGCGGCGTGATGATTGGGGCTCGCAATGCGCAGACGGCGGCGCTTTTGCAAAAGCAATTTGCTGATCGTCGCACCAAAAAGACCTATGTTGCCGTGCTCGATGGTATTCCAAAGTTGCCAAAGGCTCAGTTAGACCTACCAATCGGCCGTAATCCGACCGCGCCAAGCACTTTCAAGGTTGATGTAAAGGGTAAATCTGCCCTGACTCGCTACGAAGTCTTGGCTGAAACTGATAAATACGCGCTTATAAAACTTATGCCACGCACTGGCCGCACTCATCAGCTACGTGTTCACATGCGCTACATCAATACGCCGATTTTGGGCGACAAGGTTTATGGTAAGCCAGCTGATCGTCTGTACCTGCACGCCGAGAGTCTAGAGATTACAATTCCAGTCGGTGATAGGCGCATCTTTGAAGCACCAGTTCCACCTGAATTTACTGATAAGTTTTCGCAGGTTAAATAACTATGAAAAAACCGTTGATTAACCCTGCTAGCGACCTAGTATTATCGCTGATGCTGCGCGACATGCCACAAGCGCTCCTGTTGACTGGCCCGACTGGTATTGGCCTGGGAACGGTCGCTAGGTACCTTGCTGGTCAAATCGGCACGCTAAACCATGTAGTTCTACCAGAAAAAGACGAAAAAGTTGATTTAGATAAAGGTGTTATAAGCGTTGATAGTATTCGTCGGTTATATACCCAAACTAGGTCAATTCAGACCGGCAAGATTGTCATATTGATTGATTATGCCGAGAGAATGGGGCATCAGGCGCAAAATGCCTTCCTGAAGCTGCTTGAGGAGCCCTCAGCGGGCGTTCACTTCATTTTAGCCACTCATACACCTTCGAAATTACTGGGCACCATAACGTCACGTGCGCAGTCGGTCGAATTAAAACCGATACTTAAACAACAGACCGAGGTCATGCTTGACGAACTAAGTGTTAAAGATTCAAAGAAACGGCTTCAGCTGATCTATATGGCAACTGGTTTACCTGCGGAATTGACGCGGCTGGCTACTGACGAGGCCTATTTTACAGCCAAATCAGCAGTGATGCGTGATGCGCGCGATTTGCTACAGGCTAACACTTATCATAAACTGCTAGTCGCTAATAAATACCGTGAAAGTCGGGACGGTGCACTTGCGCTACTTGACTATGCCGCAAATATTTTAAAACATAGTATATCCGATAAACCTCAAGAGAGCTTAATTAATCAGTTAGACGCGCTGCTTTATGCTCACCAACAGATTGAAGCCAACGGCAACATCCGTATTTGCCTAGCGCGGTTTGTGCTATAATTAGGATATAAATGTTAGGTCTTATTGTTATTGCACTTTTAGGCGGCTGGACAGTATATCAGCGCCAAACTATCACCGAGGTGGTAGCTGATTTACCAACTAAGTTGTCCGACAAGCTCGAACAGCTTTGGACAATCGCTCAAGAGGCACTTCAGAGTAAAAAATATCTCCGTGCTGAAAAGGCACTACTGACGATTTTGCGTGTTGACGAACGTAATGCCAGCGCCTATAACCGCCTGGGTATTTTATACGCCAAACAGCAAGCTTTCCGCGACGCTGTTGAGTGTTTTGAGATTGCGCAATCACTTGAGCCAAGCGCCAGCAGCCTCCATAATGTCGGTTTAATCTATTACGAAACCGGTAACTTTGATAAAGCCGCCTTGGCTTTCGAACAGGCCCTAGCCATGGATAGCGAATTGGCCTCTCGCCATATTGCTTACGCCAAAGTACAGGAAAAACTTGGTCACAATCGCAAGATGATTGAATCATTAGAAAAGGCTGTCGAGCTTGATCCAATTCCACAAACGCTGAACATACTAGCTGATGCTTACGACCGTACTGGTCAATCTGATTTAGCCCTAAGTCTGCGCGAAAAGTCGGCTAAAATGATTATTCCGCAAGTGCAGCCACGACAGGTCAAACGACCACGTCGCGTGATTATGTAAACTGACTCAATATAATTGATATCAGTAGTGTAAATATGTTAAAATCTACCAAGGTACGCCGCGATAGCTCAGTTGGTAGAGCGCATCCATGGTAAGGATGAGGTCCTGGGTTCAAATCCCAGTCGTGGCTCCATATCTATCATTGAAAACCAACCTGTTATTCGGTAGAATGGTTGAGTACCTACAGCATGCCGCCTTAGCTCAGTTGGCTAGAGCAGCTGTTTTGTAAACAGCAGGTCTTCGGTTCGAGTCCGAAAGGCGGCTCCACAAATAATGCTGGAATCGTGTAGTGGCAATCACAGGAGACTGTAAATCTCCCGCCGTAAGGCTTCGTAGGTTCGAGTCCTACTTCCAGCACCAAAATAATAACACTGCTTTTGCGGTGTTATTATTTTTGTAATGATAGCTTGCCCCGAACCGTCCTTTTGTGCAACAAAAGAGGTTCGGCGTAATGAGTTAAGCAATAAAGTGTTTACATTTTATTGCAAACGAATGGAGGAGCAATCTCTGATTGCGATGTCCGCTTCTATTATCAAAATCGACCATATCATTTGCTGCTATAATTGATCTATGGCAACATATAGTTTTGATGTAGTTTCTGAATATGATAAGGCTGAAATGAATAATGTCTTCGCGCAATCTCAAAAAGAGATGATTGGTCGCTATGACTTTAAGGGCACGCCAGCTGAAATCGACTGGCTAGGCGACAAGACCGGCTTTAAATTAATTGGCGCCAATGAATGGCAGATTGATAGCATTATTGATATCATTCGCAAAAAGCTGGCCTCTCGCGAGCTTAGCAGCAAAGTTCTTGATTTATCGAAGGTGATTACAACCAGTAATCTGAAGGCTACCAAGGAAGTTCCATTTGTCGCTGGTCTTGATCAAGACAAGGCCAAGCAGATTACTAAAATGCTTCGTGATAATTTGCCCAAATTAAAGACGCAAATTCAGGGCGAAGCCGTCCGCGTGACCGGAAGTAGTAAAGACGAACTGCAATCAGCTATGCAGCTAATCCGCAATGCAGACCTAGATTTTCCAGTTACATTTAACAATTTCCGTTAGGCTTGCCCCCTGAGGCTTTTTTTGCTATAATCTACCTCTGATAGTTGAGACAAAATATAAGGAACCTTTATGCCAAAGAAGAATACTAAGCGCAAAATCATTGGTTTGGTCAGCGACTTAAGTGGCCACCGAAGCTACTACACGTCAAAGAACACCCAAAACACGACTGAAAAAATCGTTCTTAAGAAATACGATCCAATTGCTCGTGCGCACGCGACTTACACTGAGACCAAAAAGAGTCTTGGCCGTAACGAAATCAAACCTCGCAAGGGTTAATACAGACATCTTTTCGAAAAACTCTCCTGTCTGGGAGAGTTTTTATTTAGTCAATTGATTGTGAGTCAAGCTGTTTGGCTAGCCAAGTGCCGTTTTTAAGCATAGCGTCCAGCAGACGAATCGTCACTGGCTGATTGTCGGCATAAATATATAATGCACCTTCGTTAACCTCAACCGATAGCGGCCAGAAGTGCGCAGCAATTACTTTGGTAACATTGGCGTTAAAATAGCGTTCGACTTGAATAAAGTGCGAAGCGTGAGCAAACAGACTATAGCGAGCAATAAATTCTTGATTATACGGCTCAAAAGTTCCCAGAGGTACGCGTTGCATTGACGGGTGAGTAATAAACAGCTTGGAATATGGCGAATCTTTATGTTCGTGCATCCCCATAAAAATATGTGGTAAATCAGCACCGTGCCTTAAATTAATCTCTAGGATCAACCACGAATGTGATCGCAAGCGACCGGTTGAATCCTCGGTTGTATCCATTCGATTAACAATACTGACGTCATAACCCTCGTAGGTACCGACCGCATAGTGTTCATCTTGGTGATTCGCTGATGCGGTCAGGCCACGAATAATATGGTGGTCATCGCTATGCTGGTCGACCGATCCAAAGTAAACCAATCCAACCTTTTCGCTAAAATTAACGATCGCACTGCGAGCCTGCCGACTTTTAATATTATTACGGTGAGCAATCCCGCGGTACATACCCCTTAATTTATTGTGCAAATGATGAATTGCCATTAGACCCTCTCAGTAATCGTGTCGAGCAAGGTTGTTATATACTCGGCGTGTGTCCAAGATAGTGGGGCAGGTGAGATTATCTCTTGGCTGACTGGATCAATCTGCTCGGACATCATGCCGGTTGATAATGCACTAGATTTTACCCATGCGAGTATTTCCATGGCCTTAGCGGTCTCGCCGCTTTCAATATAATACTGCGCCAGCCACATCGAGGTAATAAACCACAAATTACCCGTGATCGAGCTGTTTGTACGGCGGTAATCGTCATTCTCGTAGCGCGGCAAGCCCATGGCGCCATTATTAATACCAAAGACTTCCTTGGTTGTCTCGATCGAGCTACGAACTTCATTGCTGTCTGGCAAGAATAGGCTAAACATAAAGGCGCCAAACACAGCCGAACAGTCGATTGTACTATCCTTACGGACTTCATCATCAACAATACACAGACCCTTATAAAATACCTTACGCTCATCATTATAAAGATACTTATGGGCGGCTGCCTGAATGTCGTCAGCAGTATTGCGCCATTTTACAGCATTATCTGGGTCATTAGCCTTTTCGGCAAGTTCAGATGCGGCAATTAGAGACGCATAGACAACTGAAGTCGTGTAGGTGGTTGTCATAAAGGTTTGTTCCCACAAATCATAAGTCGGCTTTGGCAGACCAGTTGTCTCGTCAACATAGTCACACATAAAATTCGCCATTGGCTGAACCATACTACTATAAAATTCCTTCAACAGCACCGGTTCTGGGTGCATTGCATAGTACTGAGCAAAGACAAACAATACCAATGCGGTCTCATCCTCTTGGATTGGCGGCGCGGCAACCTTGCCGTGAACATATGGATGCCAGCTGCTTCCTTGCGCACCATCGGCTCGGTATTTGTGCATCAAATAGCCATTTGGATGGATGACACTTTTACAAAACTCAAAGAAGCGGTACGGCTCATCTTTAAAGCCCAGCCTAACAAGAGGCCATAACACATAGGCGCCATCGCGTGGCCAACAGTAGGCATAGGCATCTCGTGAATAATTCAGCATTGATGTATCAGTACTGGCGATGACTGCACCGCGTTTATCGGTCTGTGACTTTAGAATCATTAAACTAGTTAAAAATAGATGCCTGTGTTCGGGCGCAATCTTATCAGCAGCATGCATAGCCGGCTTTAACCAGTCGCCCCACCAAACAGCTGTCTGATTTAGCCTTTCAGCCAGACCGTCATCACTGACTTGCTTATGGACAAAAAGGGCTTCGCGCGTCGACGTACCGGCGGCAATCCAATAACTGACTCGATCAGAGCTGTGCGCATCAATATTCAGCTGGAATCTAATAGTCGAGTCGACTCGGCCATGTTCAACATTACTAAAGCTAAGTTCGCCGTCTTCAGCATCTTTGTACGTTCCAGCATGATTTTCGATACCGAATAGGCCAATCGAATATTGATCGAACGGTCGGTTGTTATGGCTACCGGATACGATAAAAGCTCGACGACCGCGGTAGTGTAAAATTGCGTTACTATCTGGCAAATACTGGCCAGTATCGGTATTGCTACGTGAGTCGCCAATTGCAAAGGCCTGATGCATAAATAGGCGAATGTCACGAGGCCGGTCTTGCAGGTTAATGATATGAATATTACGCATAAATGCACTGATTTTTGAATCAACACAGTCATCCAGCTCAACCATAATACCGATACGCTCATTCTTGGCGATAGTATGTCCAATTAACGAGTTATGTGGATAGCTAAAGTCAAAAGTCCAACCGTTATCCTCGTCAAACCAGCTAACCGAACCATCAACCCAAACACCAATCTTGTGGCGCAAGTCAGGGCCGGCTGAGTGATTTTCAAAACCAACATAAGGAAAATAGAAATCATGAACCAAGCCAAAGCTATTCAGGCCAACATGCAATTCGCCATTACTAAGGACAATTGGTCTAGCCATTAAGACTCCTCATACCGTGATAGTGGTGCAGACGCCAGCGAATGTCACGTACGGCGTTCATATGATACAAAAAGGCGTCATAAGGTGATTCGTAGGGGCTAAAGTAAGCATGGACGTCGCCATCGGTAAACCACTTGGTGCACATATAGTAAACGTGGTCAGAAGTCTGCAATCGGCGCCAGTCGGCAATCAAGTCCAAGTCTTGGCTGCGCATCACGTCTTCTTCTAGCGCATAGACATAACGCAGAGCCTCTTGTTGCATTGAATTGCCCAACCAGGCTGTTAGATCGCGCTCGGTATCAGCCCAGGTAACGGTATAAGGCATGCTGATTTCAGCAACCGGCGGGTTGGCGTCAATCGCATCCGAAACCGTGTAGAATGTATTGTCGGGATTTTGTAACCAGTCACCAACAAATGCTTCAAAGAAGTTAAAGATACCGGTATCTGCCCACTGGTGCTCACCAAACGTCTCGTAGTCCATAAACAAGTTGATGTTTGTTTGATCACCGATTGAGGCGTTTGCCCATGCATTATATTTTTCGGCTGTTAGTGGCCACTCGGCCCAGCCTTGGTTGCTAAAGCGAAAGGCAAGGTCATCGCTAAGGTGATAGTTCTTCAGTAGCAAAGCAATGTTTTTAGTGCCGGCTGGTCGGTAAACTGTATTTGGACTACGCCATTCTAGGATTGGATCCCAACCTTCAGCCAGGATTCCCTTAAAGCCATAGCCATCAGCCCATTTAGCAAGCTCATCATTATATGCCAGCTCGGTATTACGAAATACGCTCGTTTCGACGCCAAACAGCTCACGTATTTTGTTGCGATGCGCTTCAACTTGTCGTTCAAACTCACTACGACTATAGAAGAAGGCTAGAGAGTGATAGTAGGTTTCCGATACGATTTCGACGCGACCAGTATCAACTAGACGCTTAAAACTATCAAGCACATCAGGCGCCCACTTTTCAGCCTGCTCGATAAATGTACCGGTAATACTCAGCGATACCTTAAACTCAGGATGATTATTTAATAATTTCTCAAGTAAAGCATTCATTGGGCGGTATGACTTATCAGCAACCTTACGCAAAACCTTCTCGTTATTACGGTCAGTCTCGGTACTTGGCTCATCAAAATAGTCGTGGTTGATAGCAGTATCAAAAACGCTATACTGGCGCACTCTAAACGGTTGATGAACATGAAGATATAGCACTATGCCGCGCTTACTCATACGGTAACTCCCTCTATCGTATAATTATAAATATTAAAACATTTTGCAGCGACATCATGCCATGATATCCGGTCGTATTCTTTTGACACCTCTTCACGCAAGGTATCCTCCAGGGCCGGTGATGTGGCAATTCCCATTAATTGATCAGCTAATCGGTCAGTATCCCAAAAATCATATCTAAAAATACTGCTCAGCACTTCACCGACGCCGGATTGCTTGGTTATCACCAAAGCGTTACCGTGGTGGGCGGCCTCAAGTGCTGTCAAGCCAAATGGTTCACTAACCGAGCTCATTACGAATATATCTGACACACTGTAAGCGTCGCGCCATTGCTTACCTCTGACAAAACCAGTAAAAAAAACTTTATCAGAAATACCCAAATCAGCCGCTAAACGTATTAGTTCGTCGCGCTGCTCACCGTCACCAGCTAGCAAAAAAGCAAATTTGTCATACTTCTCGCTTGCTCGTGCGGCCGCCTTCATAAACTGAATCAAGCCTTTCTGAATCGTAAAGCGGGTAATAGTTGAGACAATAGTGTAACCCTCGCTTTTAAGCGCTTCGAGGTAGCTATAGGTGCGAAAGTCGTATTGGTAGCCATCGTCAAAGTCATTAACGTCAATAGCGTTATGAACAACTTCAATCTTGTCAGGTGAAATTCCGTATTTTTGAACAATAATGCTCTTGGTGATGTTGCTGACCGCAATGATTCGGTCGGCCATAATTAGGCCCTGGTACTCAATTTCGTGTACCAATGGATTGCCATGATCTGACCCTGAACGGTCAAATTCGGTGGCATGAACGTGCACAATTAGGGGTACATTAGCAATTTCTTTGGCCCTAATGCCAGCTTCCATCGTCAGCCAGTCATGCGCGTGGATGGCATCAGGCCTGGTCTTTTTAACCAAATGCTCAACAAAACGCACGTAACGTTTTTGAACGCCGCGCATATCTTTAAGGTCATTGATATCGGCATCAGATAATTTCGAATCGAGTACAGTCTTGCTGTCATATGCGCCCAAACCGTAACGCTCCAGGGGCGTAAGCTCGGTGGCAGCGTGAATCTTCATGAAGTTAATTTTCGGATGTTCAGCACGATAGGGAACCACAAAATCAATTTTGGCACCTTTTAACGCAAGGGCTTTCGACATATGATAACAAGCAACCCCAAGTCCACCACTGTTATGCGGAGGAAGCTCCCACCCAAGCATTAATATATTCATACAACCCTATTAACGAATAACCCAATTGCGGTTAGCCGGCCACTCCTTTTTAATTTTCTGGTCTTTTCACGACCAATTATAGACATACGCT
>DAIDKB010000039.1 GCA_027451105.1 bacterium
ACCATCCGCAAAGCGGCGGCTAATTTTATCAATCTCATAAAGGGCGTATCGTGCAGTCATCCTATCAGTATACGGCATAGGCTTAAAGAGGAAAGTCAAGATTGCTATTGACAAAATCGTTAATCTGTGCTATATTGGACCATAACAAACGTTTTTCTTACAATTAAATTTGAAAAGTTTTACCTTTACTTGCTGGATTCCAGTAAGCGTTCGTCCGACCCAGATAAGGCACATTCTGCCGGGGCACGCGAATCGTAACAGATAGAGTTATAATATAAACACCGAAAAACGTTTGGTCGAGCCACTATATAGGCCGATTAGACGCATGGGCATTGTCATGATGATGCCTCGTACCTTATGTATAGAAAATTAATACGCCCTGCTGCAATAGCGGGGTGTATTTTATTAACTTTAATTAAGCAAAATTCAAGCGTATACTGAAGCTACAAACTAATAGGAGGAGTTGATATGCGCGCATTGAACACTACGAAATTAGTACTTTTAATCGTTGGAGGGCTCAACTGGGGATTGGTTGGATTCTTTAACTACAATTTGGTCGATGGGTTATTTGGCGCCGGTTCAGTACTCGCAAGAGTTGTTTACGCAATCGTTGGCCTAGCCGCCGTATGGGGACTAGTCGCCCTGTTTATGGGTCCAGACGAAAAAGAAGCCTAGAAATACATAAAACCGTTAAATCGTGCCACGTCGCAATATGCGACGTGGCACCTTGTATTGATATGTATTTCGTCATACTTTTGCTATACTGTCATATATGAAATCGCTCCAATTAAGCAAGCCGCACATCATCGCGATGATGGGAATCCCTGGATCGGGAAAAACATTTTTTGCTGAACAATTTGCCGAGACTTTTAATGCCGCCCTTATAAGTTATGAAAAAATTAATCAAAATATCTTTGGCAATCTAACCAACACCAAAGCCGGTCTACTAGCGGTCGACCGTGTTGCAAGTTTTATGCTGAAAGAATTGTTAAAGTCTGGTCACACGATTGTTCTGGATGGCCCGACTGAGTCGCGCGCCAACCGTCTGGCCCTAGTTCGACTAGCTAAAGCGGCTGGTTATGAGACTTTGTTTGTTTGGTCACAGATCGAGACCGCAACTGCCAAATCTCGTGCCACTAAAACCGTTAAGGACAAAGCCGGCATTAGTGTCGAGATGTTTGATGGAATCACAAAACGTTTTACGACACCAAGTTCAGCTGAAAAAACAGTCGTAATTAGCGGTAAGCACAACTTTTCTAGTCAATTAAAAATCGTTTTAAAGCACTTGGTAGAACCTCGCGTCGAAGCTGCCGCCGACCTGCAAGTCCCGCGCCCCCGATCGACCTCTGACCATCGCATAATGATTAGGTAAAGCAAAAGATATGCCGATAATTCACGATAGCGAATTTGGCAAGATAACAATCCGACGTAGCGCCCGTGCCTCACAAATCCGCGTCAGTATTGCCCCTGACGGTAATTTGCGCGCCTCCTTGCCGTTATATGCACCAATATTTTTAGTTAAGCGCCTATTGTCGTCATCACGCGACGAACTACGTTCAATGATCAAACAGTCACACAAACCAGTCGCATACACCAGTGGCATGCTTATTGGTAAAAGCCACACCCTGGTCATCAGATATGTCAGTGGTAGTAGTCACAAAATTTGGCGCTATGGCCAGCAAATCATCGCGACATTGCCCGAGGGCCACAGCCTGGAAGAACCCGAGATTGAAAAAGATTTGCGTGAAGTTATTATTAGTGCCTTACGAGTTGAGGCCAAAAGCTACTTGCCTAAGCGCCTAGCTTTTTTGGCTAAAAAATACGGTTATAATTATGAGCGTGTGCGATTCTCGCACGCCAGTGGCCGGTGGGGAAGTTGCAGTACGACTGGCACGATTAGCCTAAATATCGCTTTAATGAAGCTACCGTTTGAGTTGATTGATTATGTCATTATCCATGAACTAACCCATACCCGTCAGATGAATCATAGCCATGATTTCTGGGCATTAGTGGGGCACGCTGACCCTGAATATAAAAATCACAAACGAGCTTTAAAATTTGAAACACCAGCTATATAAAAATAAGCGTCTTGTCGTGTATAATCATGCATAAGATGTATAAGGGTGGACCTAGCTATACGCGCCAGTCGGCAAAAATCATACGATATGCCGGCTTATTTGTGCCCATCCTACTTGTCATATACGGACTTTTAATTAAGGCTGACTACATTGATGCAACACCGGCTTTTAATGATTTTGGCTTTTTGACAATTTCATTTTGGTTTATTTATATTAGCGTTGTTCAGTTTTTAATGCCCAGCCGAACCAAGCAGGATTCGGCCATTAGGTTAATCACTTATCACTTATTAGCGGCGGCTTATCTGCTATTTGTCTCGGGCGTGTCGTCACCACTGGTAGCTTTTTGGATTTTACTTTTGGTTGCTTCAAATACCTATTTTTCAAAAGATGGCCTGAATGCCAGTGTCGTCTTTTTCACGTTCATCGTCTTTATTGATATCTATTTTTGGCACAATATCAGTACAACTACCGTCATCTATGACCTAGCGACGCTGGTTGCAATCATTTTAAGCGGAGTAGTACTACTTAGCATATCGCGCGCCCAAGACATTGATAAAGGCGAGCTGACTGCCAGCAAGGCTCAACAAAGTCTCCAGCGCGATCAAATCAGTACGATTATTAATAACATGTCGAGCGCCATCATTAGTACCGACAAAAATGGTGTTATTAAGGTTTATAATGCCGCCAGTCTTAACTTACTTGATACTAATGACAGCTTGAAGGGACAGTTTATCGATGATGTTGTTAGCCTATCCGATACATCAAATGCCAACATCAGTCTGTTTGAGCTTTTAAAAACAGCTAAAAGTTCGCAAACCCGCGATGACCTTAACCACGCCTATAATGATGATGAAAAGATTCGTCTTGAAATTACTTATTCGCCAATTAGAGGAAGCTATAGTGGTCTTCATCGAGCCGAAAGTGTTGATGGTTTTGTTGTTATTATGCGCGATGTCACCAAGGCTAAAAGCTTGGAAGAGGAGCGTGATGAATTTATTAGCGTTGTCAGCCACGAACTGCGCACACCAATTACTATTGTCGAAGGGACTATTTCGAACGTCCAAGTCATGATGAAGCACCCAAATGCTACCAAAGAGATGTTGAGCGATGCCGTTGACCTAGCTCATGACCAAATTATCTATCTGGCGCACATGGTTAACGATTTAAGCACCTTATCGCGGGCCGAGCGAGGCGTTGCAGACACCGCTGAGGTGATTGATGTACGCGAGATGGTTCATAAACTATACGAAGAATATCACGAGGAAGCCGCCGATAAGGGCCTGCATTTCAACCTTGATTTAGGCGCTACCTTAGGTCAAGTCTCGGCTAGCCGGCTTTACCTTGAAGAGATGCTTCAAAATTTCGTCACTAACGCAATTAAATACACCAAGCAGGGTAGTATAACCGTGTCGGTTAAGCAGAAGTTAGGCGTCGTTAAATTCTCAATTAAAGATACTGGCATTGGCATCAGCAAGTCCGATCAAGCCAAGATTTTTCAGAAGTTCTTTCGAAGCGAAGATTATCGTACCCGTGAGACAAGTGGCACCGGTCTGGGATTGTACGTGGCTGCTAAATTAGCTCACAAACTCAAGACCAGTATTCAGCTTACCAGTCGCTTGAACCACGGCTCGACTTTCAGCTTTGATATGCCGACCGTCAAATCCGATAAACTAATTAAGTAATTTAGTCGGCCACAAGGCTGACTGGTCGGCCCTTCCAATTAACGCGATGTTTGGCATACAGAATAATACTAAACACCAAGATAACAGCTTCTTGAACAACCAAAACCGGCCAGACAACTGCCGATAGCCACCAGCCAGATCGATAAACGTGCATCAAATAGGCTGCATACAGGGCAACATAGCCACCAGCCAGCCATAAAGCCGCCAGACGCAGCGTTTCAAGACTCGCAGGGCTAAATATCAGCACCATAAACGGCGTCAATAATATCAATTGCGCAAACACGCCAAAACTAGCTAGCAGAGAGTTATTACCAAAAACCGGAAAGGCCAGACGAACCGAAGTATCAATCTGCGAACGCCACTTTTTTTCATAGGCGACACCAAGCTTTTTGGTACCAATCAAGAAACGATACTTATCGTCACGCATTAGTTTTGACGACAGGCTAGATTCGGGCTGAATGTCCGAGCTAATATCATTAAAACCATTAAACTGCTCAATCAAGGTCAGGCGGTTAATCATCCAAGCGCTACTGGCCGTTGCCGGTGCCGACTGTCTGTGAAAGATTAATTCCCAAAAGTAGCGCAGCGTCCCAAAAACCACGCTGGCACGCCAGGCATCTTCGCGACGCGGCAAAACTGACACCATTTGCGCCTTCTCTTGTTTGGCATATGCGACCAATTGACTAATCGTGTCAGGGGCAATCTGCGTGTCGACATCCATAAAAAAGACATAGGTGCCACTAGCCTCATTAAGTAGGCCTTGCAGTGCATAGTTTTTGCCCAACCAACCGTTAATCAGCGGTAAACCCTCGACGAAACGCACACCGGCATGAGCAAATGATTTAATTAAAATTGAAGTCTTATCAGCCGAGCTGTCGTCAAGAACTATAATTTCTAACTTGGGGTAAGTACTGGCAATAACCCTTTCTAGACACTGCGTCATAGCGTGCATTTCGTTACGAGCCGGGATACAGACGCTGACACTTGGCAAGTCGTCAAGCGAGTTTGATAGGTTCAGTGGCTTTTTAATTTTAAAATTACGAAAAGCAAAATTTAACTTCCAGGCCATAAAAATTAACACAAACGTTAATATGGCAAATAGGGCATACATCATTAGCTCTAACATCTATTAAATATCATAGCACGCTTGACGATTTAACCAGTAGTCGCTATAGTACTAGTTGACAGTCTGCTCAGAGCAGACTATTTAATTGGGAGTTAAAAAGTGGTCGCTAAAGCAAAAAAGACAACCGCGAACAAAAAGCCAGCCGCTAAAAGCGCGACTAAGGTTACACGTATCAAAGCCGCTGATTCTCAACCGGCAAAATCTACTTTGAAGCAGATTAAGGCACCAAAAGTAGTTAGCCAGAGTCCAGCTAAAAAGCCGGCCGCCAAGTTTTTCAAGCCATTCAAGGCACTAGGTGTATATTTTAAAGGTGCTTGGTTCGAACTTCGCCAGGTCCATTGGCCAGATCGAAAAGCTACCTGGGGCCTAACCGGTGCAGTTTTGGCATTCACAGCATTCTTCATTGTTTTGATTTTGCTGCTTGATATGTTGTTTAAATATATTTTTGAATTAATTTTAGTATAAAAAGGAAAGATATAAATGTCTAAAAATCGCTACGATTCCACCCGACAATGGTACGCCATCCACACTTACAGTGGCTACGAAGAAAAAGTTGCTGAAAGTATCCGCCAGCGTATTAACGCTGTCGACATGGCCGACAAAATTTTTGACGTCATGGTACCAAAAGAAAAACAAATTCAGATTAAAAATGGCAAGCGTAAAGTTATCGAAGCTAAAATCTTCCAGGGTTACGCCCTAGTCGAAATGAAGCTAACCGACGAGACTTGGTACATTGTCCGCAACACTCCAGGTGTTACTGGCTTTGTCGGTACTGGTACCGAACCAACGCCTGTGTCTGATAGCGAAATCAGCAAGATCAAGAAGCGTATGGGCGTCGAAGATCCAAAACACCACATCGACTTCAAAGAAGGCGAAGTTGTCAGCATTACCGATGGTCCGTTCAAGGGCTTCGATGGCGCTATTAGCGAAATCGATACTCAAAAGGGCAAAATCAAGGTCATGGTCAGCATGTTCGGCCGCGACACTCCAGTCGAGCTTGATGCTCTGCAGGTCAACAAAGTTAGCTAATAACTGCTTAATATAAATAGGACTTCAATTTTATGAAGTCCTATTTTTTATTAACTACTAATTACTTAATTGAGGCAGATTTTAGGATATCGCCAGCGGTTTTCGCATCGCCAGATGCAAAGTCTTTATCAATTTGAGCCTGCGTCACATTGGCGCCAGCATCTAAGTCCTTAAACGAACCATAAAATGATAGAGCATACTGAGAACCATCAGCATTGGTTACTGTTTTAATAAAGCCGGCCGATATTTTATCGACATTACAGGCATAATCGCCAACCTTACCGTTCCTGAAACTATTGTCAGAGTCGTTAATCAAGCCAAACTCGTAACTATACGTTGTTGAGCTTGAACCAGAAACATACTTTGTCCCAAGTTGGCTAAAGATAACATCGCTAATCGACGGAACCGGTTGCCATGCTAGCGACGTAACTGAATAGCTGTCGCCAGGGGCAGATAATCCGCAATCACCGCCCATATTATCGGTAGAAACTATGCCATAATGCAGCGTTAAGTTGCTATCGGGTGCCGTAACTGTGCCGCTCGATAGTTTGGCGTCATCACTAATTACCCAATTTGAAGGATAATTAAAACTGAGCGAAATTTTGTTATAGGTGAATGTTTTTGTTTTAGTTACAACCGCATTGGCATTTTTTTGGACATAGTTTGACCAAAGAATGTAACCAAGCGCACCAATAATCACCAAAATTACGAAGGACACAATGATCTTGCGTGCGCGGCCTCTTTTTACGCCCTGTTGATGAATATTCTTAGACATATACCCCCTAGTTTTCACTATTCTAACAAGCGCCGATAGTTGTTGCAATCACCGACAGTGATCGACGGTCGTTTTATTGCCGAAATTGGTTGTCTGATCAACTGATTTATGCTACAATAACCTAGTTACGCACTAAATATAGCTTCAATTAATATTTAGTACAAAGGAAAATTATGGCAAAGAAAATTATTGGTAATCTAAAGCTGCGCATTCCTGCCGGCCGCGCAACCGCTGGTCCTCCAGTTGGTTCAACCCTTGGTCAATGGGGTCTTAATATGATGGACTTTATTAATCCATTTAACGACGCCACCAAGGACATGATGGGTAAGGACGTGATTGTTCACCTGCAAGTTTTTGAAGACCGTACCTTTACTTGGAAGACACTTGGCCAGCCCGTTGATGACCTGATTCGTGAAAAAATCGGTATTCAAAAGGGAAGCGCCAAGCCTCATACCGACAAAGTAGGCAAAATTACCCGAGCTCAGCTTGAGGAAATCGCTGAAATCAAAAAGAACCAACTTAACGCAATCGACATTGATGGTCGCGTTAAAGTTATCGCTGGCACTGCTCGCTCAATGGGCGTTGAAGTTACCGAATAATACAGGTTTTCTCAATTAAGCCCTGGATGTAAAAGTCCAGGGCTTTTTGTTTGGCTTGCCCCTAGAAATATTGCCTCATATCTGTTACAATAAGCCCATAACAAATCAATGTTGGGAGGTCATCACGGCCGTTATTACCACAGAAAGGGTTAACACCTATGGCTAAAAAAGCCGATCTGCATGCAGAAGCAACCAAACTTGGTCTTAAATTGACCGACAAAAATACTATCGCCGAGATTGAGGCCGCTATCGCTAGTGCCGCTACAACCAAGGAAGTTCCAGTTGTCGAAGAATCCAAGGCTACCGCTAAAGCCGGTAAGCGTAGTGAAAAAGCACTCAAAGCCGCCGAAGAAAAAGCTGAAAAAGAAGAGCGCAAAGAAAAAGGCGACACAACTCCTCAATCTGACGATGCCGAAGCCAACACTAAAAAAGGCCCACGTCCAGTAACCCGTCCGTTAATCGAGCGACGCGGCAAAAACTACCGTAAGGTTGCCGAGCTAGTCGAGAAGGACAAGCTATATTCACTTAACGATGCTTTGGAACTTGCTGCCAAGACTAACCCAAGCAAATTCGACGCTAGCATTGAAGTACACGTTAAACTTGGTGTTGATCCACGCCAGGCCGACCAAAACGTTCGCGCTACTGTTTCACTGCCAAATGGTACCGGTAAAACTATCCGCGTTGCTGTTTTCGCACCTGAAGCCGACCACGCCGCTGCTAAATCAGCCGGCGCCGACATCGTTGGTGACGAAACTTTGCTAGCCCAACTAGACAAGGAAGAAATCAACTTCGATACCCTAATTTCAACGCCTGCATTTATGCCACGTCTTGGTAAATATGCTCGTCTGCTTGGCCCACGTGGTTTGATGCCAAACCCAAAGAGTGGTACCGTTGCCGCTGACGTCGCCAAGGCAACCGTTGATGCTAAAGCCGGTAAGGTTGAATACCGCGTCGACAAGCAAGCTATTGTTCACCTAGCTATTGGTAAAGTAAGCTTCGGCAGTGTCAAGCTAGCCGAGAACGCCAAAGCCTTCTTTGACAGCTTGCAGAGCCAAAAACCTGCCAGCATGAAGGGCCAGTACATCAAATCAACCAGCCTAAGCACCACTCAAGGTCCTGGCATCAAGGTTGAAAACACCTCAAACTAGTCAATATATGACTAAACTAAATACCGCTCCACTCGGGGCGGTATTTTTTATAGGTTAAATATGTATAATAGTCGACAGGGTGGGTGAACATTAGGCGTTTACCCCAAGCTTCCATCAGGAGGAATTGTGGCCGTACCTACGCCTTACGAGAACCTACTACGGCGGGTCATCGAGGAAGGAACGCCCAAGTCCGACAGGACTGGGACCGGTACAAGGAGTCTGTTCGGCGCGCAGTTGCGTTTCGACCTTTCCGCCGGCTTCCCGCTGATCACGACAAAGCGAGTGCACCTGAGGTCAATTGTCTACGAGCTGCTGTGGTTTCTCCGCGGCGACTCGAATGTCAGCTGGCTGCGGGAGCACGGCGTCACGATCTGGGACGAGTGGGCTGCGCCAAACGGTGAACTTGGGCCGATTTATGGCGTACAGTGGCGGTCATGGCCGACGCCAGACGGCTGTCATATCGACCAGATTTCTGAGGTCCTCCGTCAGCTTCGAACCGATCCAGACTCACGTCGGATCATCGTCTCGGCCTGGAACGTCGCAGACGTTCCGGAGATGGCGCTGGCTCCCTGCCACGCGCTGTTCCAGTTCTATGTGGCGGACGGCAAGTTGTCCTGCCAGCTCTACCAGCGCTCGGCGGATATGTTTCTCGGGGTGCCCTTCAACATCGCGTCATACGCCCTGCTGACACACATGGTGGCCCAGCAGACGGGCCTGGGGGTGGGCGACTTTGTCTGGACAGGTGGCGACTGCCACGTCTACGACAACCATGTGGACCAGGTGCGCGAGCAGTTGTCGAGGGAGGCATTCCCGTCGCCGACACTCCAGCTCAGGAAGGCGTCGTCGCTGTTCGAGTACACCTTCGAGGACGTCGAGGTCGTCAACTACCAGCACCACCCGGCCATCAAGGCGCCCATCGCCGTCTGATGACGAACTGGTGAGCCAGCCGCTGAGATGCAAGTACTTCTCGCGGTTGGCTCATCGGACTAACAAATTTGATTATCAGAAATTATTATGCGATACTGAACTTACAAACAGATAAAAACAAACATTTTATTACCTGGGGAGGTGACAAATGACCGTTTATAGTAATACTGACATTAAGGCTGCCGTCGCTAACGGAACAATTGCATGTGTTCCATATAACGAAAGGCATGTGTCCGAAGCAAGTCTTGATTTTACGCTAGGTCATTATTTTTATAAACAAGAGTATTCCGAAGAATCCCGCGTTTATAATCCGTTCGACAAAATTGACGTCGAACGGTATTTTAAGGGCCCGCTCGAGGCTATGCCACACAAAGAGTGGTGCGAGCAAAACGGCTACAAGCTATTCGATAACATCCCCGAAGACCATCCGATTATCGTTTTGCGTCCCGGCGAACGCATCCTGGCGCACACTCATGAATTTGTCGGAATTCGCGCCTACGGTGGTGCTTGTGAAGTCAAATCGCGCAGCAGCTGGGGTCGTAATGGTGTTGCTGTTTGTTTTGACGCTGGCTGGATTGACCCGGGATATGTTAACCGCATTACTCTTGAAATCTATAATTTAAATAAACATGAATCAGTTGTCTTACCCGTTGGTGAGCGTATCGGGCAGCTTATCTTCCACGCAACCGGCCCAGTCGAAGGTGACTACAGCGATGGACGCGGTGGTATGAGCGGTAAATATCAGCACACCGCCGACCTCGATGAGCTAATCCGCACCTGGTCACCAGAACAGATGTTGCCGCGTGCTTACAAAGACAGTCGCAGCGCTGCACCTGTCATAAAGGGCCTGCCAAAGGGTATTAAATAATGACATCACCCGAAAAAGGCTATTTTGTCGCGATTGAAGGTGGCGACGGGTCAGGCAAAGGCACCCAAGCCGAACTATTACGGGCTTATGTTGAGACTACACTAGTAAAACCTGTTTTGAAGCTCAGTTTTCCGCTTTACGGTCAAAATTCGGCCTATTACGCCGGCCGTTATCTGGACGGCGAATACGGTGCGGCGGACGAAGTGCCGGCCGATCTGGCCAGCCTAGCCTACGCGCTTGATCGCTTTGCTGCCAAAACCGATATCGAACAGCACCTATTGTTACCCGACAGCCTAGTTATAGCCAACCGTTATGTCGCTTCAAATCTGGCCCACCAAGGCACAAAATACGCCGACAAAGATGCTCGGCTGGCATTTTACGACCGGATGATGGATACCGAATACAATATTTTTGGCATTCCGCAGCCTGATATCAATATCGTGCTAGTTATGCCGACCGATATGGCACAGGGCAATGTCGACAAAAAAGACACTCGCTCATACACCAATAAAAAACGTGACATCCACGAAGCCGACGCCACCCACCTGGATAGGGCAAAGGCCAATTACGAAGAGCTTTGCGCCCTATACCCTGAAAAGTTTACCGCCGTTCAATGTATCGATGAAGCTGGTAAAATGCGCGTCATTGATGATATTCAGGCCGAAATTCGACGCATTCTAGGCTTCTAGCTCAGGGTGGTTAGCGGCCTGAAGAGCGCTCTTGCCGACCATCAGATCTTTGTCTGTCGTACACCAATAATACGAACCGCCAATTGGTCGCATATCGTAGGGGACACCATGCATTTTCATTATATTTTTGTCACCTGGTATATCAGCGCCATCGGTTGGAAATCCAATGTAACTTACTTTTTTCTTTAATTGAATAGTAGACATACTGTCCGCGCGTACTTCACCGGCAGTCTGTTTGGCGACAATAATACAAATCTCACTTGCGCCCTCATGATCTACCAACTGCGTCTTTAGTATGTATTTTTGATTAGTGTCAGCACCAGCCGATAATATAATCTTGGCATCTATACCTTGCTTTAGCATGTTCTGACGAACCATCAAAAGCTCTCGGTATGCATAGGCATCAAGTTGTTTCAACGACTCAAAATCAAATGGCTGAGTTCTTTTTGCAGCCTCAACGCCACCCATTACTGGATAACGCATTAACATCTCAGCCCCCTCGCTAGGCATAGCATAGCCAGTTCTGTAACGCCAAAAAAGATTAGCTATCAATTGAGGTACAGTTTTCGTATTGGTTTCATTTAGCTGTTCAAGAAGTCGAGCATGTGCGTCGGTATTAGTTCGACAACGCCTTTCATGCTGGGTAATAATCTCATCATCAATTGCCGAGACAATACCGTCAACATGTAGTAGTCCCATATTATGAGCCGCCTCGTAAAGGCGGGATTGCATCAATAGTGCTGCAGAAGGAACGTATTCCACGCCATCACGAGTACTGACGCTGTACGGATCACCAGGTGTTGGCGAAAACTCATTATCGACTTGCGGCAACGAGCGAAGAGATATAGGTCCAGTTAATAATCCTTCGACATCACACGTGGGGGCCTCTAGTGTCTCGTGAAGAGATTTATCACGTTCTGGATGATTAATAGGAAAGACTAAATTTAAAGACATCCGTATTATTATATCACATATATTAGATAAAGTCCATGATAAACATTCACTACGCCCGATAGGTGGCGACCCCGCGTTATTGACAACAGATAGGCCGATTTGCTATACTACCGCCAGACATCACCAAAGACAGTAGCTGCATGAAAATACTTAATTTTGCTACCGAGGATCATGTAAAATATACATTTTTCGATTTTAGTCTTTGGCAGTGCGAGATCCAAAGACTTTTTATTTGGC
>DAIDKB010000040.1 GCA_027451105.1 bacterium
TTCAAGCGTAATGGTAAATGGGTGCTTGGTAAGATAGGTCGTGGCCCAAGTCCTCAGATGTTTTGGAACGGCATATTCGAATGCCGTTTTATGTTGCCGTTTTACGTCAATCTAATGATTAGATGGCGAGCAAGCGGCTATCCGTCCTATTGGCAATTTCAGCTTGGCTGGAAATTGAACGGGCGTTTCGGAATTGCTTTTAGATTTTTGGATGACGCTTCTGCCAGGGCTGGTGTGTTGAGTCCTAACTTGGATCAAGCGGGTGGCTTTAACGAAGGTGGCGCTTAATAAAGGGGAATATAAATGCCGGAGCTAGACAAGGAAACAACCAAAGAGGCTGTACGCGAGGCCTTAAAGGAATGGCTTAATGAGAAGTATGCGGAGTTTGGGCGTTGGTCCTTACACGGCTTGATGGCCCTGGCGCTGGCCGGATTGGTTTACCTGGCACTGCAAAGGTACGGTATAAACAAATGAGCGACTTTGACAAGGCCTTTGCGATGGTCATAGGGGAAGAGGGCGGCTACGTCAATAACCCGAATGATCCAGGCGGCGAAACAAAGTACGGTATTTGCAAGCGCGACTATCCCGATGTAGATATTAAAAACCTAACAATCGATCAGGCAAAACAAATTTATTATCGCGATTACTGGAGCAAGATTAAAGGCGATCAATTGCCTTGGCCATTGAGCGTTTACGTGTTTGATGGCGCGGTCAATCAGGGAACCGAGGCAGCCGTCAAGCTCTTACAAAAAACACTAGGTGTTGCGCAAGACGGCATATTTGGCACGGCAACACTAGGTAAGGCGATTACATTAACACCTGATGGCATGGCGTTATACCTTGCTGATCGGGCTTTGCGTTACACCGGCACGCGTAATTTTGATACGTTCGGGCGCGGCTGGTTTAAGCGTTTGTTTGAGTTGGCGATGGAGGCCGTATGATGAAATTCTTGAAGAACATTATGACTGCGCGAGACAATGAGACCTTTAGTCTCACGAAGCTAATGGGATCAATGGCTGGTGTGACGATGATAGCGAAGTTTTGGCAAACACCGACTCCCGATTATCAAGGCTTTGGCCTGGCAATTGCCGGTATCATCGCGGCGCTTGCAGCCAAGTACCACGTTGAAAAACAGGGGGAATAATGAAATGTTCTCGCTCATTCCTTTACCTTATAAACTTATTGGTGTTGGTATTCTTGTCATTGGGCTTTTTGGTTGTGGCTATTGGCGTGGTTATACCAACGAGCATATTAAATTCGTTGCTTATGAGTCTCAGGTCAAAGCTCAAGGCGAGATGCAGGCAAATTTGAACAAACAAAAGGAGATCAAGAATGATAGGCAGACTCAGCAAGTGGCGCAAGATTATGCAGCTACTACTAATGAGCTTCATAATCAGCTTGAGCGGTTGCGCAACCTATACGCCGGTGGCAGTACAGTGTCCACCGTTGCCAGCAATTCCCAAGGCCTTAATGGAACCGGCATCAAACTCCCAAGATCTTGCGAGGATACTGGATACGACCCCTGCGAAGTCTCAAGGCAATTCTTTGAAGGCGCATTGAACGATGCGAACAAAGTCGAAGGATTCCAAGACTGGGTTATCAGGGAACACATACCAGTTCAATGACCAATGCGGTGAGTGCGTTTACTGCCATACACTGCCTGATCGGCGCGATCAAGTTGGCTGTTATGTTCAACCACCGATTTATTCACATTTGGACGAAAGCGATGAACCTATCTCAGTTCGCCCTGTTTTCTTGTGCAAGGTTACAGACTTTGCTTGTCATCAGTTTAAACCTAAAAGGGTATCGTGAATGGCAAAATATATTACAGATAAACAGTTCATAGAGGCGTGGAATAAATACGGATCCCCAAGTCTCGTTTCAAAAAGCATCGGTCTATCTATTAGAAGCGTGCAAGAACGAAAATCAAAACTTAACTTAACAACTTGGAACGATGTCTCAGCAAGACGCGAGATTAAGACGGAAGGGCGAATCGAGTTAAGCGTCAACACAGGCTGCGTAATGGTATTCTCGGATGCGCATTATCATCCAGGTGTTAAAACTACAATGCAACGTGCGTTCCTTTCTTTAATTCCCCATCTAAAACCAACAGCAATTATCAATAACGGCGACAGCTTTGACGGCGGCGGTATCAGTCGTTACCCACGAATCGGTTGGGATAAAAAACCATCGGTTAAAGAAGAGTTGAACGCTAACCTCGAGCGCCTGGATGAGATCTACAAGGCAGGCAAAAAAGCGCATTGCCAGCATTTCATTTGGAACCTAGGCAACCACGATGCGCGGTTTGAAACACGGCTTGCTGCCAACGCGCCTGAGTTTGAGGGCGTGCCAGGATTTACCTTAAAGGGTTTTTTTCCTGAGTGGAGTCCGGCTTGGACTACCTGGATCAACGGCGAGCTTTGCATCACGCACTATTACCACTCGGGCATACACGCGGCGCACAACAACATCGTCAAGGCCCAGTGCCATTACGTCACGGGCCACACGCACTCGTTGCAAGTGCGCCCTTGGACTAACGCGAAGGGCGATACTGTATGGGGTGTTGATACCGGTACGCTGGCCGATGCGCTAGGGCCGCACAACTTGGACTATCAGCAGGGCAGGCACGGCAACCACAGATCCGGCTTTGCCGTGTTGCATTTTAGGGACGGCAAGCTCTTAATGCCTGAGCTGGTAATGAAGCACGATGAGGATACGTTTCAGTTTCGCGGCCACCTCTTTAACGCCGACACAGCCGAGGCGGTTTAAATCGCCTGGGCTTGGGGATCGTTGGCTGCGTAGTTGTTATTCTTGAGTTCTTTGCTCAACCTTTCCTTGAGTTCCTTGACGCGCCGTTGCAGCCAATCACCCTTGCTATTTTCATTTTAGATCTCTACCTGGCGCACCAGGCGAGCGCCGACAATGCACGCTGCGTGGAGCTTGGCCAGTTTATAATCACCGTAAATTACGTCCATCAAAATAGGGTGAAAGTTCATTGTGGCCTCCTATAACAGATTGGGTTGAGGCGGGATCTCAGTCAATTCCTTTTGCCAATTTGCCTGACCTTGAACAGGACTAGGCGAATAACCACCGTACTCAGGAATGTAAGGTTTAATCAATTGTTGGTTCGCCGGTGCGGGTGGGCTTAAGCTCATAATCTATTCTCCTTTACTTGGTTTTATTCTGTTCCAGTTCAATTAACAAGTCAATGTAATGACGTGCCTTATTCAAATCCTCGAGGCCGTTTTTCTTCTCATACCTGGTAATGTATTTGACAACGTTACCGGCGATAAATCCCAGGCCGTTTCGGTGTATGTACTCTATTGGTTGTATCGGCATGTCCTTGTAGTGGCTGCCGCCTACCTGTACGTTTAATGCTGACTCACTCATTAAATAGTCCTCCTTTTTTCATTGCCTCTAACAAAATGTCTTGCACTTCTCTTTTTGTTTCTACTCGTTCAAGTACCAATTCGTCCACGGTGTCCTGGGCGATAATGTTGTGTATGTACACCGGCCTGTCATAGCCTGCTTGTAATTGCCGCGTTGGTCCGATACGTTCAATTATCTGCAAGCGTTCCTCGAGGTTCCAGTTGTGCGAGAAAAACACTAACGTGTTGCCGCCGTCCTGTAAGTTCAGTCCGTGTCCAGCGCTGGCTGGATGGGCGAACAGTAAAGGAATGTTTCCGGCGTTCCAGTCTCGTATCGTATTGGAATTGGTGTCAAGAACACGGCCTTTAGGAAAAGCCTTGGTAAGCCTTTCAAGATCGCTCTTAAAGTGATACGCCACAAGAATAGGCGCACCGCTAGACTCCTCCACAATTGATTCAAGCGCTTGTATTTTTTCATCGTGTACCTCTTTCCATGCTCCCTTGTCATCCACATACGCAGCGCCGTTGGCAAGCTGCAAGCATTTCATAGTGCGTGCCGCAGCGTTCAAGGCCTCAACGCCAAAGCCTTCGATCTCTGCAAACATTTGCTTTTCCATATCGTCATAGATTGCCCGTGCCTTGCTGGGCAGCTCAACGTAAATGTTGTTGACGATAGGATCGTGTAGATCGAACCAGTCTTTTGCCTCAACGGTCAGGCAAAGATCCTTTAGCTTTTCCTGAATCTCTGCTTGCGCATGGGGTAATGGTACCATGCCGTAGCCGTCAAAAGATTTCGCAAACCACCGCTCGCGAAAAGCGCTGTACGTTCTGCCTAAGCGTTCGCCAGCATCGAGGAACCAGGCTTGGCCCCAAAGATCTTGCAAGCCGTTAGGGCTGGGCGTGCCGGTTAATTGTATAAACCTGTCAACAAACCGGTGTGCCACACGGCCTAGCGCCTGGGTGCGCTTGCCGCCTTGACGCAGCCTGAAACTCTTAAGCCTGGTTGACTCATCGGACACCACAGTTTTAAACGGCCAGCGCTCGCGGTAATAGTCGTATAGCCAAACGAGGTTGTCGTAGTTGATAGTTTTAATCGGCGCATCTTTCTTAAGTGCGCGTTGACGTTCAACAGCGCTGCCGGTAATCGGCACGATCTCAAGGCCTTTTAAATGCTCCCACTTGTTTGCTTCACCAGGCCAGGTATCCTTGGCCACGCGCAAGGGTGCCAGCACTAATACCGGAGCGTCCTCACCGGCCATGAATAAAGCGTCAAGCGCCGTGAGAGTGCTTGATGTTTTACCCATACCCATGCCAGCCCACAGCGCACAGCGTTTGTTATTAAGGATATGATCGATCAAGAGCGATTGGTAAGGCCGTGGTGTGAACGGTTTAGGCGAGGAGTGCATCTACTGCCTCCTTGCTATCGATCACTACGACAACCTGGCCCATCGCTTTCATGCGCTTATGCTCGCGTACCTGGTGTGCTTCCGGCTTTTTGCCAGGCGCTTTGAGTTCAACCCACACGGTAGGTATCGAACCATCCGGCAGCATAACGAGTCTGTCCGGTGCGCCTCTGCGTCCTATCCATTGTACCTTGCGCACCTCGCCACTGAGTTCCTTGACACGGCTAACCAGGTAGCGTTCGATATCCCTTTCGCGCAGTTGTTTCATTTACCGACTACCCAACCACCTGTTTGTAAGGCGTGCTTTCCTTGGCGTTTAAGCTCGAGGGTTTTAAGGATCCACTGACGGCGGTTGTGTTTGTCTGAATACATTTGAGTGCTTTTAAAAAACAGTTTGATGATTTCGTTTATCTTCATTATTTTCCCCTGTTTATAGCTAGTAGAACAATACTAACAACGCAAAAACTTACGCAAAAACAAATTACAAAAGACAAAATGCTATCTAAAATAATATTAGTGTTCATTGCTCATTATTCCTCCTCAGGTACAGGTGGCGGAGATATAGGCATCCAATATTTAAATTTATTAACTGTTCCTTTAATCGTTCATTTTCTTTTTTCAAATTGGTCACATAGTTACCATAACCGTTAGTCACATAATTACATTTGTTGCAAATGAAGTCTGCCGTTTCCCACAAAACACCTTTAATAGTGAATTCTTTACTACGAATATTCTTTTTACTAAACTTGTACATCATTTCAGATGGGGCAACCACTACCATTTGAACCATCGCTCTAGTTGGGCCACCACACCTTGGACACTCAAAAATTAATTCATCCATGATTATTCTTCCTCTACTGGTTTAGCGTATTTGTAACCTATGACTCCCTGCTGAGTCCAAGATGTTTTTCCATAAGCAAAAGTATAAAAAAGCCCATTTTTAAAGTGAGAAAAATATCCTTTATGCCAGCGTTCCTCATCAACACTAATTAATATTTTTTTATCCACTTCCCATGATTCTGCTGGGTGTGGCTCTGTCCATTCAGAAACAATATCTACCCCTGATTCTCCTTCTTCCCAATAATAAAATCCTTCTTGCGTCCAACCTATTACTTCCCATCCATCATCCCAAAGAACGGCTCCATGAATAGAGTAATGAGAATGACCATCAATAGCATAAATTCTTATTTTATGACCATCTCTAGTTTTATAATATTTACCAACCTCTATGACTAAGTTATCCATGATTAATCCTTTTTATATCTGTAAGCCTCAAATCCGGCAGCTGCTAACGGCAACCCTTTGGCCCAAGCCGGTACGGTTGACATGATTGCTGCTAGATCATCAGAGTTAAACTCGGGTTTGTCAGTTGCCTCGCTAATAATCTCATCATGTACGGTCAATACGATCTCATAACCTTTGGCTTCGATGATTGGCATACTGCAAGCCAACACATCGCGAGCTGCGGCCTGGGTAATGTTCTCAACCAATTTGCCACCGTAGGTGTTAAGCCTGCTCCACTTACGGCTGTATTGGTTAATACCCATATATGACAGTTTGTTGTTTTCTACCTTTGGATGGGGGTAGCAAAGGTAACGGCCACTTGGCAAGCTGATCCTAAGCCACGCGTTGTCACGGCGAATCTTGTGCTTGCGGCAAGTCAGGGTCTCGCCTGGGTTCTCAACGGCGTAGATACACACGTTCTCGAGTTCCTTCCAATAACTTGCCACGTTCTTATGCGCATCACGCCACAGCCTCACGAATGATTCACAAACCAGGTAAGCCTTTTCAGACAGTCCAAAGTCTTTGCCTTTGTTCTTCATGCTCCAATCGTAAAAGTCCTTGGCCTGGTCCTTAACATCGTCCGGTATTGCATCCCAGGCATCGTGCGCCATTTTCTCAAGGTCAATGCCGTACACTCCGGCAAATGTCAGGAAAGCGCCGACACGTCCCTGGTATCCGAGTGCCAGCTCTTGCACCTTACCGATTTGCCTTTGAGCCTTGGTTACGGTTTCAGGCGCAACGTTAAAGCTCTTGGCATAGGCCGAGATGTAAAGATCCTCGCCGCGTTCATACGCTGCCAGTTTCCATTCTTCACCGGCGAGCCAAGCAAGCATACGGCCCTCAATGTTGCTCAAGTCAGCTACCACCAATTTTTTGCCTGGCGGTGCCACAATGCAGCCACGGATTGCGGAGCTGGTTAATTCCATAACGTTTTCCGTTATGAGATCTGCAGCGTCCAGCTTCATCGCCTCAATGCCGGTCTCGATTTCTTCATTCTCGAGCGCTGGCCTTGGTAGGTTTTGCGGTTGAAACAAGCGGCCAGCCCAACGTCCGGTGCGTGTCGCACCACAGAATTGCAGCGTCCCACGTAACCGGCCATCGGCGCTTGTGCCTTGCGCGAGTTTTTTATACTTGGCCGTGGAGCTGGTGCTGGCTTGCAGCCGGACTATTAGCAGCTCGCGCAGCTCAGGCGGCAGCCCAGCCTCATCGATAGCACGTTCAACCGTTGAGCCTGTAAGGTCAGGTAGATCGATCCCGTAGGTTTCAAAGATGTGATACATCAATGCGTCACGTTGAGTGGCAGCCTGCACAGCGCCGTTTGTCATGTCCTGGGTTACGCTTTTCAAACGTTCCTGTTCCTTGTCCACCGTGCGAATAGCGGCGTGGACTAGATCCAAGTCGATTGCAACGCCACGATCATTGATGCGTTGGTCCAGGTGCCACAGGGCTAACTCAGCGCCTCGGTAATTCCAATCCGGTAAGCGCTTGTCAGCCTCGCGCATAGCCTCGATATCGCTCTTAGCGTAGTCGATAAAGAGATCCCATTCTTGCGGGTGCGTGTCGCGAGTGGCACGGCGCAGCTTGTGATTCTTTGGCCGTGGTTTACAAAAGAGTTGAATCAGCTGCTTGCCTCGAGTATCTTTAACCTTATCGGCTGGTACTTTCAGCACATCGCAAAGATCAGCCAGGCTGCCAGGCAACGAGTGCGCATAGGCCTTGACCATCGTATCGCGCCAGCGCTCGATGGGTGGCGTGTAAAGTCCAGTGGCTTTTATCACCGTGCGGTCAAAAGCAGAGTTGTGAAACACCACCTCAACCGTTGGGTCATGCCAGGCTTGCTCGAGATCCGATGGCATCGGATCCTTGCGAGTCAAATCCCAAACGTTTACAGGGCCGTCGTCGAGCGCATAGGCGAATAGTAAGATCTCAGCCTGGGCGGCATACACATGGGTGCCGTGTTTAATCGGCACCGATGAGTATGTCTCGAGGTCTCCATATAGTTTCACTTATTAATAATCTCAAGAGCTAGTAGAACGGTAAGGGCCACACAGCAACATGCGAACCCAATCTTTTCGATTAATAGGTGCTTATTCATACTAACTCCTCAGCAGGCAGGGATCCCAAGTCATCGAAGTCATCCACGCTTGAGGTACGGCCACCACCAAAGGCATCGCCGTCACGGCAGAATTGCACTCCCATCAAGGTTGCGTTGATACGCTTGCCGTATTGGTTATCCATCGCCCATACTTCAACGTTGACGTTGACATAGCAGCCGGAGTAAGGACGGCCATCGGCTTGCGTGAGGGGTGTTTTGTCGCGGTCAACAACGAGTGGACGCACCTTGTTGGTGGCGTTGAGCGCGTACATGTTTTCAAAGCCTTCGTACACCTCACCGTCCTTGCTCAAGGGTGCGTGTTGAAAGCATACGCGGCCTTTGGAGCGCAGCTCTTTGAGGATACCGGCTGCCTTGTCCTTCCATTTCTCTTTAGCGGCTGCCTCGATTGCAGCGTCCAGGGCTTGTGCGTTGGTGCTACCAGGCACGATCACAAAGGCTGCCGAGAATCGTGGCTCGCCTTCACCACCTACGGTTTTGGGTTCAAACAATTGTGGAAACGACAATCTAACTTCTTTAATTTGTACTTTCATGGTTACTGCTCCTCTGGTTGAAAATGTTGCGGATATTTTTTTCGTATTAGGCGCAAGGTAATATCCAGTGCCTTGCTGTTTTTGCATCGCGCGGCTGCAGCCAGCAGCTCGCGTGCATCTCTTGGCAATAAACCAGACTCAACGTTGTCATTGTCGGGCCTGTTATTGCCTGGGTTCATTACACTAAAACCTCAAAGTCGTTGATGATAATGGCCGGACGTTTGTCGCTGGCCGGTGCCACGCTAGGTTTGCCTTCGGACTGAGTGATAAGTTCTTGCAGCTTGGCCCAGCGCTTAGGTTGATCCTTAAATAACTTCTCGGCTGTGGTAGGCGAGATCAAGCTAAACTCATACATCTCCTCGCGCTTAAGGCGCATGGCTTTCATGGCCTCCTCAACTGCAGTTGCGTCCATCCATTTGCGAGCGCCTTTGCGGCCTTCAACCAATTTGTAACGGTTATCCGTGAACGTGCCAGCAAGCAGGCGGCGCTCAACCTCGGCACGCACAGCGCTGCACCAATCCTCGATAAGTTCCACGGCTAACATACAGTTGGCCAGCTGCCTATCGACCGTGTTTTGTACACGTTCCTCTGCGCTCTCGAGCTGCGGCTTGATATCTTTGCTGATATCTACAAAGTCATCGGCAACGGTTGACATGACATGTTGAGTCAGGGCAGGGCAGGTGGCCTTGGCTTTGCACCACCGGCAGTGTTTAACACCAGGTGTAAAGTCATCGCTGGTCAGCGCTGGCGCTTTGAGTTTTGCCAGGGCAATTTGCGCTTTTTCACGTACCTTGTTGCCGAATTCTTTAAGCTCAACTACGGTCAACACATGCTCGCTCATACTGTTTAAGCGTGGTTGATGTATGACTAGGCGCACCTGGTCAAACTCGTAGGCAATCTCAAACATATCCACGGCACCCAGGGCGTAGATCATTAGTTGCTCATTGTCCACGGCATCAACCGGTACGCCACGGCCATACTTAAGATCGTGAATTTGGATTTCGTTGCCTTTAATAATGACGGCATCGGCAGTGCCAAACGAATCAGGGTGCAAGGTCCAGTTGCTAAAATCCACACGTTCCTCAACGCGCAAGATTTCGTGATTGGCCATTTCCCATACCACATCAACATACTTGTCTAGGTATGCGGCCATGTCGATGTTGTACGTGTAGGTTTTACTGTTGATGACAAACTCATCGCCTATGTTTACAGGCCGTGCGTTTTCATCTATAAGATTTAACAATCGGCGTGCGGCAAATTCGTGGGCTGCCGTGCCTTCGTCAGCGTAGTCGCTGGTTGATTCAGGCAGCTCGCTTTCTAACTTAAGCGAGGCTGCACAGTTCATCCAGCGATGAGCTGCGCTAGGGGATAAAAGGGAATGTGCCATGCTATTCACCTAATGCAGCTAAGATATCGCCGTAAACTTGAGGCAATTTGTCCTCAGCGATTTCGGTTAATTTCTTAACGCCGTACACGCTGAGGATCCTGAGCGCCTCATTGCGGTTGCTGGCCACTAGCTTGAGGAATTTGTTTTTACAAGAATCCATGTCGAAAGCAGCTGTTACAGGTTCAGGAGCAGCTGTTGGAGCAGCTGTTGGAGCAGCTGTTGGAGCAGCTGTTGGAGCAGCTGTTGGAGCAGCTGTTGGAGCAGCTGTTGGAGCAGCTGCCTCAACCGGTG
>DAIDKB010000041.1 GCA_027451105.1 bacterium
CAGCCCCAGGATGCGATGAGCCGACATCGAGGTGCCAAACCTCCCCGTCGATGTGAGCTCTTGGGGGAGATCAGCCTGTTATCCCCGGCGTACCTTTTATCCTTTGAGCGATGGCCCTTCCACACAGAACCACCGGATCACTATGACCGACTTTCGTCTCTGTTCGACTTGTATGTCTCACAGTCAAGCTAGTTTATGCCATTATACTCAACTGGCGATTTCCATCCGCCATGAACTAACCTTTGTAAGCCTCCGTTACTTTTTAGGAGGCGACCGCCCCAGTCAAACTACCCACCAGACATTGTCCTGATACAAGATAATTGTACGCAGTTAGTAACTCAAATATTCAAGGGTGGTATCTCAAGGATGGCTCCGACTCTACTTGCGTCTAGTCATCATAGCCTCCCACCTATCCTGCACATGAATATCCAAGCTACAGTGTCAAGCTGTAGTAAAGGTGCACGGGGTCTTTCCGTCTTTCCGCGGGTAGGAGGAATTTTCACCTCCACTACAATTTCACTGGATCCCTCTTTGAGACAGCTCCCATCTCGTTACGCCATTCATGCAGGTCAGTATTTAACTGACAAGGAATTTCGCTACCTTAGGACCGTTATAGTTACGGCCGCCGTTTACTCGGGCTTCGATCAAATGCTTCGCTTGCGCTGACATCATCAATTAACCTTCGAGCACCGGGCAGGCGTCACACCTTATACATCCACTTACGTGTTAGCAAAGTGCTGTGTTTTTGGTAAACAGTCGGGAGGGACTCTTTGTTGCAACCTCTCTAGCTTTTGAAAGCAAGTTTCTATACCAAAGTAGGCACACCTTATACCGAAGATACGGTGCTATTTTGCAGAGTTCCTTAAAGAGGGTTCTTCCACGCGCCTTAGAATACTCATCCCACCCACCTGTGTCGGTTTACGGTACGGGCAACATATAATAAACTTAGTGGCTTTTCTTGGCACGACAGTATCATCGATTCTCCATCTCCTCCGAAGAGTGTCAAGAGCCTGTAAGATCTCGGTCTAACGTTAAGCGGATTTGCCTACTTAACAACCTACATCCTTCGACCCACTATTCCATCAGTGAGCTCGACTAACTCTATGCGTCCCCACATCGCGCTTATATGTTGGTATTGGAATATTAACCAATTTGCCATCGTCTACACTTTTCAGTCTCGACTTAGGACCCGACTAACCCTACGATGACGAGCATCGCGTAGGAAACCTTGGGTTTTCGGCGAACAGGATTCTCACCTGTTTTAACGCTACTCATGCCTGCATGCTCACTTCTATCCGCTCCAGCACTCCTTACCGGTATACCTTCAACGCTGAATAGAACGCTCTCCTACCACTCAATTAAAAATTGAATCTAAAGCTTCGGTGTACATCTTAGCCCCGTTATATTTTCCGCGCAGAATCACTAGACCAGTGAGCTGTTACGCTTTCTTTAAAGGATGGCTGCTTCTAAGCCAACCTCCTGGTTGTCACAGTAACTCCACATCGTTTTCCACTTAGATGTAACTTAGGGACCTTAGCTGTTAGTCTGGGTTGTTCCCCTCTTGACGACGGATTTTATCACCCACCGCCTGACTCCTGTGATTCCACATATAGTATTCATAGTTTGATAGGGTTTGGTACCGCGGTAAGCAGCCCTAGCCCATTCAGTGCTCTACCCCTATATGCTACAACACAAGGCTATACCTAAATA
>DAIDKB010000042.1 GCA_027451105.1 bacterium
ACACACCGCCCGTCAAACCATGAAAGTCACCAACACCCGAAGTCCGATTCGTCGGCCTAAGGTGGGGGGGATGATTGGGGTTAAGTCGTAACAAGGTATCCGTACCGGAAGGTGCGGATGGATTACCTCCTTTCTAGGGAGTTTCTATGCCAACAATTCGAGTAATCAATTGTTGAGCTAGGTCGGTCTTTTCGGTAGGCTGAGCTTACTTACCGATGTCGTTCCAGCTTGCTGGAACAAGACTAAGTTCAAAATAAATCTTGATATGAACTTGCCGTTTGATTTGCACAACTAAATTGTTAAATAAAATACCTCCGATTAATTCGGAGGTATTTTTGTTGTGGGCTGGGCTGCCTACTAATAGAATGCTTGGCCGTGGCGCATATAGAAGAGCTTGCGTACTAAGCGCTCGACAAACTTTGTCCATAACATAGACCTCAGCGGCGCTATGGGAAGTTGGTAGGTGCCGATATAGTCGGTGACTTTATCGGAAAACCCTGATTTAAACTTACCAATTCCGTAAAGCGGGTTTTCTTGATTATGGAGCTGGTCTGAAGACGGGCTGCCACATAGATCGTATGCCGTCACTCCAGCTTGCTGCAGGGTGGTCATGACATATAACTCCAAGAGGGCAGGTGCGCCTCGAACTGTTTTTTGTCGAAGGCTGGCGGCGTCTTTGCGACTAGCCTTATTACCCAGAAGCATAATAAAATCAGCCGACAGGAGATTATCATCCTCATCGAAAGCGAAGAAGAACTTGCCTTGATCTATTGCCGCGAATGATTGCCAGAACTTTGCGTAATATTCAAATGGCCTGATGCCAAAACGATCAGCGGCGGTTTCGGTGAGCAGGTCGTAAAACTTGCGGCAGCTCTCGTCGTCGATTGCAACTTCTTTGCAGGTAATTGGGCTTTTTTGGGCTTGTCGAATATTGTACCTGGTCTTACCATCGAAACTTTCAAGTAACGCCTTCTCGTCTTTATCCTTCAGATCTACCCATATCGTAGAAGTTGTCGGCTGCACGTCGGTAGCTCGATCAAAGCCACTTTTTTCAAGCTGGGTCCGGGTTTGCGCCGAGGCCTCAAGCGCAAACTCTGTTTTGATGGCGAACACGTGATGGCTGCGCGCCAATTGTTTGAGGTGGGTTAGCGTGGCTTTATCTGGTGCCAACGGAAGGCCCATTGGGATGTACCATAGCTTGCCAAGCAGCCCAAGCTTAGCCTCTAGAACCAGTACATATACACCATCGACATATAGAAAGACCGACTGCCAGCGGCTATTGGTCTTTATTTTGGCGAAAGCCGTTGTGTGAAAAAACTCGCCGCCTCCGGGATTATCGAGGAGATGAGCATTCCAGTCAGCAATCTCATCTTTAGTGGCTAGACGTACTGTGGCCATGGTCTTAAGGCTCCATTAGTGTTTTATGTTTTAGCAATATTATCTTATTGTATCATAGCGAAGACGCCGCCGCAGGGGTGAATAATTTTGCGACCCGCGCCCTATATCTTGCGGTATTCGGGCTTTTACGGTAGAATGGTCAGAGTTCTCCGGTACGTGGGGCAATAGCTCAGTTGGTTAGAGCGCCTGCTTTGCAAGCAGGAGGTCCAGGGTTCGAATCCCTGCTGCTCCACCATAATTAACCGCGAGGTCGCGGGCGATTAGCTCAGCTGGTTAGAGCGCGTCACTGATAATGACGAGGTCTCAGGTTCAAGTCCTGAATCGCCCACCAATTAGATTATGATACCTCTCTGCAAAGAGAAGTATTTTTTATATAAAGAATGTAATCTAAAATCTTACGCATTTTATGATTAAAACCCCTTGCAAAAAGCTGGTTTATTGTCTATAATCAGTTGTTAGTTAAGCGAATGTTCTATAGGAACCTCTGGCGATCGAAATTAAAGAGATACGTGCGAGGTTCTCTTTAATGCAAAAAAGTTTCATTTTACCCTTTACAAGCTGCGAGGCGAGTGGTAAGGTTAGAAGGCTTGAGTGCGGACGGAACCCATCTAAAAGGTGAGTTGAAATGCGCTCTCAAGTAAATAAAGAGCTGCGAGTTTTTTAACAATTTGGATGTAAGAAAATTTTAAAGATTGATGGCAAGTATTTGGTTAATACCAACTACTAGTTAAGTCAATGCATAAAAAGGTACTCAAGGGCACTGAGAGAATGCCTAGACGTATATTATCGATGAAGGACGTGGAAGACTGCGATAAGCTTCGGGTAGCTGTCAACAAGCATTAATCCGGAGATTTCCGAATGGGGAAACCCAATACGAGTCATGTCGTATTATCTGCTTCTGAATATATAGGAAGTTTGAAGGTAACCAACTGAACTGAAACATCTTAGTAGGTTGAGGAAGAGAAAGTAAATAACGATTCTCGGAGTAGTGGCGAGCGAAACGGGAAGAGCCCAAACCTTACAAGTTTCTCTAGCAATAGAGATAAGCTGATAGGCGAATACTTATAAGGGGTTGTGAAATTACATATGACCAAGTCAGAGAACTGAAATTTATTTCAGGTATCTGATTTGCGACTACAGACTATCATTTGTAGGTAAGGTAAGAAATTAGAGTTGTTAGTAGAATAGTTTGAATGACTAGCCAAAGGACGTGAAAGCCGTGTACACGAAAACGACTCTGACCTTATGTATGTTTTTTCGAGTAGGTCGGGGCACGAGAAACCCTGTCTGAATCCGGCTGGACCACCAGCCAAGGCTAAATATAATATACGATCGATAGTGAACTAGTACAGTGATGGAAAGGTGAAAAGAACCCCGGGAGGGGAGTGAAATAGATCCTGAAACTCAGTGCCTACAAGGAGTCGGAGCCCCGCAAGGGGTGACGGCGTGCTTTTTGTAGAACGATCCAGCGAGTTAATTTCTTAGGCAAGGTTAAGTCAAGTGACGGAGCCACAGTGAAAGCGAGCCTGAATAGGGCGAATAAGTCTAAGGGATTAGACCCGAAACCGGGTGACCTAACCATGAGCAGGCTGAAGCTACCGTAACAGGTAGTGAAGGGCCGAACCAGAGTCCGCAGTAAAGGGCTTGGATGACTTGTGGTTAGAGGTGAAATGCCAATCGAACTCGGAGATAGCTGGTTCTCCTCGAAATAGCTTTAGGGCTAGCGTCATGTGGTAACAATTGGGGGTAGAGCTCTGTAAAGGGTTTGGGGCTGGCAACGGTACCCACCCTTAACAAACTACGAATACCAATTGCGGAATCATGGCAGTTAGAACGTCGGGGCTAAGCTCGGCGCTCGAAAGGGAAACAGCCCAGACCATCGTCTAAGGTCCCTAAATTAATACTCAGTGGGAAACAAGGTGAGATTTCTTAAACAGCTAGGATGTTGGCTTAGAAGCAGCCATTCATTTAAAGAGTGCGTAACAGCTCACTAGTCAAGAGATTTTGCGTGGAAAATGTAACGGGGCTAAGTATTATACCGAAGACATGGATTGCACAGCAATGTGTAGTGGTAGAGGAGCGTTCCTATCGCGGCGAAGCAGTTCTGGAAGGAATTGTGGAGCGTTAGGAAGTGAGAATGCTGGAATGAGTAACCATAAGGGAGGTGAGAATCCTCCCGGCCGTAAGAGCAAGGTTTCCTGGGCCACTGTAATAGTCCCAGGGTTAGTCGGGCCTAAGCCGAGGCGCATAGCGTAGGCGATGGACATCAGGTTAATATTCCTGAACCGGTTATAATTTGCACACTGTTCACGG
>DAIDKB010000043.1 GCA_027451105.1 bacterium
GGACGCTACGGTTATGCGCGGCGACAAGGCCGTTAAAGTCGCGATTAGTGAGGTGGTGGTCGGTGATGTTATCTTAGTAAAACCAGGTGAAAAGATTGCCGTTGATGGCCGCATTGTCAGTGGTAGCTCAACGATAGACGAGTCAATGGTCACCGGTGAAAGCCTGCCCGTAAGCAAAATAGTTGGTGATTTTGTGATTGGCTCGACGATAAACAAGCAAGGTAGTTTTACATTTGAAGCCACCAAAGTTGGCGCCGATACATTACTGGCGCAAATTGTTGATTTAGTAAGCCGAGCCCAGGCTAGTCGGGCACCCATTCAAAAACTAGTTGATCAAGTGGCGAATGTTTTTGTCCCGACGGTTTTAATTATTGCCATTTTAACTTTCACAGTTTGGTATGTATTTTTAGGAGCTAGCTTTATAACTTCTCTGCTATTTGCGGTATCGGTAATTATTATTGCCTGTCCGTGTGCGCTTGGTATTGCGACGCCGACGGCTTTGATGGTTGGAACTGGTCGTGGCGCACGCATGGGTATTTTAATTAAAAGTGGCGAAGTTTTAGAGTCAGCCCGCGGCATCAAGACTGTCGTGCTTGATAAAACCGGTACGATTACCGAAGGCAAACCAGTGGTAACTGATGTGATTGGTGACCGCCAAAAAGTCCTAAGTCTAGCGGCGGCGCTCGAAAGTCTATCCGAGCATCCTTTGGCGACCGCGATAGCTGAAGCCGCTTCAAGTGATAAGATTGCAACCCGAAAAGTCACCCATTTTGCGGCTATATCAGGACGTGGCGTCAGCGGCGTGATAGACGACGAAACCGTCTATGTTGGTAGTCGGGCGTTATTTACTGATCAAAATATCGATATTCAGGCGTTTGAAGATGATTTGGCGCGGCTTGAAAAACAGGGCAAGACTATCATTATTGTCGGTAATAAATCGACTGTGATTGGGCTGGTGGCTGTGCAAGATCAACCAAAAAAGACATCACTTCAGGCGATTTCTGCATTAAAATCTAAAGGCATCAAAGTTGTCATGATTACTGGTGATAACGCTAGTACGGCCCAAGCGATTGCATCTCAAGTTGGTGTCGCATCATCCAGATCAGAAGACAAACGCATCCTCTTTCTCTCTTTCTTTTCAATAATTCTGTTAGATACTAGAGTAGTTATGTTCATTCTCTTTTACTAGCCTTTCTTCTTTCTCTCTCTACACTTTAGTGTCTTGTTCTTCTTTTCATTTTGTTTTCATTACTGTTCAGCACCTTTGTTTGTAAGAGAAATGTGATTGCCATGGCAGTAGAAATAT
>DAIDKB010000044.1 GCA_027451105.1 bacterium
GTAGTGTCGCCGGACGGTTCGCGGCTATCCAAGAGCTGTCGTAGAATGCGCTTGATCGATTCTGAGGACCGCTCGTGCCTAGGCGAGTCGGATTGGGGCCAGAGTTGACCCAGGTGGTGTTGCCTGTGTTGAGGGCTTTGAATTTTACATAATAAGATTGACCCGGCGCAACGTCATTTGTGTTGAGCGGTTGGCTATAGGAACTATCAAGGAACGCTCCTTCGTAGACAAGGTTATAGTTTGGTGTTGGCGGAAGTGTCGCGACTGGCCAGAATTGGCCTATATCATTAGTCCAAGATATACCCTCTGCGAGAAGGTTAAAGTTTTCATTTGAAGCAATGTAGGTGGCTGGCGTGTGTACTATAAAATCGAAAGTACCATTACTGCCCGGCGCGACGCTTGACTCATTCATAGTAGCGGGTCGCGAACAGCTGATCCACGAGGTATCACAGACAATACTGAGTCTATCTTGTGGTGCATTTGTGCCTATTCGTACGGGGTTGGGGCCCGTATTTGACCAGGTTTGGCTCCCGATATTCTCCGCAACTAATCTGAAGTAATAGTCGGTATTAGGGCTTAAGTCATTAGTATTGACGGCTAGGTTATGCGCCGCATCCGAATAGGCCTGTTGGCTCATGATTCTCCATCCGTAGTTATATGCATGTGTAGAGTAAAACCAATCATTAAATATGCGCCAATAGTTCCTGTTTCCGTATGCACTACAGCTATCGCCTGATCCGTATAGGTTATTTAAGGCGGCGGTATTTGGTTGATAGGGAGTATAGTTATATAATCCGGCTGTGGCGTAGTTCGCAATTGTGACAGTACTTGAGCCACAGGCTGCACTAGGATTGTAGCCAATTAAGTTAGCCTGGAACGGTAAATAACGGTAACTTAAAGGACTTGTCTTATATAGATTAAATTGGCGCGCAGCATTCATAACTTGATTGTAAAAGCCCTCATACGTGGGATCACACGGTGCAGTATCGGGGCATCCATACCCCATTGCATTTCTATATTGGCCAGGGAGCGGCCATGTATCGGTAACGAGAGGGCCTATTGATTCTTTTTGGACGATGGCAATTAGCGCCCGCGGGCTGACGCCGTAGGTGTCAGCAGCAGTTTTAATAATTTGTGCCGCACTAATTGCGCCTGTTGGAATGATATTAGTACCGAGGTTGTTTATATCCTGATCACTTCGAGGTACTTGGTAGTAGTCCTTTAGGCATACATAAGGTGGACCTGGCCAACCCTGAGTGGCGGCATATTGGGCATCAGTCAGCCCTGTATTGGCATAAAGTTGTGTTCCGTTGGTGTCGCAAGTTGGCACTTTTGCATTTAGCACATTCTGTACATCTTGAACAGTAGGAAGATCACTGTTGTTGTAGAATACACCATCATCGGTAATACTACCAGCCTGCCATTCACTGGCCGATACGGCGTGCGCCTGATCGACGGGCGTAAGTTCAATAATTACAGGGCTAAGCGCTACAAGGAAAAACAAGGCTGTGTTAAGGGCCGTCTTCATATTATTGTATGTTAATATCCTTACTTGCGCTTACTTGTGTAGTGTTTGTGAAGTATCTTATAGTGAGGGTCCATGTGCCTATGGAAGTGAAGGAATTGGCGGAGATTGTGTCTGGTCCGCACTTACCGGCCGAGTAGGTAGGCGAGAGTGTGATTGGCCTATTAATTTTACTGGTAAATACCGCCGAACAATTACCTCCGACAACAGGGTTGGTGACAGTACCGGAGTAGTTAACAGTACCGTTTTGTTCAATAAGTGTGTCTATTGAAATAGACATAGACGTAGAAACTGGTATTTGGTTGGTTGTTTTGTTGATATTTGTCGTTGGGCTACTGCCGTTTGAAGAGGACAGGCCCGTCTTTGTGGCGCTCGACGGTTCCGTCTGTTGGGTCTTGGGCTGAGCGACGGGTGTCGCATGTCTGCCAGCAGTATAAAGTAGATAGGCGATTACGCCAGTTAATAAAACACCGATAATTATCGTGAATATTATGGCTTTAGTGTGAGATGTTTTTTTTATATTCATAGTGTCTATTTTTTATTGCCTATCTATTATAAGTATAAAATAAACAAGTCTATACAACAAGACTATATTGTAGTGGAAAATTTCTTCAAATAATTGAGATTCTAAGTTGTGGTTAATCATGATTATTGTGGGCTGAAGTTATTGAAGTTGATAAACAGTCTGAGTAGAGGTGCCTTTTTTATATATAATGGTATTATTAATAGTATGATTACAGTTATTATTGCTGGCGGATCGGGTACCCGCCTATGGCCACTGTCAACTTCTGCGTATCCGAAACACCTTTTAAAGTTAGTTGGCGAGCGTACCATGCTTCAAATGGCCTATGACCGGGCGGCTCGATTGGGCAAAGAGGTCTATGTCGTTACCGAGGCTGGTCACGCCGATCACGTTAAGCGACAACTACCCGAACTATCTGATGATGCCTTTTTGATTGAACCGGGCCGACGCGGTACGGCTCATTGTATTATTTTTGCGCTTGATGCAATCGTACGGCGCCATGGCAAGGATGAGCCGGTTGCCTTTATTCACGCCGATCACCATGTTCGCGATGTGGATGGATTTGCGCGGTCATTCGCCGTCGCGGCTAAAACCTCTAAAGCTATGGGTGAGATTACTTTGATTGGTATCGAGCCGGACTTCCCAGCAACTGGCTTTGGCTATATTGAGCGAAATGGCGTGATTGATGCCGACAGCGGCGTTTATGGTGTTCAGAGCTTTAAGGAAAAGCCCGATTACGATACGGCTCAGAAGTATGTTGAGTCTGGAAGGTACTTGTGGAACTGTGGCTATTTTGTTGGATCAGCTAGTGTGTTTTTGAATGAGATGGAACGAAGCGCGCCCGACTTGCTGGCAAGCTTTAATAAGTTAGCGGCCGTTAAAGAATTAGGCTCGGCAGAATATGATCGGGCTTACCTGTCGCTTGATAATCAAGTAATTGATATTGCTCTAATTGAGAAGGCTAAAAGTCTAGCTGTTGTGTCGGCTAGTTTTGACTGGATGGATGTCGGTTCATTTAGGGATCTTCACGACATTGTTCCACAGGATGTTAACGGTAATTACTTTTATGGTAAGGGTATAAACGATATCGATGTCGAGAATGTTTATGTGCGTAATGAGGAAGATAAGCCAATCGCTATAATTGGCCTAGATAATATCGTGGTCGTTAATACACCTGACGGAATATTGGTAGCTCGAAAAGATGTTAGTCATCGAACTGGTGAGGTCGCCAAAAAGCTGAAGGCCGAGTCCGAAGGGGCTTCAAAATAGTGAAAAAAGTTTTAGCATTTGATTTAGACGGAACACTCGCGCCTAGTAAGTCTTATTTACCTGATCGGGTCGGTGAATTGCTTGATGAATTAATGAACGACTTTAATATTTGCGTCATATCGGGTGGCAAGTTCGGTCAGTTTGAAACACAACTATTGAATGGCCTGCACGCTGACGAGAGCAAGCTTCACAAACTTCATCTGATGCCAACCTGCGGTACTCAATACTATAATTATGGAGTTGATGAAAAGTCCTGGCAGCAAGTCTATGCTGAAAACTTTACTGATGCTGAAAAGAGGTCGATTATTGCCGCACTGAACAAGGGTATTGACCAGCTGGGCTATCGCGAGAGCCAGACGTGGGGCGATACTATCGAGGATCGTGGAAGTCAAATTACCTTTTCGGCACTTGGACAGGATATTGTAGCTGCGCTTGGCGAAGAAGGCGTTAGGTTAAAAGAAGCTTGGGATCCAGACTCATCAAAGAAGGATAAGCTTCGTGATTTTGTGGCCACACTTATACCAGATTTTGAGGTACGTGTCGGTGGTGGCACGTCAATTGATATTACAAAGCCCGGCATTGATAAGGCGTATGGTATGAATAAATTGATGGACATTTTGAACGTAAAAAAAGATGAAATTCTTTTCTTTGGCGACCGACTGGTTGAGGGCGGTAATGACTATCCAGTCAAAGAGATGGGCATTGACTGTCTTGAAGTTAGCAGCTGGCAGGATACGGTTTTGCGGCTTGAGACGATTAAACACTTCGTTAAAGACTAATCTGAAGAAAAAATTACAACATTAATTTCAACTAGTAACTAAGCTGTTTTGTGACCAATAGGGTTGCTTTACGTGACACATGCTCCTATAACTAAAGCCATTCCACCGACCATACAAACCCAAAAGGGGGTCTTGGACGTGGAGACGAACACCGAAGTTTGTCACGAGCACTTTGTCATCGATTTACTGCTTGCTGCTGTGCGTGGGGCTGTGTTCGTCGTTGCGACGATCATCGCTTACGCCATGTTTTTGCCGGCAATCCTGTATGCGCTTCTGGTAGCGCTTGTGGGAGCCGTCAAGCAGTGGTCCAAGCAGAACTTCCGGATTCGTCCGGTCGCCGTTAGCCCGCACCGGACTCGAATCGCGTCAAATTGAGCCGCTACTTCGATGTTTGCCGGGCTGCGGCAGTGCTTGTAATGAGCGCGCCGCAGTCCGGTGACAAACCAAAATACTTTTTGTTGTTGAATTTACCCCGCTAACAGAGTAAAATTATGAGCATATGCGGGTTAGGACTGGTACACGTTGGTATACCCATGCCGGCGCCAAATATGGTCGCCTATCGAAAACACGTCGTTTAATAGTTGTAGCGATTTTAGGCGCCTTGCTTATGTCTTTTCCTGTGGCGATAGGGCGTTCATCTCATGCGTCACCACCATGCCCATGCAATGTCTTTACATCTGCGCAACCTAGCACGACCCCGGGCTTATATGTCCAAACCGGTGGCATTGAGGTTGGTATGCGCTTCAAGGCCGACCAAAATGGCTATATTTCGGGTGCCCGTTTTTATAAGATAAGCGGCATGACCGGTACACATACAGCTTCTATTTGGGATAGTATGGGAAATCGGCTTGCCCAAGCAACATTTACGAGTGAGTCGGCAACCGGTTGGCAGCAGATAAACTTTAGCCCCATAGCCGTCACGGCAAATTCACTTTATACGGTATCTGTTTTTATGGCTGACGGTAATTATGCGGCGACGTCGAATTTCTTTATGACTGATATCAACAACTCGCCACTAATCGCGCCTAACGACGGCACGACCTATGATGGATTAGGTAATCGGGGCCAGGGTGACTACAACGACTCAGGTTCGAGCAGATATCCAACTCAAACATATAACGCGACCAACTATTGGGTTGATGTGTCGTACGTCGCTTCGCTAAGTAGCGCGGCTCCACAAATCAGCTCGCAAACACCTGTGCCCAATGCTACTAACGTATCAGTAGGTGACGTTGATATAACGGCGACTTTTGATAAGCCGATGGACGGCAATACTATTAATTCCAATACTTTCATGGTCAAGGATGCAAGCGGCGTTCCTGTAGCTGGCACGGTCAGCTATAACAGCCAAACCTATACGGCAATGTTTAGGGCTAATACGGTTTGGCCGACCTCTTCAAAGTACACAGCAACAATTAAAGGCGGCAATGGCTCACCGGTTGTGGCTGACATGCAGGGTATCCCGCTAGCGAATGATAGTGTTTGGTCGTTTACGACTGCCTCGACGCCGCTGGCTTGTCCGTGTACTTTGTATAATGGTCAGAATCCAAGTGGATCATCAACGTATGAGGAAACGTACGCTAATGGAGTTGAGATTGGTACCAAGATTGTTGCCCAGGAAAATGGTTATATTACGGCATTGCGATTTTATAAGCCAATTGTGACGCCGGATACGTCACACGACGGTAATATTTGGGATGCCAACGGTAATAATTTAGCCAATGTGACGTTTACGAATGAAAGTGATTACGGCTGGCAAGAGGCGACATTGTCAACGCCACTTTACGTTACCAGGGGGCAGGTTTATGTCATCTCATACGGCATGACAACAGGTGATTACCAGGCTTATGTGGGTGCCTTTACTGCACCACTTTCTTCACCGGGCATGATAGCCTATCCGTCCGGCGACAGCCGCAACACGACCGTGTCAACTGGTACGCTTAATAGCGTCTATTCGGCAACCAAAAATACATACCCAAGCTCAGCCGGTGCGACCAATAGCTACTATTATATTGATGCTGTTTTTTCATTGAACGCATCCGACAAGATACCTCCAAGAATCATTGTTACTCAGCCTACCAGCAATAGTTACGGGATTGACCATACGAGCAGCGTTACTGCGGAGATTGATCAGCAGCTTGACGCCACGACCGTCAATGGTTCAACTGTCAAGGTTTATGATGGTGCAGGTAATTTGGTTTCAGGTACGGTATCATATGATGCTGGCAAGAAATGGATTGTATTTAAGCCGGCTGCGCCTTTTGCCTACAACTCAACCTATACCGCTCATATCGGAACTGGCATTAAGGACCTGGACGGTGTCAGCCTTGCGGCTGGTGCTGATTGGTCATTTACGACTGGTAGTCCGGTGGTGTCTGATATGAATCAGGGTAATGGCGGTCCGATTCTTGTACTGACGACTAGCGCTAGTGCCTACGGCAATTATTATGCCGAGATTTTAAGAACAGAGGGCTTTAATTATTTTGACGTTAAGGATATAAGTACAATCTCGACGGCAGAGTTGGCGCAGTATCAAACAGTCTTACTAAGCTCAATGGCGCTGACTTCGGACAAGGTTAGTTTACTGACATCTTGGGTGAACGGTGGCGGTAACTTGGTGGCGATGCGCCCCGATAAACAACTGGCCGGACTACTGGGGCTGACAGATATCGGTCAATCAGTAACAAATCAGTACCTACGAACTAGCGTAGCGACGGCCGCCGGTATGGGTATTGTTGATACGCCGATTCAATTTAAGGGTACGGCCGACAAATATATGATCAATAATGCGACGATGGTAGCCAATATTTACAGTGATAATGCCACGGCTACTGCTTTTCCGGCTGCTACGATGCGCTCGGTTGGCAGCGGTACGGCCATGGCATTTACTTATGATTTAGCGCAGTCGGTGATTGGTTTACATCAAGGTAATAAAGCCTGGGCAGCAATGGACCGCAACGGTGACGGCACGATTCGGTCAAACGACTTATTTTATGGCGCTATGACGGGCGACGTTCAGCCCGATTGGCTAGATATAACTAAAATGGCGATTCCGCAGGCCGATGAGCAACAAAGGCTACTGGCAAATATGATTACCGAAGCTATGAAGAAGAGCTTGCCAGCACCACGGTTTTGGTATTTGCCTAATAATCAAAAAGTCGCCTTGGTGATGGCGGGCGATGACCACAACTTGGCTAATAACTCGGGTACTGAAAAGGTCTTAAATAACTGGTTGAACGAGAGTTCAACTGGATGCTCGCTGGCTGATTGGCAATGTGTGCGGGCTAGTCATTATGTTTATCCAACATCAGCACTGACTACCGCCAGAGCTAGTCAATATATCGGCTACGGTTTTGAAATCGGTGACCATCCGTCAGATGGTGGAGGCTGCGGCACCTACACGACGCTGTCTGATTTAAATACGGCCATGGCTTATAATTTATCCAGCTGGAGGTCTGCTCATCCTGGTCTGCCACTACAAAAAACTCTAAGGTACCACTGCTATATTTGGAACAACTGGGATATGCAACCGCTGGCTGATTTTGCAAACGGCATTCGGTATGACCTTGATACGGTTGCCTACCCATCGTCATGGATTGGTACTAATAGCCCAATGGTGACAGGGTCGGGTATGAATATGCGTCTAACTGATATAAATGGGGCTATGATCGATGTTCACCAAGGCGTAACTAACTTTGATAACACAACGGCCGGAACGGCATCAATAACGGCAGCCTTTGATAACGCGCTTGGGCCAAATGGCTATTATGGTATTTTTGGTAGTCATTACGATATGAACGATAGTTATAACCAAACACTATTTTCAATCGCTAAGAGCCGCAACGTGCCAATTATTAGTTCGCAACAAGCATTGACTTGGCTAGACGGTCGGTCTAGCTCAAACTTTGCTAATTTAAAGAGTTTAGGCATCGGCAGGGAGTCGTTTACGATTGACGTCGCCGAAGGGGCCATTGGTCTACAGGCGATGTTGTCATTAAATGACGCCGGCGGCGCAATTGCTAATATTAAGCTGAATGGCCAGGCGGTAACCTACCAGACAAATATAATAAAGGGTGAGCAATACGCTATTTTTGCCGCTCAACCGGGTGATTATGTAGTGACCTACAGCGACTATGCTGCACCGGTGACGACTACTGCTGCCGGCTCACCGTCGCAAGTAAAATCAGCTGACGCTAACTCAAATACGTCCGACTCGGTTGCTGCAACCGCTGGTAGTGCCGTCGCTGATGCGCCAAGTGATGGCCAGACCCCGTCAATTACTAGGCCGATAACTCCAGCAAAGACATCACCAGTCAGCACGTCTGTAAAGCCGGGCTTGAGCCCGTTGGCAACAATCGCGATAGCTGCGGGCGCTGCAACGGTGGCCGGTGGCGGTGGAGCTGGCATTTGGGCTGCTATTAAGCGCTTTCGTCTTAAATAGTCTGCAATCGTGGTAAGCGGCTATTTTTAGATTTAAATCAGCTGATCGCCAATAATTTTACGCATTTTAGTGACAAATAATGTCGTGTCAAATCGTCTGGCTTTGCGACGGAGCGTGGCGGGCATAAAAGTGGTTTGCTCGGCTCTTTTAATAGCCTGGACGACATCTTCAATAGTTTGGTGGCTAAATAAAATACCGCTTTCGCCATCTTGAACGATATCTTTAGTACCGGCGCTGGCATAGCCAATCACTGGCGCGCCGGCGGCTAGGGCCTCGACGCTGACGATACCAAAGTCTTCATCGCTCGGAAAGATAAAGCCTTTGGCCTGATTCATAGCCTGCTCGACGGCCGCGTCGCTGGCATCGCCAAACCGGTCAGTATAAAAGCTGATATTTTTGCTACCAGCGGCTAGTTGTAACAGCTGGCTATGCATCGGCCCATTGCCAAATACCTTTAACGGAACGCCAAGCTGTTTGCAGGCGGCGACAGCCAGGTCGAAGCGTTTATTTGGTAGCTGACGGCCAAGTGTGACGTAGTAATCGGCGCGGCTGCGGGCTGGCTCGAATCGGTCAACGGCAACTGGTGGATAGACGACAGTCGATGGCTTGCCGTAATACTGCTTGATGCGGCGTTGTGTCTCGCTGCTGTTGGCGATGAAAACATCAACATTTTGGGCGGCGGCGTAGTCTAATTTGCGTTGGCGTTTGACGAATGATGGGTAAATAAGCTTGATAATGGGATTTAAAACGCCAAAGCCGGGCTCCTTTTTATATAAGTCATAATGGCTCCAATAATAGCGGGCTGGCGTGTGGCAATAGCTGATAATCTTTTGTTCGGGACGAGTTTTTTGCACCTGATTGGCATTTAAATAAGCGCTGGTAATGATAATGTCATAATCACTTAAATCCATCTTTTTAAAGGCATTAACTGCAAGTGTTGGAAATAAACGATGAGTTCTACGTAATAATTTAGGCAGTTTTTGTAGGTAAGACGGGCGAACATCGGCATCGTTAAAAGCTGGTACCTTAGTTGGGTTATACAGCGCGGTATAAATCGGGGCCTCGGGAAACATCTTGTGGAGTTCTAGTAGGACATTTTCGGCACCGCCCATGACTGTTAAAAATTCACAGACAATGGCAATCTTGGGACTCGGCACTATTTGGCTCCTCGGCGACGGCAGACGACGGCAATGGTTTTAAACAAGATTTTAATGTCTAGCCAAAATGACCAGTTTTGGGCATAAAACAACTCCAGTTCGATACGCTCTTCAAATGATAATTCGCTGCGGCCTGAGACTTGCCATAGGCCGGTGACGCCAGATTTAACGCTGTGTAGCAGGGCGGTGCGACCAGAGGCCATCTTGACTTCCTGCGGCAAAATTGGTCGTGGTCCAACGAGACTTAATTGTCCCAAGAAGACATTAAAGAATTGCGGCAATTCATCCAGTGAAGTTGAGCGCAAAAAAGCGCCAAACCTGGTGATACGCGGGTCGTGATCGACTTTACGATTTTTCTCGTATTCCAGAGCCAAATCTTCGCGGCCCATAGCGCGGAACTCATCGGCAGCATCGCGACCGCCGTATTTGGCGTCCATGCTACGAAACTTAATCAGGCCGATTGGTTTGGAAAAACGGCTGAGGCGGCGGCTGACGTAAAAGGCTGGACCTGGGTCAACAATTTTTTTAATTAGAAAAATTAGCAAATAAACTGGCGATAAAATGATAATTAATATGGTCGAGACAATTTGGTCAAAAATACGCTTGACGATGGCTCCCCAGCCGACTAATGGCGTTTGATAAACTGTAATCATCGGATAGCCTAAGAAAATATCGATACTGTTTTTGCCAGAGTAAAACTCAGCTTCGCCCGGGATAAAACTATAGTCGATGTGGTTGGTTTGGGCGGCGCTTAAGATTCGTTGATTGCGCTCGGTTGAGTCGTATAGGTCGGTTTGGATAATGGCGTTAATCCTATTTTCTTGAATATCCTTTAAGGCGGTCTCAATTAGGGAGTAATGACGGGCGTCTAGGCCGGCTGGCATGATTTTCTTAGGCCCAGCGATGGCGACAATCTTGTAGCCACTTCTTTGTGTGTCGGCAAGGTTAAGAGCGATATCAATAGTAGTGTCTGATGTGCCGATAATCAAAACTCGCTTAATACCCATGCCGTATCTAAACATTGTGCCGCGGATATAACGTAAGATTTCTCGCTCAACGGTGATTAGAAATAGTGAGCCAATGAATGCATACACGACAACTAGGCGGGCGGGTATGATGTTTTGGCCGCTGACGTATTGCCAGCCAATTACTAGCAAAATGCCGACAAAAGTACCAATGAGAATTTTACCCCATTCCAGCAACCGGTTTTGGTAAACACGGGGTTGATAAAGGCCAAGCGCGGCAAAAATCAATATCCAGAAAGGGATAATAACTAAGAACGAAAAGAGGTAGTCATAGGCATGAACGTTGCTGAGTAGCGGCCTAGGGTCGTATTGGACGCGCAGGATGTAGGCGATTGTAAAGGCGGCTAGCAAGAAGAAGGTGTCGATAATAATTAAGATTAGACTATAGAACTTAACGTTTTTAGTTGGCATGACTGCGCCCATTATATCATTTTCTGGGTTACAATAGGGGTAATGAAAAAGTTGACCCCATTACCAATAATTGATCGTCTATACCTGGGTATATTACTGGTCATTTTTGGCGGTATTGTCCTGCACGCCCCGCTTAGTGTCGCTCTAGGGACCTTGTTTCCACATTACGATTTGTTAATTAAGTCCTGGAAAGAAATCTTGATGGGTGTCGCCCTGGCTTTGGTCGGAGTAATCATCTGGCGCGAAAGGCGATCCGATATATTGAAAGAGCCATTGATGGTTGGTTTGCAGATTTATGCCGGGCTGCATGTTTTATCTGCGCTGATATTTAGAGTTGGAATTGGGGCTACCTTGGCCGGAATAATGATTGATCTGCGCTACGCTCTATTCTTTACATTAGTTTACTTAGCGGTGCGATTGTTCCCACGGTTTCGTCGACCATTTATTCGAATTGGTATTATTGGCGCCCTGATTGTGGTTGTCTTTGCACTACTACAAGTATTTATTTTGCCGGCCGACATTTTAAAATACCTTGGCTACAACACTAATAACATTGCGCCATACTTAACGGTTGATCAAAACCATCAGTATATTCGCATCAATAGTACCTTGCGTGGGCCAAATCCATTGGGGGCTTATGCGGTGATTGTTTTGGCTAGTCTGGGCGCTTGGTTGGTTGGTAAGCGGCCAAAAATAGCTCGCAAACAGGCACTAACGGCTGCTGTATTGCTACTTGGTGGCATTGTGGCATTATGGGCTAGCTATTCCAGAAGCGCTTTGATTGCGGCCCTGGCGGCGGTTATCGTTATTGTCAGCGCAACAGTTTTACCGAAATTAAGTCGACGCGCCTGGATACTGACAGGCGTAGTTGTCTTTGCGATTGTTGGCGGCCTAATCGCCAGCAGTAAAACCAGCGTCGTATCAAACGTCTTGTTGCACGAGAATCCAGCCGGCGGCAGCGGTAGCACGGTTAATTCTAATGAAGGTCACCTCAGCTCATTAAAAGATGGCATGTTGATGCTAATTCATCAACCATTCGGTAGTGGCGTCGGCAGTACTGGCTCGGCCTCACTGATGACCAAAGCACCACTAATTATCGAAAACCAATACCTGTTTGTCGCCCATGAAGTTGGTTGGCTCGGTCTAATTCTGTTTTTGATGATATTTATTGGAGTAATGAATCGTTTATGGCAACGGCGCGGTAACTGGCTGGCGCTCGGCGTATTCGCAAGTGGTATTGGCCTAGCGATTATCGGTTTACTGCTGCCGGTTTGGGTAGATGATACGGTATCGATTGTTTGGTGGGGATTAGCGGCATTTATTATTGGAGGCGGCGAGTATGAACGACACCAGGTCAACTAGGCGACAACGCGAGCTACTGACATTTGTCGATGGTTTTATTCAGGGCTATGGCTATGGGCCAAGTTACCGTGAAATTATGCGTGCCCTGGGTTATAAGTCGGTTTCAACGGTCGCGATTCATATTGATGGTCTGATTGCCAAGGGTTATTTGCGAAAAAGTGATAATTCGGCCAGGTCGCTAACAGTTGTGACGACGCGCCTTGATGAATCACCAGTAAAAAAGACGGCGACGCCTAGCCAAGAAAAGTGGCTGATTGATGCGATAGCGACGCGCTTTAATGAATATGATCAGACCAAAAATGAGGCAACGCTGGACGAGATATATGTACTAATCGGTGCCCTAAAAGTCTTGGGCCTGAATGAGGCGCATCTGGCAATGAAGGCAAGGCTAAAACAAACGACGCAACATTAAAAGTATGGTGTAAATAGCACAACGTCGGTTGTTTGACTTATGCTTAGAATAGAATTAGAATGACCTCATAGTTACTAAAAAATAAAAACAAAATTAAGGAAAAATAAAATGAAGAGACCCGTGGGTGTTACGTTACGTCGCGTTAGCGGCGTGTTTGTGTTTGCGCTAGCGATAATTATATCGCAGTTTTCGGGCATGCAGTTTGTGCATGCGGTATCGACCGATGTGTGGACTGGTACGGCCGGTGACGGCAAGTTCAGCACAGTGACTAACTGGCAAGGGGGTGTCGCGCCTGTTAATGGTGATACGTTAAGTTTTGATGCAACATCGCTTACTGCGTCTGCATCATTAACTAATGACCTGACCAACCTATCAGTAGGCGGTATAAACTTTACAGGTACAAATAGTGGTTATTACAGCTATACAATCGGAGGCAGTAATCTTACGGTCACTGGTAATATATCTAGAAGTGGTGCGAGTGTGAACATAAATCTAAATATCATACTAGGTGCCGACATAACTATTATCGGAGGACCTGGATTTAATAGTTCGAATACTATAGATACCCAGGGCCATTCTATCTCCGTACAGTCAAGTGGTGATGTGTGTAGTAGGCTACCTCAACTAACGGGAAGCGGTTCACTAAGCGTAGCGGAAACTGCTAACTCGAGCCTATCCTTGTCGGCTGGCGGCACGGGATACACGGGAGCGATTGACGTCACTTCGGGTACGGTTTATGTAGTTGGTCCGACGGCTATAGGTTCAGCGAGCGGTATAACTGTATCTGGCGCAGGCTCGCTCTCGCTTGTTCCATCGGCCGACAATCAAACATGGGCAGTTCCTCTGACGCTGTCGGGAACCGGTTCACTGTCTGTTCAGCATGACAGTACGGTTGGGTGTATGGGTGGTCCTGCCACCGAGGTTTATACAGCCAATCAAACTGGTGCGGTTACACTTTTGAGCGACTTTAAATACTCTGGTATTGATAACCTTAAGGTTACCGGTACATACACCGATAACTCGCATACATTTAGCGTAGTCAGTGGGGCTAGCGGTTCTCTTATACTGCCAACCGGTACCTCGACGGCGCCTATCGTGACAAATACATATTCTGATAGTCAGCCAACAGTTGACGTAAACGTTGGCTATAACGAAACAGATACGCTTGACGGTCAAAGGCAGACTGTTTCGGTTGCTAACGGCGGTACGTTAATGGGTAACGGAACTGCTGATTCAATCTACTTGTACAGCGGTGGTATTATTGCCCCTGGTCACTCACCCGGCAAACTAACTGCGACGCAGACCCTAACCCTTAGCGCAGGCTCGATTTATCAGGCGCAAATCCAAAACGCAACGGCTGGTGGCTATGACCAAATTCAGGTTAGCGACCCAAGCCGCACGACTGGTCAAGACGTACAGATTGATCCAGCTGCTATCTTGGACGTCTCACTATACCCAGGTTACAACATTAATAAGGGCGATAAGTTTACTATTATTAACAACTTACAGCCAAGTACGCAGTTAGTTTTAGGTACCTTTTCAGGCATGCCCGAGGGGGCTCAATTTACAGTAGGCGGTATCACCTTTAGCATTAGCTATGTTGGTGGCGATGGCAACGATGTTGTCCTAACTGCATTAAGTACTGGTGCAGCACCAAAAATACCTAATACGGGTGCACGACCACTTAAGCTCGCTAATCCAGCTGCTGTAGTTGGCCTTGGTATTAGCGCAGCTGCTATACTGTTTATGTTAGCTCGCCGTCGATTTAATAGCTAGATATAGACAACCTTAACAACAAAACGAGTAAACGAGCGAGGTCCATACGGGGCTCGCTCGTTTATCGCATCTAAAACAAATCAGATAATATGAAAAACGACTTTACGACAACTAGGGGGCAAATTCGCTCGACGCCGCGAGTAGTTTTGTCGACTCGTGAGATTGCATACAACAGGAAGATTATTACAGATCCGACAGTAGCCTCGGTTATTAACTACGCCCCTAGCCATAATTCGATTGAAGTACGGCGACTAGAGATCGCCACTGAATATACAATACCCCCACAGGTTTCAGCCCTAGCTATAGAGAAAACGGGAGTTTATCGGCGGCTAGCAAAAACCGCAAAACGTGCATCTATACTGTCACAACTCGGCAGCGTTGGCTCGACAAATAATAAAAGAAAACAGCGCTGGTTCCACGCACCGAAAGTGCGCCAGCTGACACTTGCTAGCTTAGCAATAGTTGTCTTGGCCGCTACCGGATATGTCGGTTTCGATACTTGGCAGATTAACCATCAGGCAAAGAGCCAGCTGGGCCAATCTGTAGCTGCACTCTCGAACGCAACAACAGATTCGACCGCGCGTCAGGCCGCTGAGGGCACTGATGAAGCTAAGCTGCCAGTTGATGTGCTTAAAAACTACCACGTCTCCGCCAGCCTACCGCGAGCCCTTTATATAGATAAATTGCATATTGCTGCACGGGTATTACCTATGAGCGTCAACACTGACGGCAGTGTTCAGGCGCCATTGGGTATTTATGATTCGGGCTGGTATAACGGTAGCGTAAAACCAGGCGAAACGGGCGCGATGTTTATTGATGGCCATGCATCAGGTCCAACCAGGCAGGGTCTTTTTGGTAGCCTGTACATGTTGAACGAAGGGGATACTCTACAGGTTGAAAAGGGCGACGGCACAAGGTTAACCTACAGGGTTGTGCACAAAGATATTGTTGACAGGGACAAGGTTGATATGAAGGCCATGCTACTGCCATATGGACATGTCTCGCGAGCGCTTAATCTGATGACATGTGCTGGGACCTGGGTTCAGAATGACAAGACGTTATCGCAGAGAGTTTTGATTTACACTGAACAGATTTGATCATATGGTATGATATAAGCACTAACAATATAGGGTAAGATTGTGCCTCACAAATATAGAATTGTTCGAGACCGTACACTATCTAGACTAACTCGGCGTTGGCGTTTTGTCGGCATATTTTTAATTTTATTTTGTCTATTTATGGCATATGGCTTTTGGTCATTAAATGCGGCTTCAAACCTGAAGCTGGCAACTACCAAATTTAATCAAACGACTAATACCCAGGTTGACACTTTCTCGAAGCGGTTTGAGACCTATGCCGACATGCTCTATGCTGGTCGTGGTATATTTATGGTGAAAAATAACTTGACGCAATCTGATTGGGCGACCTTTTTTGGCGCGCAATCGGTCAGTGACCGCTATCCAGGCGTTAACGCGATATCCTATGTGCGTGTTTTGTCGGCGCAACGTCTAGCCCAAGACGGTACGACTACTTCTGACTTTCCGGCATTAGGACAGATTTATCCAACACCGTTGACGGACAAGGTTGGAGTTGTGAGTTACATTGCTCCATACGAAAAATACAGTGGATCAATTGGCTATAACGAATTTAGTGATAGTACGCGGGCGGCCATGCTGACGCGCGCCGGTCAAGATGGTGTCGTTCGAGCCAGTGCACCTCTGGAGCTTGTCGTATCTAGCAGTGTTATTGAAAAACAAGCCGCTATATTACTGGCGCTACCTGTTTACCAATCTGATGTATCTGATCTTAGTACTCCCAATGCCCGCCTGGCAGCTGTCCAAGGTTATGTCATGGCTTCACTTTATATTAAGCCAATGTTTGATGACTTTGTGGCTACGCTATCACCTGATAATAATGTATCGGTAATCGTCAAAACTACCGACAACCACATAATTTACCAGAAACTAACAGACACAGGCAGCGCGTATATTGGGAAGACGACAACGATTGACGTGGCAGGGCAGAGCTGGCAACTGGATCTTAGGGCGCCATCTGACTTTGGGCTAGACGTAGCCTCTAAGGCCGCCCCATTTGTTGCATTAATAAGGGGTGTCGCCGTGGCAGTTGTAGTACTTGGATTGATGATTTATGCGTCGGGTTTGCGACTTGCGCGTCATCACAAATAGATTCTATAATATTACAATTACAACCAAGAATAATATTGCGGCGGCGCTTATAGCGATAGCCGCCGTCGTGTTTGACTTTTGTGTATTTTGCTCAAGCGCTTGTGAGGTTTGCGTCACACTTGGTTTGTTGGTCGACGAAACAAGGGGCTGCCACATGAGTGAATAAGTTGGCTGTGATGTGCTAGATACGGCTATTGGGAGTATCGGATTGCTGTTAGAGGTAAGTGTTATAAAACCACTAGTTTTTGCTTTTGTGACCAGTGTAACTATCGGTATGCTAACTGGTGGATTGTCTGGTTTTGTATGATCTGTCGGGGGAGTGGGCACGACAACTCCGCAAGCCTTTGGCGTAACGTAGTAAATTGTTCCCGTGCCGTCATTTATGATTTGAAATACACAGTCAAGTGGTAAAATCTTTTGAGTCAATGACGTGTCTTCTGCGTGGGCGGGGACTGCCAATGTTGTCACCGTCAATATAACAGCAATGAGGTTTAAGGAGTTTCTAGCGGTAATCATTTTAGTTAGCCACCACCGTTATCGTCATACCAAGGCTGTACGTGCCGGGCTTTTGTTCAGCCGGAATTTGTTGAGTCATTGTAATTGATGTTATGTCCCAATAACAGTTGATGTTTGCTGAGGTCGAAGCTGATGCTAGTGTGATTGCATCAGTTGTGCCTTTTGCGAAATATGCTCCGGCACCAATGCTAATGTACGAACTTGAACACCCACTGGCGGGCGTGATTAATGCTGATGGTGTGCTAATCTGAAGCTGTCCTGTGGCGCAGCCGCTTGAAGTAGCGTCATTATAGCTGTAGGCATTAGTCCCAGATGTCCAGGTGCTGGTATTGCCGGATGTTGCGGCTATACTGACCGTCCAGGCGGGGTTACCGGTCGTGTTGTTAACGCGAATTTTTTGAGCACTCGTACCTAAAGTGGCGTTAACGGTTTGACAGCTGAAGCTGGTGCTGGTGGCGGCAAAGCTAATTGAGGGCGAGGGGACTGAAACCCCTGTACCATCAACCACGTCAACACTTAATACCGGTGGGTTCTGTGGACGAAAGGCGGCGATCTGACCGCGCCAACTTGAAGACGCCGATCCGGTTGCAACGGTGGAGAAGGTACCAGTGGCGCTAGCCGTATAGTCGGCGCTGCCATATGCATACCTGGCAGTAGATTTACCACTGGAGTTTGCACCACTTAACTCTTGGGTGAATGAATTTGACCAACTGCTTACCGTAGTACCAGTGTTTAGCACAAAACCAGCCAGTAGTATGTCGCCTGCATAAGTTGTCGTCACGCTACCAGAGGCATAGCTAGAGCTGCTTCCGGTTGAAGCTACTGTATTAGTGGCGTCAAGCGGTGTGGTTGTATTGATGCCGCTGTATTCATAGGCCTGAGAGATGACGTTGTAGCTGGTTGAGCTTGAGGTGCATATGAATGAAGTTTCGCCACCAACGGCCACTTTGTAAAATATAGCTTGGGAGCTGGTACCGGTTTCGTTGATTGCGGCAGTGAAGCTAGGTGGTCCGGTAATTGTCGCATTTCCAGTCACGCCACAGATCACTATCAGTACGTCGCCAGCCGTGGCAGCGGTAAGTGATGCGCCTGCGGTTTTACTAGCAGACGCAGCCGTACTACTACTCTGAACAAGCAAGGGACTAGCATAGCTAGCGGCTGGATGGAAAACATTAATAAGTTGTGCGCAAATAATCACTGCAACGAAAGCCAGGTTTAGTCCTCGCCAATTACGCCGCATATTCCAGGCTATCCTTCTTTTTTAGGTGGTATTTTAATAGTATGGCCTTCACGAAGATCGTATGGTGGCTTTAGGCGGTTGGCGGCAGCAAGTTTTTTCCATGGTAAGCTATTTTGCTCCGCGACTTTCTTAATAGTGTCACCTGATTGAATTGTATAGGCATGCCAGTGATTTTTGACATGTCCCTTGTGGCGCAGTTTACGCATTGCTATAAAGATACCCGTTAAGATAGCCAGTAGTGTGGCTAACTCAGCGATTGCAGCTAGGGGAGCGGGGGTAATGAATACATAACCAGAGTCGCGTTTGCGGTTAATCTCAGTGGTGCCATCGGCGTGTCCTAATTGGGTATCGCCAGTACCATTGTAGGCGGTGACTACAGCTGCTTTATAAAACCCACCCCAGAAAGGTCGCGCCAGTGGCAGGTTCCAGGTGGCGGTTGATTTGGCCAGGATTGGATAGGTACCCTTGACCGATGCGACCGTGTTGCCAAAAAGTGACACTAGAGACGTCGTTACATTTGTATCAAGTGAAACGTTGCCGTTATTAGATACAGTTGGATCGACTAGTACTTGATTGTTGCCGTCTAGCTTAATTGTAAGTTGCGTAATTGCTAGATCCTTAACAATTTTTCCAGGGATTGTGGCGACAACACGGATGGCTGATCGAAAGCTCAGGACGACACCGTTTTGGTTTGTTGCAGCTTGCGCGTTGCTGTCCTGCATAGTGATACAGCCGTCATGCTCACCGACACTGGCGTTTGACGGGGCTGTAATTGTAAACGGCACGACCGCGCTGCCACCAGCCGGGATGGTGGCGTTATTTGACGAAAGGCTAATCCAGGCGCCAACATCCTTTTTAGCTTCAACCTCCTGGGCACAAGAAAAGGCACCATCGCTGGATAGGGCTGAGTCAACCGCACCGACTGCGATAGTTCGGCTGGTACTGGTATTGTTATATATCCTAACAGCGTCCTGCTTTTGTTCACCAGGGTTAAGGTTATAGATAAAGATTGACTGGCTGCGCGGATTATCAGCCTGTGGATTATCAGGTTGGCCGCCGACACCACCGTATTCAACAGCGTGAGCTGTAATCGGGCTAAAGACAATGCTGATTATTGCGACAAGACTAAGAATAAATCGTTTCATAATGTCCATTCATTGTACAGTATGGCCGGCTTTGTCGCTACCGCTATTAAGCGGCAACAACAGTTAAGGTCATTGGTAATGTGTAGCTGTCAGCGGCTTGCTCGGCAGGAATGACCTGTGAAAGGCCAATACCGGTTAGGTAGCCGCGCCATAGAGTTGCACCAACTGGTGAACTCATCAATGTAACCGGAGTACTTGTAGTCATAGCGGTTGATGTGCCTTTGTTAATAACAACACTTGTACAAGCTGAGCTTACACAGTCGGCGGTTACAGTGGCGGCGGCTGGGTTGACGGTTAATTGACCAGTTGCACAGCCGGGGATTGAGTTAGCTACAGTTGGGTCGTTGTAGGAATAGTTTTTAGTATTGCCGGTGTTTTGCCATTTAGTAGCTGCGCCACCGGTAGCAGCAATTGATAGTGACCAGCTTTGGTTAGAAGCAGTTGCTGATGGGTCGGTGACGTAAAGTCGTTGAGTTGAGCTACCTAATGTGCCGGTGACAGTCTGACAGTCGAATGAGAAGTTGGCGGCTGTCATAGCAGCGGTTGGACTGGCAACAGGAGTGCGAGTACTGTCTAAGATATCGGTAGTTAGTGTGCCTGGGTTAATAGTTTGCGTTAGATTTGAGTTTGGAGCAGCATAGGCCGCGATAGGTGCAAGAACAAGCGCTACTAATGATAGCACTGCAGATGCGCCGAGACGTAACTTTTTCATTTGTTGAACCCCTTATTTAATTACATTAAACACACAATAATATGCTTATGTTATCAGTAAATCAACAAGAAAACAAGTGATTTCCCCCTAAAACATCGTTGACGATTGGCGCCTAGCAAGGTTATAATAGCCCTTGTATTCCGGCGTAGCTCAATGGTGGAGCAAGAAGCTGTTAACTTCGAGGTTACTGGTTCGAGTCCAGTCGCCGGAGCCAAATAATGACACCCCAGCGATGGGTGTTTTTATTTGGCTACGATGTTTCTGCTCCCCAAACCGGTAATATAAGATAACCATGAACAATATCCTATATTCAAAACTTATAAATACTTATATAATTACAGTAAATTAACCATTAGGGGTCATAAATAAAAATGTCAACAAAACGGCCACTACTAAACGCTCTGAACAATATGATGATTAAGGACGTGCCAAGCTATGGCAATAAGTTCTTTTACTCACTTGGTTTTTTGTCGATGATAGCATTCATGATATTGATTGTAACTGGTGTTGTTATGGTCTTTTTTGGACCAACCTGGTGGCTTACGAATAATATCGGCCAATACACGCGCAGCATTCATATGTGGGCTACTCAAGCCTTTGTCCTGTTTGTTATCCTGCATCTGATAATCGTTTTCTTTACCTCTGGCTTTAAAAAGCCGCGACGCCTAACCTGGGCGATAGGTGTTACTATGATGTTTATCGTTTTAGCCGAGACTGAATTTGGCTATGTCCTTCGTGGCGACTACACCTCGCAATGGCGCGGCTTGCAAGGAGCTGACTTTTATAATGGTAGTGGCATTGGCAACCTAATAAATGCACTTAACAGTAACCAGATTTATGGAATCCACATTATAGTTGTACCACTGACTATTCTGGGGCTTTTGTTCTTTCACTATCTGTTAGTACGCGTGCTTGGCATTGCAAAGCCCTACAGGAAAGATAAGGTTGTTGCAACTGTACCGGCAAACCACAAAGTACTGTTTATGCGCGGAGGTGTACTTATCGTCTTGATCTTGGGGTTGGCGGCATTTTTGCCATCACCATACATTAAACCAACGACGATACAATCAGTGGCTCAGTCTGATCCCTATCTGATGGGCAAGACTCTAATGGCGGAGTTTACGGCTAGCTCTGACACGGCAGCCTATCTAGATAATATTGCCCCATATACGTACAACATGAGTGATGTTTATGTATCGACGCCGTACGCTCAATATGTGCAGCTTCAAAATGACAAGACTAACTATTTGTCCGTATATAATCAACAGCAGCCAGATATAAAGGCGCAGCAACTACAGGTCGTTAATGATTACTTTAGCAAAGACGTACCTGGTGCTGATAAACCACCGGTAAATTCATTAATGCGGGTTATTGACTCTTTAACCACGATGGCCCAAGCTGGGCTTTACGAACCGGCTATTGCTAGTGAGCAAAGTACTGGTCAGCTGAATGGACCAACTTATGTTTTGCGCTTCTTGTCTGACACGGGAGTGCTGGCGACGAAGGCGGTGTCGCTTAATATCACGACTGATCAATACGGCATGGTGCACGAGGGGGCTGGCAATGCGCCTGGCGCGTGGTGGCTTTTGCCGATTGGTATACTTGATCATACAGTCCTAGCTAACGATGCTAATGGTGATCGAGACGCGGCCATTATATTTGGCTCACTCATGCTTACGATGTTGGCCTTTCCGTTCATTCCGTATGTCAATCAAATACCAGACAAGCTACAGGTATGGCGGTTAATTTGGCGCCAAAAGAAGTAAAGTCTTAGACGAATAGGGCGTTTATGAAGATATTTACTATCTGCAGCAAAGCTTTTTATGGCAATATTCCACCGATTAAAAGTGTGCTAGAAGACGCTGGCCATATAGTTGCGCTGTCAAATTGTTATGATGATCCAGGGACAGAGGCTCGGTACCTGGAAATGGGTGAGTCGGAACACGCCCGTTGGAAGGCTGGTATGCTGCGCCATAGCCAAGATGTCATTTCTGAAAATGATGCCGTCCTAGTGCTGAACTTCGATAAGAATGGCCAGCAAAATTACATCGGTGGTGCGACATTTTTAGAGATGTATGTCGCCTGTCGTATGGGTAAAAAGATTTACCTTTATAACGACATTCCGAGTGGTATGCTGACGGATGAAATTAAGGGATTTGAACCGGTGATTATTCGACAAAACCTTGAGCTGATCAATTAATCCTATTTGTTATAATTAAATTAATGAATCAAGTAGCCAGACTATAATGATTAATCTTAAGCGCATTTACGATGCTCCGGATCAGGCGGATGGCCAGCGGATTTTGGTTGATGGATTGTGGCCGCGTGGTGTCGGCAAAGAGCGGGCAGAAATTGATTTGTGGCTAAAAGAAGTGGCGCCGTCGGCTGAACTACGCACCTGGTTCGATCGTAAGTCTGAACGATTTAAAGAATTTAGTACCAAGTATGCTGATGAGCTGTCTCGTAATTCGGCATGTCTAGACTTTAAACAGCAGGAGTCGGACAATGGCGATTAAAACTGCCTACCTAGCGGGTGGCTGTTTTTGGGGTTTAGAAGAGCTAATCCGTGACCAACCCGGTGTGGTTGATACTGAAGTTGGCTATTGCGGCGGCAGTAATGTGAGCCCAACTTATGAAAACCATCCAGGACACGCCGAAACTGTTAAGGTGACATATGATGACACCAAAATATCCTACGCTGAATTGTTAGATTTTTTCTTTCGAATTCATGATCCGACCACTAAAAATCGACAAGGTGATGATGTTGGTTCAAGCTATCGTTCGGCGATATTTTATCAAAACGATAATGAACTTGCAGAGGCAAAGCGCTTAATTGAATTAACCAATCAATCTGGATTATATAAAGACCAGGTTATTACATTGCTCGAGCCTTTTATGCAGTTTTATAAAGCAGAAGATTATCATCAAGATTATTTGCGCAAAAATCCCGGCGGCTATACCTGTCATTTTATTCGAACTGATATATCTATGCTTAAATAGTCAAACTTTTGATTATGAAGACCCTAAAACAGCGATATCAGCAGAGCGACTGCGGCGACGAGCATGACAATGAAGGTTATACCAAGCAGTAATTTGGACCAGAATCGGTTCTTGTAGTCGCCCATGATATGGCTACGGCTGGATATCTGCAGGATGATAAACAGTAGCGGTACGGCTACGATTCCGTTAAAGACCGCCGTCATAACCAAGGCTTTGATTGGGTCTAGGCCTATGAAGTTTAGGGCTAGACCGATTAATGTACCGATGATAATGACAAAGTAGAATTCGCGAGCTTGTTTGAACTTGCGAAATAAGCCCTCGCGCCAGTTAAAAGTTTCGGCAATGGCGTAAGACGACGAGCCGGCCAGCACAGGAATGCTCATTAGGCCGATACCGATAACGCCAACTGCAAATATAACTTGGGCTAGGAAGCCGGCATTAGGAAATGTATGAACCAGGGGCACAAGGGCACGGGCAGCATCTGCCGCCGTTACGATGTTAGTAATGCCGGCATGATTAAGTACGACCGCGCCGACCACAATGATAAACCAGGCTGTTACGTTAGAGAACAACATACCGATGACGGTATCAATCCGCAGGCGTCGTAAGTAGCGTCGACTTAATCTTGGGACGCCGCCAGTTTGGGGTAGACGGTGGGCGGCAATTTCATCCTCGACAACATTGCTGGTTTGCCAAAAGAACAGGTATGGCGAAATCGTCGTACCAAAGATGGCGACGATCATAAATATAAATTCCTGATTGAACTCAATCTGTGGAATCACGGTGCTTCTGAGGGTGTCAAGCCAGGGTACGTTTACGATAAAGGCAGTGATAATGTATGCAAAAAGAGCCATGGCGAGCCATTTTAAGATACGAACGTAAGTGCGGTAGGATAAAAATACCTCAAGTATCAAAATAATAACCGCAAATCCAACGGCAATAAGTGCAAATGGTACCTGCGGTAAGAGCAGCTGGGTGCTGGCCGCCATCGCCCCGATGTCCGAACCGATATTAAAGGTATTAGCTAGGACTACTAATAGCACAATCGGGTATAGAATCTTGCGAGGATAATTTTCACGGATAATAGCCGCTAGTCCACGACCAGTGACGGCGCCGATGCGCATCACGGCTTCTTGTACGGAAACCATTAACGGAAAGGTTAGTAGCATGGTCCAAGCAGTGCCAAAGCCAAATTGAGCGCCGGACTGCGAGTAGGTGGCTATACCAGATGGGTCATCATCGGCAGCGCCAGTGATAATACCGGGTCCAAGAATCCGAAGGAGTCGGCCGATTCTCTTCTGGGTTTTTAATGGCCGGCGAAAGGTGCGAAAAAAGCTTTGCTTTTTTTCCGAGTCATCAACGACCTCATCGGGGAATTTAACCATTTAGTACATGATATACATAAACGTTTCATAAATCTATAGACAAGTGATTTAAGTCATGAATTTAGTTATCAAATCAAGAATATATTTGTCGATTTATAGAGGCGGGTTACACGAAATATCGCAACAGCGCATATAATAGTTATATGATACAAATTAAGAGAATCTATGATGAGCCGGCTACAACTGATGGTATGCGAGTATTGGTAGATAGGCTGTGGCCGCGGGGTGTCAGTAAAGACCGAGCGGCCATTGATTTATGGCTGAAAGAAGTTGCTCCGTCGTCAGAGCTGCGCGTTTGGTTCGATCATAAGCCTGAACGATTTAAAGAATTTAGCGCTAAATATACTGATGAACTATCAACTAATCCAGCCGTTTACCAACTTAAAGAAATAATTCGCACCAATCCTAACACGACTCTTTTATATGCCGCCAAGGATTCGTCCGCAAACCATGCCTTGGTTCTTTTAGGTTTTTTGAAACAAAATATATAACAACTGGAGGTCATATGCGAAATTATAGTGCGAAAGATGTTGATGAATATATCGACAGTATGCCGGAAGAAGCGCGAGCCAAGCTATCCGAGACCAGGATGGCCGTAAAAGCGGCGATACCTAAAGCTGACGAAAGCATCAGTTGGGGTGTACCATTTTATAAATATCAAGGCCTGCTGGCTGGATTTGGGACAGGTAATGGTTATGTCAGCTTTGGTCTGGTGTTTGCTCTTAATGCAGATGACGTCAAAGAGCTGGAGTCTAAGGGCTATACGACTGCCAAAAAGACTTTTCGAATACGATATGACCAAAAAGTTCCGACTACGATTATTAAACGGATGTTAAAAAACCAGGCCAAACAAAACGAGCTTAAAAAAGCAGCTAAATAAATTATAATTACGGAATATGAACAATTGTGCCCGAATCTAAAATCGGCACATCAAGCGGTGTGTGATTAATGATCGCGAGGTACAGCGCCGATGGAATTGGGCCAAAATGATAGGCGTTTAAGATTGCCGTTTTTGCTTCGCTATTACTACCAATGGCGGCCTCTTCAATGGCGAGGTAGGTCCATAGTCGATTGTTTTTTGGATAAAGACTCAGACCCTTTTTTAGAAAAGCAATATTATCAGCCGGCTTGCCAACGACAAAATTAGTAATGGCGATATTTTCATAAGTTACACCAAGCGGTGTAATTTGAAGAGCGTCTAAATACGACTGGCGAGCACCGGCATAATCATTCATTTTTTGCTGAATCACACCTAGGTTGTTGTAATTAGTGACCGACGGGAAATAGTCGATGGACTGCTTGGCGTAGACTTCGGCTTTCGCGATTTGGTTATTATCAATGTAATATTTTGATAAGTTGTTCATGGCTAGGTAATTGCGGTCGGTCACGGCGATGTCCTTTAGGGCTAGCGTCGCTTGGTTGTGATAATCCAAGCCGCGCAGCTCACTACGTACGCCCAGGGAGATTAAAATGACCAAGCTAATTGTTAATAATACGGCTGGCTGAATGCGTGGCAGTAGTGTTTTTAGAATGACGGCTAGCATACCAAGTAGGCCGATAATCGCCACAATAAACCAGGTCTCGCAGGCCGTCATATCAAGGGCGACAATTTGCATATAGGGCGCTAGCCCCAAGATGGTCCAGGCACTAAAAAATAGGTAAGTGATTAGGCTCTTCTTACCGGCTTTTTGGTAAATTAATTTACCAGCAAAAACCAGGCCGGCCACACAAATTAATAAAATCAGAAGCGGCAAGATAAAGCCCTCAAAACTTGGGCTTTTATAGGTCCAATAATAACTGGTTGCCAGGTTTTCTGGGAAAATGAATTTTCGAAGGTAAAACATCAACATCGATGGAATCATCAAGATTCTTTGGCCAAAATTGAGTAGGTCAATTGGGGCGCTTTGAGTGATATTGCGCAGTCCGACGACGCTTGTTCGAATTAGAATGTAAAGAATTACTGGTAAGCTGACGATCTTAATAAAGCTCAGCAGCCGCGACTTGTGATATAAGAATAAATACAGCGCCGCTAGGCAGACAAAAACAACGGCCGTTTCTTTACTTAGAAGTGCCAAAAATAACAATGCCGTGGTGCCTACTAGACTTTTATTAGTCTGTGATTTAACTAGGACGTATAAAGCCGATAGGCCAAACAGCAACATCAACGGTTCTTGCATTGATGGAATCGAGTAAACCACCTGCGAATTAATTGGATGAACTAAAAAGATTAAGGCCACAAGTAGTGCCAAGGCCGGTTGAAAAAACACCTTTAGTAGCAGGAATAAGATAAAGGCGCTGGTGACATAAATTAATAGCTGCACAACATGAAAAGCGATCGGCTGGGCGCCAAAAAAGCTATAAATCAAGGCATAAGTTGTGCTCATCATTGGCCGATAAAAGTCGCCAACCAATGCTTCGCCGTTCCAAAAAGTACTTGACCTAAAAAACAGGCCAACATTCGAGATTGAATGAACGGCGGTATTTTTGATAATTTGATCGGTATCATCGCCCTGCCAGCCGCCAGTTAAACCTGAAAAGAAGACACTAAAACCAACTAACAGAAGGATAAGGCCGACCTGCCAGGCCTTTAGGTTATCGATTTTTTTAAACATATAATTATCTTATCAAACTGGTCGTGGGCAGGATACCGTAACGCTTAATTTAAGTCGCCTGGCCTCCGCTATAAGCATAAGCATTGCATATTCTGAGTGGAGGCTTATAATGGGCTCCAGCATAGTAAAACGCTTAAAATCAAAAGGACAAAATGGTGGATCCGCTGCACATTACATCAGAAATTGGGACATTAAAGACGGTCCTCGTACACCGTCCGGGCGCTGAGTTAGAAAATCTAACCCCCGACACACTACATGAGTTATTATTTGACGACATACCTTATTTAAAGGTTGCCCAGGAAGAGCATGACGCCTTTGCTGAGTTGTTACGTTCGCGTGGCATCGAGGTGCTTTACCTTGATCAAATGACGGCCGAGGCGCTTGATCATGATGACGTTAAGCGTCAATTTGCCGCTGAAATGGTGGCTGCCTCCAAGCAGGGTGAGCGCCGTGTCACTGGTGCTTTAATCGATTATTTGGCTAATATGTCGACACTTGATATGGTTCACAAAATTATGGCCGGTGTTCGTAAGGACGAGGTTCAGCTGCCGCCCGAGCACGCTCAACAGCTACACAGCATGGTACAAAAAGCGCACTATCCGTTTTATTTGGATCCAATGCCAAACCTTTACTTTACGCGCGACCCAAATGCCACGATTGGTGGCGGTTTAACTAATAACCGAATGCACTGGCCGGCCAGGCGCCGTGAGTCGCTGTTTATGAAATATATTATCGAGCATCACCCACGCTTTAAATCGGCCAATGTGCCAGTTTGGTATGGTCGTGATAATGACTTCTCAATGGAAGGCGGTGATGAACTGGTCCTGAGTTGCGACACCATGGCGATTGGTATTAGTGAGCGGACGACGCCAGAAGCAATTGAGTCGATGGCTGTTAAGCTATTTGCCGGTTCGGACTTTAAGAAAATTATCGCCATTGAAATTCCAAAATCACACGCCTTTATGCACCTCGATACGGTCTTTACGATGATTGATTACGACAAGTTTTCGATTCACCCCGCTATTCGCGACAATGGTGGTCGCTTAAATATGTACATTTTGGAAAAAGTTGATGGCCAGGATTACCCGACTATTACCAAAGAAACCGATTTGGAACATGTCCTAAGGGTGGCACTTGGTAAAGATCACATTACTTTGATTGAGTGCGGCCAGGGCGACGAGATTGCATCCGCTCGCGAACAGTGGAATGACGGCAGCAACACGCTAGCGATTGGACCGGGTGTGGTTGTTACTTACAACCGTAATTATGTCACCAATCAAGCATTACGCGATCATGGTATTGAGGTGTTAGAAGTTTCTGGTGCCGAATTGGGCCGCGGTCGTGGTGGCCCACGCTGTATGAGTATGCCACTAGTTAGGGAGGATATTTAAATGTCACAAAGTTTACGCGGTCGTTCATTTTTGAACCTTGCCGATTTTACGGCTCAGCAGGTTCGATTAATGCTGGATACGGCCAAGGATTTTAAGTTAAAAAAGCAATTGGGCCAACCGCACCGTTTGCACGAGGGCAAGAACATCGCTTTGTTGTTTGAAAAGACTTCAACCAGGACGCGTTGTGCTTTTACGGTGGCCGCAAATGACCTCGGCGTTGCCCCTGAGTTTTTGGGTGCCAACGATATTCAGCTTGGTAAAAAAGAATCAGTTGAAGATACCGCCAAGGTTTTGGGCCGCATGTTTGATGGTATCGAATTTCGTGGCTTCGCGCACGACACTGTCGAGCAACTGGCTAAATTTTCGGGTGTGCCGGTCTGGAACGGTTTAACCGATAAATTTCATCCAACGCAGATTTTGGCGGACTTTATGACGCTCGAAGAGCACGTTGGTCCACTAAAAGGCCTCAAGCTGGTTTTTGTCGGCGATGGTCGCAATAATATGGCCAACAGTTTAATGCTGGGTGCGGCACAGATGGGGCTTGATTTTCGAATCCTGGCACCTAATGAATTACACCCTGAGCAATCGCTAGTTGACGAAGCCCATCAAATGGCAGCCCTAAGTGGTGCCAAGATTACAATTACTGATAATTTTGACGACGCCTTAAGTGGTGCCGACGCTATTTATACCGACGTTTGGGTTTCGATGGGCGAAGAAGACAAATACGCCGAACGAATTGCCTTACTGAAAGGTTTTCAAGTCAATATGAACATGCTGCAGTGGACTGGTAACCCAAATGTTAAATTTATGCATTGTCTGCCAGCTTTCCACGATTTGAACACCGATACCTCACACAAGATTCACGATGAATATGGACTAAGCGAGATGGAGGTGACCGACGAAGTCTTCCGTAGCCCAGCTAGCATCGTGTTCGATCAAGCGGAAAACCGCATGCACACTATAAAAGCCGTCATGGCTCTAACGTTATAAAAGAAAAAGGGGGACAGTAAAATATTATGGCTCTTAAAAAAGAAAGCAAGACGCTCGGTTTATTGCCGCTAACGGCGCTTGTGATCGGTTCGATTATCGGCAGCGGTATCTTTAATTTGATGAGCAATCTGTCGGCCGGTGCGTCGCTAATGGCGATTTTGATTGGCTGGGCGATTACCGGTATCGGTATGTTCTTTTTGGTATTGTCCTTTAGAAACCTTAATAAAAAACGTCCCGACCTCGACGCTGGTATCTTTAGCTATGCTGAAGCTGGTTTTGGCAAGTTTATGGGCTTTAACTCAGCCTGGGGTTACTGGATTTCGGCCTGGATTGGCAACGTCGCCTATGCCACGCTGATGTTTAGCTCGCTTGGCTATTTCTTTAACGTCTTTAATGGTGGTCAAAACTTGGCATCAGTCATTGGTGCTTCGGTTGTGCTGTGGGGTGGTCATTTCTTGATCCTTCGCGGTGTTAAATCGGCTGGTTTTACGAATGTTATCGTCACTGTTGCCAAGATTATTCCAATTGCCATCTTTATTTTGGCGGCTTATGCGGCTTTCAAGCTAAATATCTTTACAGCTGACATTTGGGGTACGGCCTCAAAGGGATTTGAATTTAGTAGTGTTCTTGATCAAGTTCGCAGCACAATGTTAGTAACCGTCTGGGTGTTTATTGGTATCGAAGGTGCGGTTGTCTTCTCGGGACGCGCTAAAAAGCGTAGCGATGTTGGCAAGGCGACCTTCCTAGGCCTATTCACGGTTCTAGCAATTTACTTACTTGTCTCGGTCTTGTCACTTGGTTTAATGACCCGACCTGACTTGGCTGCACTTGGTCAACCAGCGATGGCTTCGCTGTTGCAGTCGGTTGTTGGTACATGGGGCGCCGCACTAGTTAATGTCGGTGTGATTGTTTCAATTGCCGGTGCTTGGCTAGCTTGGACAATGTTTGCCTTTGAGCTGCCTTACCAAGCCGCTTTGCGCGGTACTTTCCCGGCTGTGTTTAAGAAAGAAAACAAAAAAGGTACACCAGTAGTTGCACTACTTGTTACCAACCTATTGGTTCAAGCCTTTCTGTTCACCTTCCTGATTAGCAACTCGGCTTATGTCTTTGCCTATTCACTGGCGACTACAACGATTTTGATTCCATATGCCTTCACGGCGTTTTACCAAGTTAAATATTCGTTGCAAGAGAAAAAAGGTACGCCGCACCGCGCGCTTAATATTACAGCCGGTGTTGTTGCGAGCGTCTATGCCCTTTGGTTGGTTTACGCGGCTGGTCTTGATTACCTGCTGCTGACGGCGATTGTTTATGCACCTGGCATCTTGGTCTTTGCCTGGGCTCGTATGCGCCAAAAAAAGAATCCATTTACATTTGTTGAGTCAATGATTGCCGTTGTTCTAATTGCGGTTTGTATACTGGCTATATCACGAATAATTAGTGGTCAAATTTCGATCTAGTTGTTTATGACAGTAAGTAAAATTGTAATTGCACTGGGCGGAAATGCGCTGCAGAAAAAAGGTGAGGCTAGCGCCGAATCTCAAGTTAAGGTGGCCGCCCAGACAGCGCGACAGTTGGTACCCTTAATAGCCGAAGGTCATCAGATTGTGATTGTGCACGGTAATGGCCCGCAGGTGGGTGATATCTTGCTTCATGAAGAGGCTTTTAATACCGTCGAGGCGCCAACCCTACCGCTTGATAGTTGTGTGGCGATGAGCCAGGGTTCAATTGGCTACTGGTTGCAGCAGGGTCTAGGCAATGAGCTACATGCCAATGGCGGCCCAATGTCGGTGGCCTCAATTGTGACACAGGTGTTAGTTGATCAGAATGACCCCGCTTTTCAAAATCCATCGAAGCCGATTGGGCCATTTTATGAAACCGAACAAGAGGCTCGCGATGCCGCCAGTGCTCGTAACTTTGCGATTAAGGAAGATTCAGGTCGGGGTTGGCGCCGGGTTGTGCCATCGCCACTTCCGAAGGCCATTATTGAAAAATCAATTATCAAAACACTGATTAAAGATAACTATATCGTTATTGCTGCTGGTGGCGGTGGCGTACCGGTTCTAGCAACCGATCAGGGCCTAAAGGGCGTGGCGGCAGTTATCGATAAGGATATGAGTGCGTCAGTTCTAGCTGATGGTATTGAGGCAGAGATACTGCTAATCCTGACATCGGTTGATGCCGCCAAGATACACTTTGGTACGCCAGAAGAACAGGATCTGCATGAAGTTAGCTGCGAGCAGATGCGTAAATATTGTGATGCCGGCGAATTTGCCGGTGGTAGTATGCTGCCAAAAGTTTTGGCTTCACTAGCCTTTGTCGAAAGGCATCGCGGTCACCGAAAGGCAATTATTGCCTCACTAGATACCGTGCAGGCAGCAATGGACGGTAAGAGCGGCACGATTATATCCTAATCTTTGACTTTGAGGCGGTAATTGATAAGGCTTAACCCTTATGCTATGATGTCTACAATGGTAAAAAATCTGGGGGATAGATTACATGGATAACGGACCGGTTCGCATAAATGACCTTGTTCCAAATGGACGTAATGTTGGTGGTGTTAATGATCCACGACGCGCAAACCTAAAAGCAAATGGCAAGAAGAAGCGTGGCAAATTACAGCGAATCTTGATAGCTGTCGCTGGTTTGGCCGTTGTTCTTGGGCTGGCGGCTGGCGGCTGGTTTTACTATAAGTCGACAGTTGCCTCTCAGATTGATGGTGGTGAATATCAAGCTGTATTTTTGACTAACGGCCAGGTTTACTTCGGTAAACTTCAAATGCTAAGCGATGGATACATGCGCTTATCTAATATTTTTTACTTGCAAGCACAAAGCAGTTCTGCGTCATCGTCAAGCAGTTTACAGTCGACCAGCACGAACACTTCAGATGTGCAGCTAGTTAAATTGGGTAATGAAATTCACGGCCCGACTGACCAAATGATTGTCAGCAAGAGCCAGGTTCTATTTTTTGAGAATCTTAAGAATGACGGTAAGGTATCGTCCTCAATTGTTAAGTATTTAGACACAAAGAAGTAATATGAAAAATCGCGTTGTTAAATTAGTACGTCAAGTATTAATTAGCGGCGCGATTCTTATTGCACTAATTTTTGCGGCTGGCTTTGGCTATACCTGGTACATGGAGAGGCAGGCTCCAGCAAACGTAGCTACGCCAGTAACTACAACTGCAGATGCCTATGCGCCACCAATTCAGCATGTTGAGCCAGCGGCTAATGCTAAATTTGGTGTTTCAGTGCAGATTTTAACAACACCGGTGAATCCGGGTGAAATTGCGACTATGTCAGTCCGCACCCGGCCCGACGCTACCTGTACGATTACGGCTGTCTACAATAACGTACCCAGTAAAGATGCTGGTTTGACGCCAAAGGTTGCCGATACTTTTGGTGGAGCCAGTTGGGACTTTACGGTCGATTCGACGGCGCCAATCGGCAAGTGGCCGATAACGGTGACATGCAAATACGGTCAGCAATCAATCGTCGCAATCGGTACATTGGAAGTTAAAAAGAGTTAATTTTCAAGAACTTGGCTTAATAGTATCTAGCGTATCGCCAATAGCCTGCCACTGATCTTGTCCAATTGATTCGCTTGGTGTCATGAAAACCACTAAGCCGTGTTCAAGCATGACGGCAAACTGTTTGTTCTGTTGTTTTGCCATTTGGCCTAGTACAATAGTTCCGCTTGATGTTGAAAGTGATGCGGTCTGTTGAATAACATCATCAAGGAATTTGCTCTTAAAATCTGGCACGTCAGTAAATTGTGATGGCTGAGGATACTCGGACACTGTGACATCAGCATTAGCTACGTGCATAATGTACGTTAAGATGTGTGTTCCGTCTTCGACTGTACTTACTTTGTAGTCAGAAGTTGTAATTGACTTAATATTGGCCGGTATCACTAATGGGATGAAGCTAACTTGTGGCGCAATTGAAGCAGGCACCGGGTTATTATTTGGCTGCATTAAGTGGGCAAGCCAAAAGCCGCCCAGTAGCAATAGCCCAACCGCGAGTACGCCTGATATGCCCAGTAATAGCTTTTTACGAATACTCATATGTCTAATATAGCTTAGCATAATCGATGTATGCTGGCATTGCCGTCGGCCTATCGAACGATGAAGTTAACATACATTGAGCCCGAACAGTTTGACGCCGATGTACAGGCCGCGAACGTTGGAGCGCCCGAACTCTGAGCAAGACCAACCGACGTACGGGTGTTACCGGCTGAGTAGTAGAAGGAGTTGTTTGGAATCGAGGTGTTAGTAGATGCATAGCCGCTTGTTAGGCTCGTTATAACAAAGCTACCGGCAGTACCAGATCGACCTTTGACCCAGGCCGGTCCGACAGTTGCGACGATGGCATTTGGAGCGCCGGCTGATGTTGGACGCGTACTATCAGCTGCAATAACTGTGCCATATAGCTTTTGGCTTGCAGAAGTTGCGGGCTGCATAGCACCGGTTGAGCCGGCGTCAACTAGCATGCCAAGCTCAACGGCGGCCGAAGTGTTGACTGGCTCTTTCAGGGTTGAACTAAAGGTACGGGTGTCATAGATAGCGGCGATTGATGATCCGCCGGTAGTTTGTAGGCGGATATCAGCCAGACATAGTATCGGGCTAGTAATGCTCCAAGTCGGCAGGTTAGCGGTTGGCGATGAACTGCCGGCCGTCAAGACTGGTGCGCCATTTGTACCGTTAAGGCAGATATGTCCCCAGTAATTAGCATTCGTTAGAACGCCGGCGACTGATATATCAGTCGCGTTGCTGACACTAACGCGTCTGCCGCCTGAGTAGGCGTTACATGGCTGAACGGTGACGGTTGTGGCATCTTTCCACGAGACTTTACATGGTCCTGATACGCCTAGGATTGTAAGGGCCGGTAGGTCATAGGCGTTATTACCACCACCGGATGAAGGAATGACGCCAAACGTAAGCAGACCTAGAGTATCAGGGTTTGAGATGTCCGCCCAGCTACCGTTGATACAGCCACGCAAGCTACCCATCGCGTAATTGTAATAAAGGGCGCCCTGGTTGACTGTAGTGCTACATGGTTTAGCGGCTACCTCAGCGGCGGCATCACCACTGAAAGAGCCAAGCTGGAGTAGCGTTGGAGCTGTCATATTGGACGTGTTGGTCGTTCCAATCAAGACATTGCCACTATTTGGGTTAACCGTAAAGACATCGACTCCGGCGTTTTGTACGGCGAAGCGCCCGTTGGTGCCACAACCGGTTGTACATTGGAGGTTCATCAAGATATTTGAGTCAGTTGTCGTATCGGTTGCCGTAAAGACAATATTTTTGTTATCAGTGGTGGTGATTGAGCCTGGATCGCCAGGGTTGACGCCACTGTTGTTATAAACGTCTTGCATGTTAACGTTAGCGCCAACGCCACAGTTTTGGTAATAAATGCCACCATTTGAATCAGTCTTCAGACAAGTGCCACCAACCGGTGCGGCTGATGGCAGGGTCAGGGTATATGAAACTGCCGGGTTAGTGTCTGGTCCTTTTAGAGTTACCGTGTTGGTACCACCGGCTGACCCAAAGACAATTGAACCAGTGTTGGTATTAGCCATGCCAAGTGTAATTGAGTTGTTGCCCTGAATTGCTAGTGTACCGGCCATGACCGTGTTGATGCCGGCGTGTCCGATTTGGATTGAGCCATTAGTGCTGCCACCGGAACCAACGTCAAGGATTAAATCACCAACCTTGCCCGGGTTAGCAGCGTTACCGGTCTGAATAGTTAAGTTTGAACTACTGCCAGTTGTGTTATCCTGAGTTTTTAGAGCCGTCAGCATGCCAACGCCCGAGATATTGAAGTTACCGGTTTGTTGAGTGCCCGGGGTGCTAGATTGTAATTGAACTACTGAACCGGCCGATGCCGAGTAGCCGCTACAAGTTACGGCAGTCGTACAGACATCAACAACGGCTCCACCGACAACTGCCTTTAGGCTGTTGGTTGATGAATTATAGTACAGACCACCATTCTTATTAGCGAGTGTTGTTGGGTCGGTGTTGGTGCTATCAAGCACTAACAGAGTTGTGGCGGTGTCGCTACCGGTATTATCGCCAACCTTCAGGATATTGTCGGCAGTATCGGCTGTAAACAAAGTCTGAGCTGCGCCGGCCGACTGAATACGAAAGGCTGTTGTGCTATCGGTAGTATTAATAAAGGTATACGGCGCCGCCTTCATGTTGCGGATAAAGTTGAAATCATCAAAGTAGTAGGTGCCGGCATTGGCGTCGCTACGGACGGTTGCTGAAATGCGAGCATAAACTGCATTGGTCGGCGCAGTCGCGTTAACGGTATATTGCTTGTAGCTGCCGGTTACTAGTGCGTCGTAATTTGAGCTATAACCGAGCACACCGTGGTCCTTATCGTACCAAGTAATCTGAACACCAGCGCTACCGTTGGCACCGGATTGCTTAACGTAGCCGCCCAGGTAGTAGCTGTCACCAGCTCGCACCTCTCGATAGCTACCAGCGTAAAAGTCCATCGCTGTACCATTTGGTAGCACCGCCATGGAATAATTGCCCGTATGCGCATTCGTAGGATCATTTAGGAAGGATGCTTGAGTTGAGCCGAACCAACCCTCTTCGCCACCAGCGATTGTACCACCAGCTTCAAAACCAGGGTTGGCTATCTCGTTATCAACTGATTGAGTGGAGTTACTAATGACATATCCATTGGCGCTGTTAACATTCAGCTGATAGTTATTGGAACTGTTGAGGACGCGGAAGGCTGAGCTTTGATCGGTCGTACCCTGAATGGTGACACGGCCTGTATTGCTAACACCAAACAAAACAGTTCCAAGTCCAGTTGGATTGCTACCATGTATATTGAAAAGATCTTGGTTAATAGATACGTCGGCGTCTTGGATGTCGATTGTGCCACGAGTACTATCGAGCTTAATCTCTGGGGTGGTGCTAGGGTTGGAGCCGTTGGCATAGGCCGCCTGCAGTGTCGTGGCGTTGCTGGCGCCACCGGCCGTCCAGTTAGTGCCGTTCCAGATCATGGTGGCTGTAGTATTTTTGCGCATTGCGACATTGATGGCATTAGTACCGGTATTGGTTGTTAAGGTAAAGTTTTGACTAGCATTGTCGCTGGTAATGTAGACGATACGTCCAACTGCATTGGTCCGTGATGGTGGCGGTAGCGTAATGTTAATGTCACTTGTGCTAGCGCTGACTACGACTGTGCCGAAGTTATCAACATTCGATACGTCAATTGTACAATCAGCCGAACAGGTTGTGTTGGTATTAGCGGCGTAAGCAGCGGCACTTAGAGTGACCAGTCCCTTGGTGCCAGTACCAGTGCCGCTACCACCGGTTAACGTGATATCGCCTCCATTATTATTGCCGGTGCCGCCGGCATTACCACCCTGTAATACAAGGCTACCGCCAGCGGCACCGGTCCCGCTATTTAGGGCTGAGCCAGCGGCGACGGTCAATGCCTTGCCGGCAACGCCGGCCGAGGCGGTTGCCAGTGATAGGGTGTGGTTGGTGGTGGCGCCAAATGTTAAATCACCAGTGTTATTAATTACAAAGACGTCCGTACCGCCAGCTTGTAGGTCGATTAGGTTGCCGCTACCAGTTTTGTTGATATAAATACTGTTGGTATTTGTGGTAGCGTCGGTTTGAACCCCTTGGGCCAATTGTACAAACTGCGCATTTGACATGCCACCAAGTAAGCCCGAGTTAAGCGAGTATGGTGTTGAGGACAATCGCTTCATCGGTACCATCTCGCCATCTGGCGTACAGGATGTAAAAGGCGTACAGCTGGTATTAGTGGTGCCAATATTAAGCGATAGCCATAAAGTGTTTTGATTCCAGTCGATACCCGATCCAAGGCTAGTTATTGACCCCAAATCAACTGACATAAAGCCGTTTTTGACTAGAACGCCGGTACTGTTAGCGTTAAGATGATCCTCGGTCCATTTAAGGGTACCGATTGGTGAACCGGCGGTATCTCCGACGGTTGTTCCGTCACCATCTTGGTAAATCTTAAACTCAATGTTGTAATAGCCATCAGGTACGGTGGCGCCCTGAGAGTTGAGTAAGCGACCTTGAAAGTTAATTTGTTGGTTGATGCCAGCGACAGCGTGAGCTGGACTTGTAACTAGGGTACTAAAGAGGCCTAATAAGATACCCAATAGAATGGTATATTTAAACATTCCCCGGAAAACACCTAACCCCTTAGAATACATGCTGGAACTTATCACCTTTTAGGCGTAAAACTAATTGTTTATACGCACGTATTTACTACGTATAAGCATATACGCTAATAGGGGTTTTTACAAGGGTTAATCAGCTAATTTTTGGTTAATAGACACGACCTTAATAAGCGGCTTTGGTAAGAACTTGCTTCTCACGACGCTCACCTATGTAGAAGCTGATAATAACGGCCACAGAAGCAGCGTAGAGTGGCCACAGCACTAACAATTTATTAATGGTAGGAACTGAAGTGGACGTGTTGCCGACGGCTGTACTAGGCTGGCCATTAACAATAGCCGCAACCGACAGGAATGCGACGTGACCAGCGGCATCACTAGCCTGAACAGAAACTTGATAGGTGCCTGGTTTTTGGTAAACATGGCTAGCGTCAACGGTTGAGTTGTCGGCGTGTGAGATGACTTTATTATTGGAGTCGCCAAACTGAACATTCAAGGCGAATGGTGCAGTGCCGCCAATGACATCGATTGGAATATCTAGAGATTGTTGGGGAAAAGCGCCACGGAAGACGGCGTCGGTGTTAAGTAGTAGTTGGTTACCTATGTTTAATGGCGACACTGGACCAGATTGGTTTGGCAAGACGTCGTAATAAAGCGTAATTGGGCTAGAATCTGGCCCTGGTTGGTTAAGGGCATCATAGACTTTAGCGACAATCGTATTTTGACCATTTAAAAGGTCAACATCAATAGAGTAAATTCCAGCATCGGTACAAGCGCTTGATCCGGCAAAAATATCATTCTTGAATAGTTCAACCAATGTATTTTGTGGACAAGTACCAGATAAAGTGACAGGTGAGGTTGTGAAGTGCTGTTGGCTAGCGGGCGATTTAATTGTCGCTGCTATTGTCGGCGCTTTGCCTGGCATGATACCGCTTAGACTGACCGAACTTGACTGTGCGGCTGGGTGTTCGGCGTAGACCGTCGAGGCAACCAGTGCCAAACCAACTACTAAAAGTAACGCTGCCAGTGAGAAGTAGGACGTGTGCTCATGTGGTCGCAAACGACCACTGTGGCGATTATGAATTAATTTTGATTTCAGTCTTGGCATATGCTAATTATAGCATGCGATTTTTAACTATTTTTGCGACTTATGTTTTGGCTTAGAACCTTGGTTCTGGGCCTTGCTTATGATGTGGTTGTTGTAGCGACGGATAGCAAATCGTAGGCCGAAGAAACCACCAACAAGCACAATAATGGCGAGGGCAATTAGCTTGTAGGGTATCACCCAAAACGTAAGGCTAGAAGTGATAACTTGCTTATTAGCGCCATATGTCAGTTTTAAGTCAGCAGTATATCGTCCAAATAAGAACTTATTACCAATAACCTGGCTATCAAGCGCTTGGCTAAACTCACGAGTGCTTGACGGCAGGATGATGCGCGGTGGTAGGTTGACATTAACATTAGCGATTTTTTTACCGTACATATCACTAATGGTGATCTGGCCGCTAGGTTGTTCATGAGTGTTGCCGTTATTTTTCAGTCTCTCAATGAACTTGATCGGCGCTGACTCGTATAGCCAACTCATGCCGTCAACGGGTTCGGTCGAGAACTGGGCAACGCTTAGGTTGTCATTAATCTTACCGTTTACATTTACCAGAATAAGAGCGCCAAGGCTGGCGGCAAGCGATACGCCGGTGCCTTTTAGCTCTGGTGGTGTAGCTGTAAAGCGGACAACGCCGTAATGTCCGCCGGGCGAAGCGTTAGCTGGAATAGTTATTGTTACCGGTAGGCTTTTAAGCTGTCTAGCTGTTAACGTTAATGAAGCAACCGGTCCAATCCAATCCTTTAATGAGTAGGGGTTTGGGGTACTGTCGTCTAGTAGTATCTTAGGCGTGCCATCTTCACCAGCAGCAACAAAGTCATTGGCCTGGGCTGTTACAACGACACTTCCGCTCGAAACGTTACGCAAGCTAATCTGAACAGTTTTTGTCTGTCCTGGATCGGCCGAGAAAGTAATAACTGGCGGCGCAATTTCTAGTGCTTGGCTGCCGGTGGTGGTTGCGGCGGAAGCAGGGCTATCGTAAACAGTCACGCCGGTAACGATGGCCAAAAGGCACAAAGCCGTAATCTTATATATGTTTCGCTTCATCATAAACTAGAAAGTCGGTGTACAAATATACGTTAGTGTTGTGGTGTAGGTACCGGCTAACTGACTACCGGCAACGTTGACGATGTAGGATGATGTGAATATCTGGGCATTGGTTGGGCCGGCACCGCCGTTATCGCTATTGGCGATATTGCTACCGGAAACGTATTTGAAGTTGTCAACCGTGTTATAGCCAGCGGCAGCTTGGCCTTTTAGGTCAACACCATTAGGTAGCGGCGCAACCTCACTACCGACCGCAACGGTCGATGTCAAAGTAGTATTTGCCTTTAGGTTCATACCAAATTGACTAGTGCCGCGTGTACCTAGAGCAGCGGTTGTCATGGCTGGTATGGTGATTGCGCCTGATGTCAAGGTTGGTCCATTAACAGTTATAGCGTAGCCGAAGGTCGAGTTGGTCGAGGCTGACATTTGTGAGGTGGCCGTAGCTGTATCGGTTGGTGAAAATAGCTGGTTAAAGCTAACAGCACCAGGTGTAGCAGTCGTGCAGTCTGGAATACCACCGGCGTTAACTCCAATTGTAGCGCCAGTACAGAAAATCAAGGACTCTGGCATAACACCGGTTAGGACGATTTGAGTAGCAGTGCTAGCTGTGACGGTGCCAGTGTCAGTTGATGCACCGGTTGTATCGATGCTGCTAAAGGTAGCAATACGCACAAAGAAAGCCTGGTTTACGGTCGTCGGGTTAGTGACGGTATTCAACTGGTAGGTTACTGCAAGGTTAGCGCCAACACTAGCTGCGGCACGCGTCAAATATGGCGCACCATTGGTGGTGTTATTGAGCGTAAAACCAGTAGCACCAGTCTCATTAGCTAGCGTTGCAGCTGTAGTTACAAGACCAGTTGGAGTAGTACAGGTTCCACTTGCGGTTGTACAGTACAAGAATTGAATTGAGCCGACGTTGCTGCCACCTGGCAAGGTAAAGCTAAACAGGTGATTGACGACACCACCAGCCTTTGAACCGCCATCAGTAGCACCTGCTAGTAGCGTTAAGCTACGGTTAGTAATCTGTGCAGCGTAGGCACTTTGATTAACAAACGCCATATAGAATGTAGATATCGCTAATATCACAGCGTAGGCTACGATATGTATCGATCGACCCCTAAAACTCATGTTTACCCTCACTCTCTTTATGAGGATTGTAACATAAGCTTTAAATTGGCGTCAATGAAATTATTAAGTGGTTAATTATCCACAGCCCAGATTGAGTTTTAGAAGGTAGGCGTACAAATGTAAGTCAAGGTGGTGGTGTAGGTACCAGCAGGCTGGCTACCAGGCACGTTGACGATATAGGAAGCGGTGAAGATTTGGGCGTCGGTGCCGCCGGCACCACCATTATAGCTGTCGGCGACAACATCGCCAGATGAGAACTTGAAGTTATCGACAGTATTGTAACCAGTAGACGGTTCACCTCTGTAGTTGACGGCATTAGCTAGTGGGGCAACTTCCGTACCGACGGCTGTAGTTGAGGTGGTAGTAGTATTAGCTTTTAGGTTAAGTCCGAACTGACTAACGCCGCGGACACCGGCCACCATAGTTGTCATTGGCGAGATCGTATTAGTACCAGACGTAAGGGTTGGACCATTTACGCTAATGGCGTAACCTGAGCCAGCGTTAGTAGATGCGGCCATCTGTGAGGTGGCGGTTGCGGTATCGGTTGGTGAGAATAGCTGGTTAAAGCTAACAGCACCTGGTGTAGCGGTGGCACAGTCTGGCACGCCAGTGGTTGTTGACACGGTTGCACCGGTGCAGAAGACGAGTGATTCTGGCATAGTACCACTAACAATAATCTGGGTGGCGGTGCTGGCGGTTACCGTACCGGCATCCGTTGATGCACCGGTGGTGTCAGAGCTTGCAAAGGTTGAAATTCGAACAAAGAAAGTCTGGTTGGCGGTTGTTGGGTTGGTTATATTACCAAGTTGGTAGGTTAGAACGGCCCCGGCGCTTATTGATGCCGAAACACGTGTCAAGTAAGGCGCACCGTTGGTGGTGTTAACCATAGTAAAGCCTGAAGCACCATTCTCGCTACCGATTGTAGCAGCGGTAGTAACTAGACCGGTAGGTGTCGTACAGGCACCGGCCGCAAGAGTACAATACAAAAACTGAATTGAGCCGACGCTGGTACTACCAACGCTCGGAACCGTGAACGTGAATAGGTGGTTGACGACACCACCTGGCTTTGAGCCACCGTCGACGGCACCAGCCTGAAGCGTTAAGCTACGGTTGGTAATTTGGGCAGCCGAAACTGATGTCATTGGTAATAACTGAGATACTAAAATTGTAGCCACCGCGACTACACTGAATATTCTCTTATATATCGTTTTTATTTTCATTTTGTTTTGTTTTTCTCAATCTTTGTATTGTTTGATTGCTCTCAGAATAGCACTAGCGCTATAGGGTGTCAACGGTATATTATCTACATTTTTTAGGTTGTGGATAAAACGTGAATAACTTTTGTCTGATTAATAGGTGCCTGTAATAATGATAGTTTGCTGACCGGTGTACTGAGCGGCTGGCGTTATACCCGAAACATTGACTATATAGCTAATAGTGTAGACGGTAGTACCGGAGCTTTTTGGAGCCGAGGCGATTGTCTCACCGTCGACAAGGCGATAGACATTGGCGGTATTATAATTGCTGGCGGCTGAACCAAAGCCAAACTGGCCATTATTAGGATTGGCGCCAAAGTTAATTGGCTTGGTGTTGGCTACAAGGTTGATGCCAAACTGTTCGATGCCGGTTTGCGGCGGACCAGTCGTAGCCATACCTGTGATGACGTGGCTGGCGCCTTTTAGGTTGTTGCCAAAAATCTGAACGATATAACCATAGCTGGTGTAGTCTGAAACCGAAAAGCTAGTCGTAGCTGAGGCGGTTGCAATCGGTGAGAAGCTACCGAAGTTTGCGGATCCGTTTATGACTGCAAATGATAGTGTTGGGTCATTTGTTGTTTTTGAACCGGTATCGACTTGGTAGCCAGACGAGGCGGCGGAACCAACAGACAGATCTCCGGTTGAAGTGCTGGCTTGATAGCTGGCTGATGTCGAGTTGAGTAGGCCGTTTGACCCAATCGTGCTTTCATCGAGCCTATAATTATTGGACTGTGGTAAATCGGCTGCGCCAACAGCCGTTGCCCCAAAAATTAGCCAGCTTGAAAAGATGACAAAAACACCCAACCACCCCATTAGCTTATTTGGCATACTCTATACATTGTTGATGAAATGGATCTAATTTGCAAGCTAATCTGGTTTGCTTCCGATAACTATAAGCGATATACTGATACTCAATTAATATTAAGCCACATAACATAAGACGCTCGACGAAACATGAACAAAAACCCAGCGCCAGATGATAAAGACAAACCTACCGATTCACCGGCAGCTGAAGCTTTGCGCCCCCAGGACGACGGCGCCCCTGCGGCCTCAACTGGATCAAAACTACCGAGGCTAAACCTTCACTTGCGCCACGCCAATTATCGACCAAGCCACAAGGCGACTTTTATAGGTATCTCGGCCGTTGTCGCCATATTGGCGATTAATGCTGGTGTTATCGCCTTTTTTCTTCGCGGTCAAGCGACATCAGGTAGTAGCGCGGCCAAGAGTGGCGTGGTAATCAGTAGTGATGTATTGGATAAGTTAGGTGTTAGTCGCAATCCGATAGCAAGTGCCGGCACGTCACTAGTGGTTAGTCCGAACGCGCGCTTTAATGGCACGTTGACGGTTGGTAGCGATGTTAGTATTGCCGGTCAACTTAATTTAAACGGTAAGCTGTCGGCCTCTGATACTAGCTTGTCGCGACTTGTGGCTGGGGATACGACTATTAATCAACTGAATGTAACCGGTAACGCAACAGTCCTAAATTTAAACTTGAATAAAGATCTAACTGTACTTGGTCTAACCAAACTCCAGGGTGCTGTTACTATTGCTGAGCTATTGACGGTTAATAACAGCGTGAATGTGTCTGGTAATTTGGCAGTTGGTGGGCTTTTGTCAGCCCGAAGCTTTGAAGCCGGTAGCCTGACATCGGATACGACTTTAACAATCGGTGGCCATGTGATTACACGCGGTCTGGCGACCAGTGTCAGGCCGGGTGGCTCACTCGGTAGCAATGGTACGGTCTCAATTAGTGGTAATGATGCTGCCGGCACAGTTGCGGTCAATATTGGCGTTGGTGGTGGTGGTGGTATTTTGGCTTATGTGACATTCGTAAATCCATACAGTAATATCCCACATGTTGTTGTGACGGCAATTGGTGCTGGTGCGGGCAGTGTCTATGTAAACCGCAACGGCAACGGTTTTAATATCGGCGTGAATGGTCCAATCGGTCCTGGTTCGTACGCTTTTGACTATATTGTCATGCAATAATTAGATATTTACAAAAAAAGTTACTTCGTTGTTGCGGACGGTCAGGATGCCGTTATTGATGTCAAAGTTAACCTGATCTGAGCCAGTCTCGATGATGACTTCGCCGGGATTTAAAATTGAAAAAAAGTCGGCGTGTCCCGGTAGAATGTCAAAAACGCCAACCTTATTAGCAGCGGTGACAGATTGAGCCGGTCCTTCATAAAAAACATGAAACGGTGACCTGGCGACGACCTGTAAATCGGCATCGGTTACCGGCTTACTCATGTCTGTTTACCAATGATTTCTTCAATGCCGCTGAGGGTTTGCTCTATCGTGAAGTACTGGCCTGGCTTACCGTTTAAGTGTTCGGCGACGGCAAAATCTTGTGAAAAGAACTGGATAAGCTTTTTGGCATTCTGATAATCAGCTCGATCGGCTGGGGATAGCTCGTTTTCACCGACGATAGCGATAATGTTTTTCAGTGAATCGTACTTTTGCATAATTGACTGCACGCGGCCGGCTAGGCGATAGTGACGCTCTCCGACAATTTGTGGTGTTAGTAGAGATGAGGTGGTTTTTAGAAGATCAACCGCTGGTCGAATACCGTTTTCGGCCACAGTACGGGACAACACCAATACCGAATCGAGCTGTTGTGAAATTGCTTGTACGGCCGGGTCAGACAAGTCGTCGGCCGGAATATAGACGGCCTGGACGGACGTAATCGTACCCTTGTCGGTTGAGCTTAAGCGGTCTTCAAGCCGTCGCAATTCGGCAAAGACGAGCGGCGAATAGCCACCCTCTGATGGAATTAGGCCCATGTTGGTCGACAGTTCGGTTAGGGCCTGGGTGTGTCGATAGATATTGTCGACAAAGAACAAAATGTCGCGGCCCTCTTCATCGCGAAAATACTCGGCGGCGGTGGCTGCGGCCGGACCGACCATTGAACGAATTGCTGGCGTCGAGTCCATCTGCCCAAAGAACATCACAGTGTTTTTAAGTACGTCAGTCTCTTTAAGTGTTTCGTACAGCTCGTTACCTTCACGAATACGTTCACCAACACCGCAATAGATGGATAAACTTTTTTCATTGCGCGTAACGTTGTGAATCATTTCCATTGTCAGGACTGTTTTACCGACACCGGCACCACCGACGATCCCAATTTTGCGGCCTTTAACGAACGGAGTTAAGAAGTCGATGACCTTAAGGCCAGTTTCGAGCATTTCTAGTTTTTGAACGCCACGGTAACTTTTGGTACCAGATGGCTCACTGATTGGTCGGCGGTTATCCGTGATAATTGGAGCGTTATCAAGCGGCTCGCCCAGAGCATTAAAAACTCGGCCGAGCGTGGCTGGACCGACGGGTACTGATACCTTTTTGTGACTACGAAAGATTTTTTGACCGCAGGTGAGGGCTGAGTCATTGGTTAGATTAATACAAACGGCAGTATCGGCCCTAAAAAAGTTAACTTCCAGGAATATTTCTGGGTGGCCATCGACAACTAACAATTCTTTAACTTCTGGCCGATCGCCCGAAATATCAACCTCAACAATTAAGCCACGGAGCGAGCGAATGTGGCCGACTTTTTCTAGATTTTTGGTCACGTTTTTCATTTAATGTCCTCCGGTGGTGCGTTTGCGTTTATTTTTTAGACTAACCAGTACCTCACGTAGCCGGCGGTCACTTTCGCTTCGTTTAGCGCGGTGAAATTCAAGGTGATAATCGGCCAACAACTCTCCGGCCCGTTTTTTAGCGACGGCCATAGCGCTAAAGCGACTGGCGGCTTGGGCTAGGCTAGAATCTAGAATGGTCTGGCTGAGTGTTAATGTCATCATGGTCATTTCCATCTGCTCGGCAATCTCGTCAATTGATGGCTCGAAGATCGTTTCGTTAATTGTCATAGCTTCACTGTCGTCCTCGACTCCTTGGCTCATACCGCGCATAGCCGCCATTAAGTCGATTGTCTTAATCTCCTGAACACCAAGTGAGACATAATCCTCGTAATAAACCGTAATTCGACTGTAGGGCAGAATGGCCTCAATTACTGGACTGACATCAATATACTTATCGGTCTCGGGAACTTGGAAGTAGTGAATAAAGGGAATGCCGCGTTGGGTTAGCTGATTGGCGCCATGCGTTCCGAGCACGACGATATCAGTCTTGGCGGCTTCGTAACTTTGTAACATCGTTTCGATGAGACGTTGATCGATGTCGCCGCTTAGACCGGCTTCGGCCGAAATGATAACAAAAACTTGACGAGCATCCTTTTGGTCAAGACCACGGGTGGTAATGCGGCTTTTCGGATCAATTCGGATGGCGCTATAGCGTTTCCATAGGAGCTGAAAAAACTCCTCGGATAGTTCAACCTTACTTTTAACCTTAGCCACCTGGGTACTGGCGATACTTTCAAACACACCAGTTAAATCCTCGACGGTAGTAATCTGGACGCTTTCCTTTTCAATCGAACTAGCGCGTCGCATCAGCTGTCTCCTCGGCAGGTTTATCGGCTGGAGCAGCTTCAGCCTTAACCTTTACGGTGTGTTTCTTGAGTAAATCGGCTTCCAGACGATCAAAATCCTTTTCATCTTTGACTTGACTGGCTAGTTTTGTAGCGTCCTCTTTGAGGCCATCAATATCAATTTCAATTTCGCCGCCACCAAGGATAACGGTTTCTAGCATTAGCTGTTGGGCGACAAGGTTGTAGCGCTTTTCTGGGGGCTGTTGTAAGACGGCATAGATTTGTTTACCAAGTTGCAAATCGATTCGTGATTCCTTCGATAGACTCGAGCCAAAGTGCGAGAATTCTTCAGCCTGTTTGTACTGCGCTAACATCTTGAAGAGAGTGCCGGATAGCCGTTTTTGCCGAACGGTTTGAGCTTGTCCACCGACGCGCGAGACCGACAGACCGGCATTTACGGCCGGGCGGTTGCCCTGGCGAAAGACGCTTAAATCGAAAATAATCTGACCATCGGTAATCGACATGATGTTGGTCGATAGGTAGGCGGTGATATCATCACTTGGTGTCAAAACGACCGGTAGTGATGTCAAGGTTTTGCCACCGTCAAGCAGCTTACCGGCCCGCTCTAGTAGGCTGGAATGGGCATAGAACATATCACCCGGGTAAGAGTCGCGTCCCGGGTCAACCTCCTGAAGCAGCGATAGCTGGCGGTAGGCTTCAGCGTGACTACTCAGGTCGTCATAAATGATAACCACATCTTGGCCGCCGTACCACAGATACTCGGCCATGGAACAGGCGGCGTAAGGCGCTAGGTAAGATTGAGTCAGCGAATCAAAAATATCAGCCAGCACAACAATTGTGTGGTCCATTGCGCCTGATTCGCGCAGGCCCGCTAGCAACTGCTCGATATCGACTTTACGTTTACCGATTAGCACATAGACAACAATACGGTCGGTACCGGCCTGATTGGCGCTTAACTGGCTTAAGAAGGTACTTTTTCCGGATTTGCTGTCGCCGAGCACGGCGATACGCTGGCCAAGCACCACTGGAAAGAACATATCAACGGCCGTAACACCACTCTCTAGCTGCTGATTCAACATGCTGCGGGCCATAATACCTGGCGCTGGGTTAAAAATACCGGAGGTCGCCGTCGTTCGGATTGGTCCTTTGCCATCAAGCGGTATGCCCATCGGGTTAACGACGCGACCAACCAAGTTTTTGCCAACCGGTACACTTAAGACATCGTTTTCAACAACCGCCAAAGTACCTGGGGCTAACTTTTCAGAATCAACGTTAAACAAAATGACGCGGTCACCATAAGTTTCACGGACCATGCCGCGTTGGCCGTCTTCAAACAAGACTTGTGCGCCCAGTCGGACACCTTCAAGACCCTTTACTTCCACCAAAAAACTGTTAACGGCGGTAACTTCACCGGTTAAGTTACCGGCCTCGACAAGTCGCTGAAAAGTCGGATTATCAAACACGATGCAAGACCTCCGCGATCTTTTGGCGGTTACTAAATAGTTGGCGGCGGAATGACCAGTCAAAAATATGACTGCCATAACGGACCACCATTCCACCTAAGATAGTCGAATTAACCTGAAAAGCTACCAAAATATTTTGATTAATATTGCTGCGGCACCAATCAACCAGGCTATGCCTGACATCGGTCGTGACTGGGGCGGCAAGAGTGATTGTGACTTGATCGGCACTATGCTTGAACTGCCGCAGACTGTCAACGAGGTCCTCGATATCTTGGGAGCTGGCATCGGTCATTAAATTATTGGCTAGCAGTAACTCTTTTAGACTAGGCGACAAGACGGGTGCGGCTGTGGCGCGCTTGGAACTGACTCGTTTAATATTAGCCTGATGCGATAGCCACGAGGCGTAATCTTGAGCGTCACCCAACAGTTCATTAAGATCTTGGGGCGAGGCAACAGATGATGGCAGCTTAAGCTTCACCGGATATGCCTTTCTTTAATTCATCTTTGTGTTCATCAAGCGTCTTTAGTAGATACTGGCTCTGGGCGCCCAAGTCGACTTCATGTCCCAACGTTTCTGTCAAAAATGACATGACGGCATCAGATAGTTTAGTATCGATTTCTTGCAGGCGGCTAGCTTCCTCGGCCTTGATTTTGGCTTCTAGCTCAGCTTCCATCTCAGATTGACGCATAGCTAGTTTGACCTTTAATTCGGTTTGATGCTGGTTGATTTCGGCTTGAGCTTTTGCGCTGGCGCCATCAGCCTGGCGACGCATCTGATCGACGTCGTATTGGTAACGACTCATTTCGGTCTTGATGATACTGCTGCCAAGTTGCTCAAGCTGCTTATTAAGGTGAGTAATTGTGGTCGCCAGTTCGCGCTGCAACTCGTTAACCGAGTGGTCGAGGGCGGTCTGAAAGTCGGTCTCGGCCTCATGCATCAGACGTTCGCGGACAGCAAGTGGCAGCGCTGGTTTGGCTGTTTGGGCATGGGCGGGTGGGTTAATCTTGTGATGATCAACCAGGTGAGCATACAGGTGGCGGGCAGCAAACACGACAAGTGCGCCCATGATAAATACGTCAGTGAAGATGAAAATTTGTAAAATGGTAGTCTCTGACATTTTATAACCTCGTTAATATTAAATAGATTGCAATAACGGCTACTGCTAGGATAGCTAAAACTAGGGCCGAAAGCTGAATGACATCGCGGTAAACGGCTGACTGAGCCATTGGGTTACGCCCGACCGAGATAATGCTACTTCTAATCATTGAGTAGATGATGATGCTGACAATTACGATGGTAAGGACAAAAATACCGGCGCTGATGATAATTGGCAGGGCATTTACGGTTTTATTGGCTATTGAGTTTGCAATACTTTGAATCGCTGGTGGAATAATTGTTTTATCGGGCTGCTTATAATAATAGGTGACGTTAACAAGGATTGAGATTTGTGATAATTTAACAGTTTGCTTGACGCCGTTACTATCGGTATAAGTCTGAACCGTAGTACTTGAGCCAATTGGGTCACTTTGGGCGACGCCAACCACCTTAGTATTGCTGGTTGCTTTCATACCGACACCGGCAATAGGTGAGGCTGTAATCTGGTCACCCTGAACAACTTCCCCATTTATATCTGATACTAGAGCAGTGGCTAGACCACTCGTCGAGACTTGCACCTGGTTGTTGTCGCCATTCGTTAAGGTGATGAGTGAGCTGCCATCGTTAATGACAATGCCAAGAATATCGTTCACACTATCTGTCGTGGAGGCCTCAACGGTATCCGATGAGTTATTAGCTAAGCCGACGATAGAGCCCTGGGCGATCTTAGAGGTTGTTAAATAGCCCTGTGAGATTGAGGTAACAGCGTGAGTTGGGGCTGAAATAAGGCCGACAGAAACAACTAAACCGGCTAGCAGGACGGCGTAGATAAGACCATGACGCCAGATGCGACGTCTTGTTAGACTTATCTTAATCACACCTCTCCTCCATAACTTAATTGTTCATACATCTAATGCTTTTTAGTATAGCAAAAAAATGTCAAAGCCAAGCTAAATACTTATGCTATTATAAAGTCATAATAAAGGGATTTTCCATGAAGAAGACACTTCAAAAACAAGAAGGTTTTACACTTCTAGAGCTAATCATCGTCATAATTGCTGTCATTATTCTAGCGGTTATCGTCTTGTCAATTTATCAATCACCTAAATAAGCCCTCAACTGACTTACTGGTGATATTGTTGGTTGGTTTAACTTATATTTAAGCTTGGTGCGTATAATTAGTATTGAAGAACGTAATCTTAAATGAAGTAGGGGGTCGATATGGCACTAGATGCAGGAAAAAGTGGACGAGTGGACATAGGTGATTTAATCGTTAATCGATTAGGTTTTGGAGCTATGCGTATTACCGGTAGCGGCATCTGGGGCGAGCCCGCTAATCACGATGGCGCCATCGCAGTCTTAAAGCGGGCCGCTGATTTGGGTGTCGACTTTTTTGACACAGCGGATGCCTACGGTCCAGAAGTTTCGGAAAATCTGATTTGTGAAGCACTCTACCCGTACGACGGTCTAGTGATAGCGACCAAGGGTGGTTTAACGAGGCAAGGGCCTGGTATATGGACGCCCGATGGCAGTCCGGCGCACCTAAGAGAGGCGGTTGAGGGCAGTCTAAGGCGCCTAAAGCTGAAAACAATTGATCTTTATCAGTTTCATCGGCCAGATCCAAAAGTACCATTTGAAGAGTCGATTCAGGCGCTAGTTGAGATTCAAAAAGAAGGCAAGATTCGTCACCTTGGCCTCAGTAATGTAACGGTTGACCAGATTAAGGTTGCCCAATCGATGACTGATATTGTCAGTGTTCAAAATCGCTACAATATCGGTATTTCAGCAGCCAGCGAAGATGTCCTGCAGTATTGTCAGTCACAGGGGATTGCCTTTATTCCATACTTTCCAATCGGTGGCGACGGTACCAATCTAGATATGCTTGAAGGTGTCGCCAAAAAGCATAACGCAACCGTTCGTCAGATTGCCCTTGCTTGGCTACTGGCACATTCACCAGTGATGCTACCAATTCCGGGCACCAGCTCAATCGAGCATTTAGAGGAAAATATTGCTGCAGCTGATATTAAACTTGATGAGCAGGATCTGGCTGAGCTTGGTTAGGCCAAGACATCCATTTATGAAAAAGATTATATGTTCACACGGCTTTGGCGTCTGTGCCGATTCGTTCGGGATGTTTCCCGAACTGGCTGAAGGTTTGCCGGGTTTTGATTTTGCAATGTTTGATTACAATCGGGTCATGCCGGGTGGTGATGTTGTCGTGATGTCAATTATTGATCAAGCTCAAATCTTGCAACAAGTCATTGACCAGTCGGATCGGGGTAGTATTTTATTATGTCATTCACAAGGTTGTATTATTGCTGGTTTGGTTGATTTATCGCGCATCGACCAGGTGATTTTATTAGCACCACCAGTACATACCAGTATGCGCCGTCTGATGAACCGGCTTTTACCGCACGACATCGATCATAATATTGACCATTCCGCACATCTGACCCGGCGCGATGGCACAACGATGCACCTAACCAATGACTATATAAATAGTGTCATTGACCATAATCCAATGGAACTCTATGAAAATATCGCCGACACCAAGCCAACGGTAATTGTCCGCGCAACTATGGATGATTTATTGGGTCCAACTGATTTTAACCATATTAAAAAAGCCAAGCACATTGATATTGTTGGCAATCATAATTTTAATGGTTCGGCACGCTTGGAGCTTATTGGCCAGCTAGATAAAGTTTTACAACCAGCCAAGCTGGCGTAACGATATTTTTTTGACTTTGTGCTTGGTGTTATCACTAAGATAATGGATTAAACATTGTTATACTTGACATACTTTTCATACTTCACTATACTAATTAAGTATTAGGTTTTTACAAGGAGCATACAAATGCACGATAAAAAGTTGTACGGAACGGCGACGGTTGGCACTAAGGGCCAAGTTGTAATCCCGGCCGATGCCCGCGAAGAGCTCAATATTAACCCAGGTGATCACCTGTATGTTATTGGCTCGGCTCGCCATGGCTTTATTGGCCTTATCCAAGAAGGAGAGCTTGAAGACTATATCGAGCGTATGAATATCCAAGTTGAAACCTTAAAACAACTTAAAAAAGACAAAACGGAGTAACCACAGACAAACCATGCACCATCATTTAAGTGTTCGCACAAAAGTTATTATTATGTTGTCCGTTATGGCCAGCATGTTTTTGGTCGCCCTTGACCAGACGATTATTGCCACTGCTCTTGGCAAGATTGTAGAAGAATTTAACGCCTTTGACTCGTTAAGCTGGATTGTGACGGCCTACTTAGTTACGACAACCTTGACGGTACCGATTGCTGGTCGGTTGTCTGACCTGTTCGGACGTCGTATTATTTTGCTGATTGGTGTAATCGTCTTTACATTGGGTTCGATGGCTAGCGGTTTAAGCGGTAATATCATGCAACTAATCTTGTTTCGCGCGATTCAAGGTATCGGTGGTGGTATTATCACGGCTAATGCCTTCACGATTATCGGTGACTTGTTTGCCGCTCGGGAACGTGGCCGTTGGCAGGGTCTTATTGGAGCAGTCTTCGGACTTAGCTCAGTGGTTGGGCCACTACTAGGCGGTTGGCTAACTGATAATCAACATATCTTGGGCCTAGTTACTAACTGGCGCTGGACGTTCTTTATTAACGTTCCGGTTGGTATCGTTGCGCTAATACTACTAGCCGTCTTTTGTCCACCGTTGCGTCACGACAACAAGCCTGTGGTTGACTACGCCGGTGCGGGCATATTAGCCGCCACCTTGGCCTTGTTTATCTTGGCGATTGACAATACTGAATCGATTTTTGCTGGTTTTATGAGTGCTACTGGTCTAAGCTTGTTTGGTCTGCGTTTGATAATGTATACGTTAGTGGCGATAGGTGTAGGTGCATTCGTCTGGGCCGAGCGTCGTGCGGCTGAGCCGATTATTCCACTGCACTTCTTTAAAAACTACAACTTCGTTCTATTGATCACAATTGCTGGCCTCTTTGGGGCCGCCTTTATGGGTTCTATCTTGTATCTGACGCAGTTTAATCAACAGGTTTTCGGGGCCACGCCTACCCAATCCGGTTTGATGCTTTTGCCGATGGTTGGCGGTATTTTGGTTAGTAGTATTGGGGCTGGTCAAATCATATCGCACACTGGTAGATACAAAATTTTCATGCAAGTTGGCTTTGTTGTCGCCACTATCATGATGCTGATGCTAACGACTTTGACGCCAGGTAGCGGTTATGGCCAAGAGGCTTGGATTATGGCTTGTCTAGGTCTTGGTATGGGTGTGGCGATGCCGGTGCTTAACTTGGCGATGCAGAATGAGTTTGCGATGCACGAGCTGGGCGCGGCTACTAGTTCAAACCAGTTGTTTCGTAGTCTTGGATCAACTCTTGGTACGGCTATTTTTGGTGCCATGCTAACCGCTGGTATCGTCGCTCACATTGGCAGTATTCAGTCGACGGCTTATGTGCAGACTTTGAAACAAAGTCCGGCTGCCGCTAAGGTGGGTGACTTTAATGATGCTAATACCATGCTTAACCTTAATATGGCCGACGTTAAAAGTAAGGTGACTGATTCAGCCAACCAGGCTTTTGGTAAGTTGCCCGAGCCGATTCAGACCCAGCAAAAGGACGCTTTTAAAGCCAACCAAGCTGAATTTTCAAACAAGGTGACGAGTGCTTTCTCGGATAGCTTGCAAAGAATCTTCTATGTGGCGTCTGGTCTGACCTTACTAGCGACCGTTGGTGTGTTTATGTTGCGCGAGCGTGAACTGCAGTCAGCCAGTCCATCCGAGACACCTGGCGAGATGTAGCAGCTGCTTCTTTAGGGCGCATAACCGAGATGCATATTGTAGTATTTACAATATGCATCTTTCTTTTAAAATATGTCTTGTTTATAGTATTGAATTCGATTATTATTGAAACCAATAGCGTTATTCAAATAACGCACTCTTGACGTTGTTGCCATCGATTGGTACTATAGATGATGTGTCTCGCGCCAAAACTATATTATAAAGGTCGAAGCGCGTGAGGCTGTACATAGTACAAGGAGTGAAAATCACATGCCAATAGCCATCGAATTTGTGTCGACTCGACGCAAAAAGATAGCCGTGGATGTGGTGCCTGCCGAATGGCAACTGTATATCGCACAGTAGAGTCATCTGACTCAAATCCGAGTCTCATTCTGAGGCTTACAAAAAAGAAAACACCCCAAGGCACCGGGGTGTTTTTGCTTTTTATGAAACTTATTAAGAGGCGCGGGTTGGTGGAGTGACACCAGCTTGCTTTAGTTGGGTATCAAGTGCATCTCGCAACTGATTGCCATTAGCAGTCTGTAGGTCCTCAATTATACTGTTTGATAGCTTGACGCCATTCAGGAAGAATGACGGTGTAGAATCAACTCCAACCTTGTAGCCAATCGCTTGGTCGAATGATATTTTCTGGGCAACAGCATCTGATGCCATATCAGTTTTAAACTTGGTCGTATCAAGTCCAAGCTGCGCCGCGTAGCTAGTAAATGTGGTTGTGCGTTGGTCAACCGATAGTGTATTCCAATCATTTTGCTTGCTATAGACTAAGTTGTGCATTTCCCAGTACTTATTCTGTAAGCCAGCCGCTTCAACGGCACTAGCGGCAGACAAGGCGTTTTGGTGAATGCTGGTCAGCGGGAAGTTGCGGAAGACGAAGGCGGAGTAGCTTTTGTAGTCGTTAATAACTTTTTCGACACCCGGCTCGGCGCTACCACAGCCTGGGCACTGAAAGTCACCATATTCAATTAAAACAACTTTGCTGTCGGCTTTACCGAAAACGTGATCGGCAATATTACCGTTTGATTTTGAGGCTGCCTGAATGCTATTTGCATCAATATTACTTGTGTCAACCTTGGTACTGTTACTGCGTGACCAGATTACTAATCCAGCCAATAGCCCGAAAATAGCTACTACGAAAATTATCCATGCTTTCTTGCTCACAAAAAACTCCTTATGATTACTTTATCAATTGTAGCAAAGTTGTGACTATCTGGGCAGATAGCTGTTGTACAATGGACGTATATGGTTAGTTCGCCGGTTGTTCTATGGTGTTTGATAGTCTTATTGATGCTTATTTGCGCTGGATTCAAGCCGCGCTATTCAATGATTAGCCGATATGAAAAAAATCGTCGGGTTGCGTTAGGTGATAGCGAAGCCCAAGAAGCCAGCCGCCATGATTCATTGATCGGCAGGATTTTGAGCCTCCAGCGTCTAATCTTGGCACTATTACTGATTATTAGCGTCGCCTTATCGGTCGCAGCTTTTGGTTGGTGGCTCGGCATTATAATTTCGGTCGTCGTTGCGGCTGAATATCCAGTAGTGGCGCATTTACGGGGACTACGAAAGTTTTCGCAACGTTTCTATGATCGCTACGAGCAGCCCATCTTAAGGTATGTCGAGCGGTTTGCTGGTCTATTCAAGTATTTAGGTACGGTTGAGCCGATTGACGAAGATGAACTGCGTCGGCTTGATTCCCGGGAAGATTTGCAACACTTAATTGATCAGTCTGTTGGTATTTTAACGCTCGAAGAAAAAAAGTTGATCGTGCATGGCTTATCATTTGGCGACCGGCTAGTTAATTCAATTATGACGCCGCGTAGCATTATTGATTCGATCAGTAAAACTGAGTTTTTGGGACCACTTATGCTTGATGAGCTGCATAAAACCGGTCATAGTCGTCTGCCAGTGTTTGACGGTGATATTGACCATATTATTGGGGTGTTGCATCTGCAGAGCCTGCTCGCACTCGACATCAAACGCTCGGTAACGGCCGAAAAAGCTATGGAGCCGCAAGTCTTTTATATTCGTGAAGACCAGACCTTGCAACATGCTTTGGCGGCTTTTTTAAGAACGCATCATCATCTGTTTATTGTCGTAAACCAATTTCGCGAAACGGTCGGGCTGTTAACGCTTGAAGACGTCATGGAGGCCTTGCTTGGTCGTCAAATTATTGATGAATTTGATGCCCATGATGATCTTCGAGTGGTAGCGCTACGTAACGTTCATGCTAACAATCACCCCGAAAACCGTCAGGATGTTTAGTACGTAAGCCTATTCACAGCTAGTTCGAAGTATAATCGCTTTATAAATAATTAATCGGAATATTTAATGTCACAACAGAATAAAACGAAAATCATCGGTTTGATTGTCGTCGTGTTGCTATCAACGGCTGCGACGGCTGGTGTCGTATTGGTTAAAAATGGCCATACCGACGATTCATCACTCTCAAATGTCAGCAGTAATACGGCGGCTAGCTCATCAATAACGGCATCAACGAATAATGGCACCACGCCGGCAGCTACTTCAACGGCTACTTATAAAGACGGCACCTACTCCGCCCAGGGAAACTTTGACACACCAGATGGCACCGAGCAAATTGGCGTCACGGTTAAGCTTAGTGGCAACAATATCGCTTCGGTGTCAATCGATGACTCATCGATATACTCGGGTACGTCATTTGCATATACCGAGCGTTTCATTAATGGTCTTAACTCGGTTGTTGTTGGTAAAAATATTGACACTGTAAATATCGGTCGCATATCTGGAGCCTCTCTGACGCCAATCGGCTTCAATGCGGCTCTTGACACCATTAAGAACGAAGCCAAAGCCTAAATTATGGAATTTGAGGCAATCGGAACCCACTGGTGGATTCAGCCGGGTAAGGTAGAGTTAGATGCGCCGAAAATTAAGCAGGTAATTGAAGGCATTGATCAAACCTGGTCGCGCTTTCGGGATGATTCAATAGTTGCCAAGATGGCGATAAGCGCCGGTATCTATCCGCTACTACCATCGGATATTGAATTACTCAATTGGTATCGCCAGCTCTATCTAGCGACTGATGGTTTTGTGACACCCCTAATTGGCCAGACGTTGGCGGATGCCGGCTATGATAGCGACTATTCCTTGAAGCCAAAGGCGGAAATTGCGATTACGCCAACCTGGGATGAGGTGTTATCGCTTGGCAAAACGTCACTAACTCTAAGACGGCCCGCCTTAATTGATGTCGGGGCAGCCGGCAAGGGTTATGCGGTTGATAAAGTTGCCGAACTTTTTAAGGGTGATTATTGTATTGATGCCGGTGGTGATATTAAAGTTGGTGATATCAAGATGGACATTGGACTGGAAGACCCGCGTGACCCGACCAAGTTAATCGGTGTAGCGACGGTCAAGAATACTTCAATTTGTGGATCGGCTATTAATCGGCGGGCCTGGAAGGGTTGGAACCATGTCATTAATCCAAAATCATCAAAGCCAGTCGATGATATTATTGCCACTTGGGTGATTTGCGACAGTGCCATGCAAGCGGATGGCTTGGCGACGGCTTTATTTTTTGTTTCACCAGATAAGTTACGGCATTTGGCCGATTTTAAATACTGTATCATGTACAGCGACGGCAGCATTAAGGTCACAGATAATAGTATGATTAAAATATTTACGGAGAATGAATAAATGCGACGGGCAATTGAACAATTTATAGATAGTATTACGATGTATCGCGCGGTGTTGTACGGGCTTTACCTAATGGTCGCAACGGCCATTGGTCTTAGTCTGTTCGGTCAGCTAAGCTTTACGCCAGGCGATTTAATTATCACGGCAGCGATTCTATTGGTAGCTTCGTATCTTATAAATCGATTATTTGCCTGGACCTTTTCAGTGCCATATAACCCCGAATCTTGGCAAATTACAGCCTTAATTATCTTCTTTTTGATATTTCCACAAAGTGATTTAAAAGGTTATTTAGATGTAGTGATTATTGCCGCTATTTCAATGGCCTCCAAATATATACTGGCGATTCGGGGCCGGCATATCTTTAACCCAGCGGCTGTCGCGGTTGCCATAGGCGGTCTATTGGGAGTGCTTGGTGCAACTTGGTGGATTGGTACATTGTATCTGTTGCCGGTGGTTATGATTGTCGGCTTCTTGTTGACCTGGAAGTTGCGCCATTTTTGGATGGTTGGTCTTTATATGTTTGCCAGCTTGGTGGTGGCAGCCATCTTGGCTCAGACAAGTGGACATAGCGTCGTGGAATCAATTAAGGGTGCAATTATATCGGGCCCGATGGTCTTTGCTGGCACGATTATGCTAACCGAGCCGTTGACCTCACCGACAACCAAGCGTGCCCAGATGTTTTTTGGCCTATTTGTAGGCGCCTTAACTGGTGGCCATTTAGGTTGGATATCAAAACCAGACGTGGCAATTTTAGTTGGCAACGTCTACGCCTTTATGCTTGGCGCGCGCCGATCGATTAGTCTTAAATATGCCGGGACCAGAGAGTTAGCGCCGACAGTACATGAGTTTTTGTTTAAGCCGACACATGCCTTAAAGTTTAAGCCTGGCCAATATATCGAGTTGACCTTACCGCATAGCGGTGCCGATGACCGCGGTACGCGTCGAGTTTTTTCGATTGCTTCGCGACCAGGCGCTGAATACTTGCGACTTGGTCTTGTTATGCCTGAAGTCGACCCTAGTACATTTAAACAAGTAATGGTTGGTCTTAAACCGGGCGCCGTGGTCCGTGCCACTCAGGTTGGTGGTAGTTTTGTGCTGCCGCATAACCCCCGGAAACCACTTGTTTTTGTAGCCGGTGGTATTGGCATAACCCCTTTTCGAGCCATGCTCGATGAACTTATCGAGAAAAACGAAAAACGACCGATTACCCTATTTTATGCAGTCCGCCGCCAAGAAGCCGCTGTTTATACTGATATTTTAAGTCAAGCCATCCGCACGATTGGTTTGCAAGTTGTTATCGTGGTGGCTGAACCACAAGCTGATTGGACTGGTGAGGCGGGTCGCTTGACGGTCGATACGATAGCTAAATACGTTCCTGACCTACCCGATAGTAGAGTTTACATATCTGGTCCAAATGCCATGGTCCAGGATTTTCGACGTGACCTAAGTAGCTATAATGTCAGTCCTATGGATATTGTGACCGACTACTTTACTGGCTATTAATCATAAATGGCTGATAGAGAACCGGGGATGATAGTCTAGATTACTAGAAAAGCATAAATGTTATACTGAATTGTAATGCAAGATAATCCATACAACGAAGTACCCGCAGTACCCGTCCAGCCAGTATTAGCTAGCCCTCAGCCGGCCGCACCCGAGCCCGCTCAGGGACGTCCATTTTTAGCCGTCTTTTTCTTTAGTTTCGTCTGGGGTGTGTTTGGAGTTGATCGATTTTACCTTGGTAAGATTTGGACTGGTATTTTAAAGTTTTTGACCTTTGGCGGTTACGGTATTTGGGCGATGATAGACTTATCGCAAATCATGTCTGGTGCGATGCGCGATAAGCAGGGTAACGAGATGGTTGATTACCAAAAATATAAAAAACTCGCCTCAAAAACTATGAAGGTTTTCTCGCTAGTAGTCGGTATAACAGTAGTAATAGTGGGCGCCGCGTTGTTTTATGCGATCTACAATATAGTCACACAATTAATGCAAAACGGCACACTGAACAACCTCATCCCTGGTGGCCTGCAGATGCCCAACGTCAACCAGTTGCTCGGTTTATAGACTCTTGTCGATTGACCAATTACCAGCTTCGTTAGATAATGGGATGACATGACTATAGCAAAAAGAGCCATTATTATATTGGGCGCGATTTTACTCGGCGTTATGACGCCTATGAGCGTCGTTTTGGCCCAGGATACTCCAATGACCGATGCACAGATTAATCAAATCAAATCAAGTTGTGTCGGCGCCAAGACCATCATGGCTCAGCTGCACGCTAATGACGCTTTGTTGCGAGTCAATCGTGGTCAAATGTATGAGTCAATGACGACCAAATTAATGAGCCGTTTTGATGATCGGGTTGATAGTAACCATCTTAACTCTAAATATTTAGTGTCGGTCGACCAGGATTACAACGATGCCTTGACGTCTTTTCGCAATGATTACCAGGTTTACGAAGAAAGTCTGTCGTCGGCTCTTAAGATTGATTGTACAAAAGAGCCAGTCTCGTTTTATGATGCTGTAGCCGATGCCCGCACAAAACGAGCTCAGGTGCATAACGATGTGGTAAAACTAAACCAAGACATTGATCAATACAAATCGACCTTTGAATCGTTTGTGACCGGGCTTTTAAACTTCACTGGGAATAGCAACTAATGGATGAGAATATTAAAACCGAAGCGGTAGAGGCGGTTCAGCCAGCCTTATCATTTTGGGATCAGCATCGCTACTTATTGTTGATTGCCATCGCTATTGCCATTGCTATGTTCCTTGTAAGTATCAGCATGGCTCTTTATAACAGCAGCGGGGCTGCTCAGCTTGATTTGAGTCGTCCAGGCTATAGCGCAGTGACTAGTCAAGCAGTCAAGAACGATAGTGACTTTGCGAACTATCCGAATACCGGTACGCTCGATAAGGCAGCGATTGATGAATTTAGAGGTCTCTATGACACGCAGGCAGCCAAGGCTAAAGCGGTGGACGCCTTTAGCGGTGATCCACTTGATCCAGCAGCCCTTGAGATTAACGCCCCGGCTACTCCAGCGCAGCAGTAACTAATTTTCTTGACTTAGCTTGGTGCGCAACCAGCTATCAATTGCGCCAGCCCCCATACCTAGCACTAATTTGCCCTCGCTGCGCGCTTTTTGAATAACATTCCAAAGCTCATCGTTAAAGTCGGCAATGTGGACGGATGATTTGTTGGTAATATTTTTAATTAAATCTTTAGGCTGAAGAATTGCTAGTTTTGGATCTTCACGTGACAGGTAAGTCGGTAGCCAATAGACATCCTCAGCTAACTCAAACTGGTCAGTGTATTTATCGCGCAGCTCGTGTTGTCGAACGTTTTGGTGTGGTTGGTAAATTAAAACGATATGGTCGGATTGCTCGCGAGCCATCTGCAGAGTAGCGGCAATTTCGGCTGGATGATGACCGTAATCACTGTACAAATTATCGGCAAGCCTTTCAAAGCGTCGATCGGTGCCTGGAAATCTGGATAGAATATCGGTCGTATCTTGGTTGATGTCTAACCGTTTTAAAGCAATTTGGACCAAGGTTGCATTACGTCGGTTATGTTGGCCGCCTACCTTGATATTTTCGTTAAGCTGAATTGGCTCAATTAGGCTCACTTGATTCTGATCGTAAAAAACTTCAGCATGCTGGTCATCCCAGGCAAAGACCTGATTGCTCTGGCGAGCGAATTGGCTAAATGCCTCAAGGTATTCTTCGTCGGTTGGATAGGTATCAGGATGATCATAATCAATTGAGGTAATTAATGATAGATAGGGATGAAAATGTAGAAAGTTGCGATCAAATTCATCACATTCATAAACAAAAAAGCGACTGGCTGGATCAAACTTACCACTTGGTCCAAAACTAATCGTTGTGCCAATCGAATAGCTAAGTGGAACGCCAAGTTGCTGTAATGTCCAAATTAACATGCCGGTAGTAGTGGTCTTACCATGTGTGCCGGCAACAGCAATCAGCTGCAGTTTTTTCTCACTAATAATGTGGGCAAGCAACTCATCACGTTTTGCAATTTTGATACCTAGTTTTTTGGCTAGTACTAATTCGGGGTGATTGGCGGGTAGGGCGGCCGTATAGATTAGCCAGTCGACCGGCTGTTTGTCGTGATAGGTCTGTAGGAACTGGCCGTCTTGATCGCCAATGTGTATTTCAATGCCAAGGGCCATTAAATTATCGGTCATTAGGCTTGTCGAGCGGTCCGAGCCGGCGACCTTATAACCTGCATCATGAGCGATTTCGGCCAGGGGTCCGATACCGACGCCACCTATGCCCGAAAAAAATATATTCATATCAATCAGTATATCACTTGCGGCTTTGGGGTGGGATATGGTCTAATAGACTAAGCAGTTAAAAGAAAATAAACATGTTTAAACGAACTATCTACCGGCTACTTGAAAGACGACACTTCTGGCGATATGTCAGCTTTTCAGAGGTAGCCGAATTATACGCGTCACGGACTCTGCGGATTATCGGCATCAATATTGCCTCGGGCTTTGCATCGGTTTACCTGTATCAGACCGGTTACTCGCTGCAATCAATTATGCTGTTTTGGCTGGCTTATTACGCTTCAAACGCCATCATGAATTATTTCTCGGCCCACATCATAGCTTATTTTGGGCCCAAGCACGGTACATTGTTCAGTAACCTGCTTTATATACCCGCCATGGTAGCTTTGGGGTTGGTGCCAAATTATGGTCTACGGGCCATAATTATATGGGGTGTACTAAGCTCACTGTCGGCATGTTTGTACCAATTAAGCTATTTGGTAGAATTCTCTAAAGTTAAGAGTGTTGATCATGCTGGTAAAGAAATTGGTTTTATGAATATTCTTGAAAAGATTTCAATTGGCATGAGCCCAATTATCGGTGGATTAATCGCTCTGTTTTTTGGCGCCCAGGCAGTCATGATGATTGGAGCAGTTATTTTCGCCTTTTCAGCTATGCCACTTTTAAGGACAGTCGAACAGACCAGAGTCCGCCAGCGTATTAAGTTTCGTGATTTGCCATATCGCACCATTTATCGCAGCCTGACGTCGCAACTTGGGGTTGGTGTCGATACGGTCGCAACCGGTACGGTTTGGAGCCTATTTATCGCTGCGGTTATATTTCCGCATCTGTCAAATAAAATTTATGTTAGCCTAGGTGCATTATCGTCCGTGACAATCCTAGCGGCCATCGGCGTCTCTTACGCATACGGCCGGCTGATTGACCGCAACCGTGGCGGTGACTTGTTAAAGATCGCTGTGGTGGTTAACGCCCTCGTACATGCCTCGCGGCCATTTGCGAGCGGTATCGCATCGGTGGTTGGTACCAATGTAACTAACGAAATCGCCACAACTGGCATTACGATGTCTTATATGCGTGGCCAGTTTGATACTGCTGATATATCGGGTCATCGTATCGTCTATCTGTCGATGTCGCAAATATTCGCTAGCTTTGGGGCGATTATTGCTTGTCTAATTTTGCTAGTATGCTTAATGCTGTTCGGTGACGCGCAGGGTTTGCGCGGATTTTTCTTCATCGCCTCGGCCTGTGTACTGTTAACCGGTACCGCGCATTTTCACCTCTATAGAAAATAGTCCTTATGTTATACTAATCTTAGTATTGATGGTGGGGTTTAGGTGGCTGACAAACGGCGAGTAGAACGAAGTATAAAGCAACTGCAACGGATTAAAACGTGGCAGTTAGTTATTTTGTTTATCTTATCCTGCTTTGTGGCGGCTACTTTTTTGCGACTTAATAACATTGGTATGGTAGAGCGACGGGCGGCAGTAGTTAGCGCTGATGATGCTGGCGACAAGGACGCAATCGTTAATAGATTGTATGATTTACAACGTTACGTTTCGGCTCATATGAACACCGACCTGGGTAAGGGTGTCTACCTAGAGTCAAGCTACAAACGCGACTATCAGGCCGCCATTGATGCCGCTGCTAACGATAGCAATCCAAATGGAAATATCTACAAAAAAGCACAAGAAGTTTGTGCTCCGCAATTTACGCGCTACTCATACGCATATTTGCAGTGTACTACTGGGGAATTGGCTAAATATCCGGCTGCTAGTGACCCGGCATCGGCGGTTCAGAAGCCTGCCCTAAGTAACTACCTGCACAGCTTTGTTTCACCACTGTGGTCACCAGATTTTGCCGGCTGGTCGGTCCTCGTAAGCCTCATCCTGGCGGTCATGATTTTAGTGCGGTTGGTGGCTATGGGTGTGCTTCGGGCGATATTACACCGTCACTACAAAAGCATCTAACTGTTGACAGGGGGCGGCGCAAGCTGTAATCTAACTCTCGTATAGCACTAATAGGAGGTTATAAGAACAAATGGCTTACAGTCACACAAACTCAAAGGGCGTCACATACTACCTACATAGCACAGAAGTAACTCTACGTGGTGGTAAACCACAAACTATCTTCTTCTTCGCAAAGGTAGAGAAGAATGCAAAGGGACAACCAGTTGACCTACCTGCAGATCGCGTTGTTAAAGAAAACCCACGAAACGGTTTCCTAACTGTCTCAAAGAAAAAATAGTTAAAAAACTATATTGCACCATAAGCTTGTTTGGTAGTATGATATAACCAAACAAACAGGTGCCAAAAGACCCCCCTCATCGGGGGCCTTTTTTGTTGTTGAGCATATTCAAGGTATTGGCATTGTGGTATTTCTTACAAGATGCTTAAATGTTAACATAAGCAATTTGAAAGGCATTTATGCAACAGAAACAATCTGGCAGCGCGCATCTTATCATCACTGTCATTCTAGTGGTCGCACTTCTGGGCGCGCTCGGTTTTATATTTTGGCAAAACTTCATTAACAAAAAAGATTCGACAGCGACAACGACAACTACTACAACGACGACGGCCACTAGTACTACCCCAGCTGCGACCATGCCGGTAAATGATAATCTTGTGATTAGTCAGTGGGGCGTGACAGTGCCGGCTAAAGGTTTCATTTTGATAAGCCCGAGTGCTGACAATGTTGGTGTAACGACTCAGGCTATTATTGATGAAGCAAAGAGAATCAACTGTAGCGATAACGGTATTGGAACTATTTTTCGCACTAAATCGACTGCTGATTTTTCATCATTCACTCCTGTCTCCGCGCAAATTAATGGCTATTATTACGGCTACATACAGCCAAGTCAAGCTGCCTGCACAGATAACCAAGGCAATCCAGCCGCCACTATCAACAGCCTAATGACGGATGCTGAAGCGGTTCTTAAGGCGGCTATCGTAAATACTAAAGCCAGCTAGTCGTCTTGTAACTTAATCTGTAAAAGTCTAAAATAGATATCGTATATGAGTGCAATGATCGAGGTGCGGAATCTTAAAAAACGCTACGGCGACAAGCAAGCCGTCGATGGTGTCAGCTTCGATGTTAAAAAGGGTGAAATCTTTGGCATCCTTGGTCCAAATGGGGCCGGTAAAACAACGACTCTTGAGATGATGGAGACGTTGCGCCCGATTGATGAAGGTGAGGTTTTAATTGATGGGATTGATGTCGCCAAGCAGCCTGATAAAATCAAATATCTGATTGGTGTTCAGCCTCAATCACCAGCCTTCCAGGACAAAACCAAATTAACTGAAGTAATTGAAATGTTTGCCGCCGCTTACGGTGAGCGGGTTGACCCAATGGAGTTTTTGCGCGATGTCGATTTGCAAGACAAAGCCAATAGCTACGTTGAAAGTCTGTCTGGTGGCCAAAAACAGCGCCTCAGCATCACCACGGCCCTGGTACACGGCCCCAAGGTATTTTTCTTAGATGAACCCACGACTGGTCTTGATCCGCAAGCACGGCGTCATTTGTGGGAGTTAATCGAAAATGTCCGCCAAAAGGGCATTAGCGTGATTATGACGACTCACTACATGGATGAGGCCGAGGTCTTATGTGACCGTATTGCAGTGATGGATAATGGCAAGATTGTCGCCATTGACACGCCTAAGAACCTGATTAAGCAGCTACTGGCGCGTGGCTTTAGTAAAAAGCAACACGTCGAGCAAGCTAACCTCGAGGATGTCTTTATTGATTTAACTGGTAAGGCACTGCGGGAAGAGAACTAATGAGAAAATCATTTTACACCGTTTCCACCTTTGTCCGTATTAATACCAAGCGATTTTTCCGTGATCGTCTAGCATTGTTTTTCTCGATTGGCTTTCCGCTAATATTTTTGTTTGTTTTTGGCAACCTTAACAGCGGTAGTAACAATATGTCATTCAAGGTTGCCCTGATTAATCAGTCGCAAAGCCAGTTTTCAAAGGATTTTTCCAAGCAACTAAGCGATAACAGGATTATCAAGGTAAACAAGGCGATTACGACTGTTGATGATGCCAAAGAGCGGATGAATCGTTCCGAGCTCGACGCCACGATTATCTTGCCGAGCAGCTTTGGCGAGATTGCCCCCGGTACGTCTTATCCTTCTGGACAAGCTCAGGTACTTTACACGCAAAACAACCAGCAGTCAGCCGCCGCGCTGACCTCAATCTTGGACGCCCAATTCAAATCAATTAACTCGCATTTTGTCACTAACAATGTGCCGTTATCGGTTACCAGCACGCAGCTCAATGAGCGTAGTCTGTCGGCCTTTGATTACACCTTTGCTGGCCTACTTGGCTTTTCGATTATCGGTATGGGTATTTTTGGACCAGTTAACGTCTTTCCGGAGCTAAAAAAGATGGGCATTTTGCGCCGCCTCAGCACGACGCCGTTGAAGGTTTGGCAATACTTTTTGTCTAATATGATTGGGCAAGCTTTTATCGGCCTCATCAGCATGGCAATTATGTTCGTTGTTGCTATTACGGTCTTTCATCTGCAAGTTGTCGGCAATTGGCTAGAGCTGGCTGTATTTCTGGTTATTGGCGTAACGACGATTTTAGGAATTGGACTAGCCTTGGGTGGTTGGGCCAAGAACGAACGTCAAGTGGCGCCACTCGCCAATATTATTGTCTTTCCGATGATGTTTTTGTCGGGTACATTTTTTCCGCGCTTTTTGATGCCAGAATGGCTGCAGCAAGTATCGGCCTTTTTGCCACTAACGCCAATAATTGATGGTATTAGGTTGATTTTGACTGAGGGCAAGCATTTGATTGACCTTGGCCCACAGCTTGGGCTGATTGGTGTTTGGATTGTAGTAATTTACTTTATTGCTTTCCGTGTTTTCCGTTGGGAATAGATTGACTTTTTAACCTACTTATGCTATAAGTTAGGTATGACTGAATACCTTGATTCATTGAGCGCCATGAATGACGGTGGAGATGTGGTGCCGCGCGACGATATCCTTGAATATGACGGTACTGATACTTTTGGTGGCGAGATATTTATTCCGTCACTCGCTTTTAGTAGTTTAGTACTAGAGCGAGGCCATCGGCGCCTGCAGGCTCTTGCCGAGCACCCCTCAATGGCTGGCGAATCATTGGAAAAAATGAAAGAGACGGCTCTTGGCGAGGTGGCCCAGGCGCTTCTTGATACCTATAATACCGAGGCCGAGCAGTTGCTAAGACTTGGCGGTAATGACCGAAAGCCACGTATCAAACTGATGACGGCTTTAACCAAGTGTCAGGTCGACCATACTGTATCAGCCGAAGAGGCACATTCGATTATTGCCAAGATTACGCCTAAAGTTTCGCACCAAAGACGTGATCAGACTGTGGCCGACTCGCGACCAGCGTCATCAAGCGAGAAGCCACGTTATCGTGATATTCGCAGCGCGGCCGCTCATGATGTCGACGACTAAAAAGTCCTTATAAATTAAAAAAGCAGACCAAATTGGTTTGCTCTTTTAATTGGTGGGGCTGGATAGAGTTGAACTATCTACCAAGTGGTTATGAGCCGCCTGCTCTGACCGATGAGCTACAGCCCCGCTTCGGATATTATATCCTATTAGCCCCCAAGTGGGCTATAATATATGGTAATAAGCCATGAAAAAAATAAACATTCGCCGCCTGTATTATCACTTTAGCCACAAATATTTGACGCTTAATAATGTCGTCGTTGTTGTGGCCTTGATGATAGCCGCCGGTTGGGTTTGGGGGTCGCTTGGCGTCATGCAGCGCAATTACAATTTGCAAAAAGAGGTAGATTACAAAGAGCAGCAGTTGCAACTAGCCCAGCTAGAGACTATGAACATGCAACTTGAACAGCGTTACTACAAGACGAGTGAGTATCAAGAATTGGCCGCTCGTCAAAGTTTGGGACTAGCGCTGCCAGGTGAAAAGGTGTTGATCTTGCCAGATAATTCGCCGACTGTCATTGCTGCCGATCAAGCTGCAACCCAACAAGTGACGACATCCAGTCAGCCGCTAAGTGATTTTCAGCAATGGATTAATTTCTTTTTTGGCGCCAACAACAAGCCGACGTCTAATTAAGCTTACGCTTGTAATTCTAGTTTATATCTGTTAATCTAGTAAACGTGCCGCGGGGTGGAGCAGTCTGGTCAGCTCGGATGGCTCATAACCATCAGGTCGCAGGTTCAAATCCTGCCCCCGCAACCAAGAAAAAACGACAACCTTTTGGTCGTCGTTTTTTCTTTGGCTTTGGGACAAGGTTTGAACTTGCGACCGTCAAGTCGCAGGCGAAAACTGCCAGTGGCAGTTTGAGGGAAACCTTCCGATGAAAACTGGTTTTCAGTCGTGAAGTTTCGGGGTCGCCAGGGGTGACCAAATCCTGCCCCCGCAACCAAACTCTATTATTTCTGGCATACATAAGTAGCATGGACGGCTTATATGATCTATTTTCCCAAATTATTTAAAATTACTTTTTGGTCGGAATGGTCTCTACTTACTTGACTTAAGAAACATCTACAGCTTGCAAAATTCTGAATTGTACTCATAATGAGCGGCAAAGGAGCTTATAACTGAGTGAACAAGAAGAGGAGGCATAAAAAAGCTCGTATACTATTCGCACCTAATCCGAATAGTCTCTCATATCGTATCGGAGGAATAGTTGGTCGAGGTATTGTCTACTTTATAGCTGGTCTTGCAATAATTGCTGCCTTCGCTGGTATTTTATGGATATTGTCCATTTTCGACTGGGTCGGACTTTTGGGTCGATTTCGATTTCAATTCTCAATTGAATACGTCAAAGCACTTGTTTGGCCAGTAGTAGCCATCATCGCACTCGTCGTGCTTAGGGGTGAGCTAGTAGCGTTAATTAGGCGCATGACAAAGTTCTCGGGACCTGGTGGAGTCACGGCTGACTTTACTCCTCAGCAAAAGACCAGTGGAATGATTTATATGCCTGAAGATCCTGCGTTGTTAGCTTCGGCTGATGGAGCCGAAGAAACCAAGACAGATAATACGGAGATTGAAAAGCTATATGCGGATCCTGCATTTCAGCTAAGTCTAGAACGGGCGTACCGAAATATCTTTGGAACACAAATTGAACTTCTTTATCTATTAAATGGTTTTAGTGAGGGTTATAGAGAAGACGTTTTATTGACATATCTTGCCAAGCACAATGAACGAAGAATTGGCGATCCAATCAACTTTGAAAGCTATATCGCCTATTTGCTTGCAAATACTCTTGTTCTAAAAAATCCAAACGGTAACTACCAAATTACTATCGGTGGTACATTATTTCTTAGATATCTAGTTGGCCAAGGCCTAGGTGACCCGAACGTAAAGCCTCTTTAGACTCTACATACGAAGTTTTTGCGGGTTGACAGCGGGAAAATTATTACTTAGCTTAACTTACTCGCGGCCACCCGGATGGCTTCGCTCCAGCTCAGGAAGGCATGTGGCGTTTCGGCAACATCATCGGCGGTCATGTCGTGTTTGATGGCTAGGGCTAATTCGTGAATCATCTCGGCGGCTTGTGGGGCGACAATAGTGGCACCCAGAATCACGCCTTTTTTATCGGTAATCATCTTGACAAAGCCATCTCTAAAATCTGAGGTGTTGCTGCGGGCGATGATATTTAGCGGCGCGGTCGCTTTGTTAATCGGCAAGTCGCGCTTCAAACAATCGTCTTCGCTTAAGCCAACGTGAGCAATAGTCGGGTAGGTAAAGATTATCGATGGCGTCGCGGTGTAATCAACCGCAACTTTGGATTTGTGCAAGATGTTATTAGCGGCAATGCGACTCTCTAGCAGTGCCGTGTGGGTTTGGCTGCCGTGCCCTAACACGTCGCCGGCAGCAAAGATGTGCTTGGCGCTGGTTTGCAGTAGGTCGTTAACTTCAATGCCTTTGGGAGTATATTTAACGGTCGCGTTTTCGAGGCCAATGTCGACATTAGGTGTGCGGCCAGCGGCGACTAGAATTTCTTCAACTTTAATGGATTTTTCAGCCCCGCCGCGCGATATGGTGACGCGCTTGCTAATACCGTCATTTACAATCGATAAAATGCGGCATTCGGTTAGGCTAGTGATGCCTTTTTGCTCTTCCAGGACGCGCTCCATCAATGTGGCGACTTCGCTATCCTGGTTAGGCAAAATACGGCTGGCTTTTTCGGCAATATAAACTTTGGTGCCAAAGATGGCCATTAACTGTGCAATTTCGACGCCAATGCCACCGCCGCCAATGATAAATAGGCTTTTGGGTGGGCGAATTGTTTCCAAGATTGTGCGTGGCGTGAGGTATTTAACCTTATCAAGGCCAGGGATATTCGGAACGGTCCAGCTGGACCCGGTAGCAACTAGGAAGTTAGCGGCTGATAGATGGCGGCGATTAACGCTAATCTCATTTGGTGCCAAAAAGCGTGCCGTGCCGGTAAAAGTATGGATGCCTTGAGTTTCATAGTAGCGACGGTTACCACCAGCACCAGTGCGTTCGACGGCTAAATCTTTCCAGGCCCGAATCGACGGATAGTTATAGCCAAGGGTAGATGATCGCAGGCCAAAGCGGGCGCCATGTCGGGCCTCATCAAACAAATGAGCAGCGTGCAGCAAGGCCTTGGTTGGAACATCGCTCCAGTTGGGCGAGTCGCCGCCAAAGGTGTCAGATTCAACGATAGCAACGCGTTTGCCAGCGCGAGCCGCGATGGTTGCCGCAGCACTACCACCGGCGCCACTGCCGATAACAATTAGGTCATAGTCGAATGAGTTTTTTGTTGCCATCAGGTTCTCCTTTAAATCGTAATCCGATATTGTTCATACATATAGGCGGCGTCAGGGTGGTGCGAATGTAGGTGTTTTGATGTCACGACGCGTAAATCTTGGCTGGTTACCTCGGGCTTATCTTCTAGCCAGGCAATCACACTGGCGGCGACAGCGCTAGCAATTGCTTCGGCTTGGCCGACAGGTGTGCGCACGCTCAGGCAGGCAGCGACGATACTTTTGTGCAATTTCTCGCGCGAGAATTGCTCGCTGTCCCTGTTTCCGTCGTGCTTAACGATATCTACTGCGAGTCCCACCTCTATAATCCTCCTATCGAACGACCGATGACTTCGGTAACGTAGGTAAAGAAGCCTAGTATAAGCAGGCCAGCACCGGCGGCAAATTGCATAAAGTATTTGTTGCTTTCACGCCATTTTTGAATTGCGCTTAACTTGTGGCCGCCACCAATCAAAACCCAAATGACGACAAGTGATAGCATTGATATAACAGTGTATATACCAATGCCGGCTAGTTGCCAGACGGCCGGTAACTGTATCAGTACTAGGGCGCTAACGGCTAGTGGAGCAATGATAAAGACTAACTCGCTGATGACGCTGCTTAGGCCTAGACTGAAAGCCTCGGCGCTATGCGTTGTGGCTTTGGTGCGCTCATTAAGATAGCTGGCAATTGGGCGAGGAATCCACAAACTAGTGCCGCTTTGGCGACGGTAGTAAAACAGCCAAACAGCTAGGCTGACGCCGACTAGTAGCCCACAGACCATAGCCCAAGCGATGTCTGGCGTCTGGCCATTAAAGGCATCGAGAAAAATTAACGATAGGAATGATAGTAGTAGCACGGTCATAACACCAACGCCAAAGACAAAACTAGAGGTCAGGCGCAAAACCTTGGCCTGCGAATGCTTGGCAACGATCGAGTGGCCGCTTAAAAGTGTTAGAACGCTCACGCTCAGCTGAAAACTGGCGTGGATAAGGGCAGCGAGGGCGATAATTGCGAGCGAACTTAGGATGTCCATATTTTTATTTTTTGTTTCCTTAAGTAATTTATAGCATAACCGTAGTACATTCGTCAAAGAATAAGCATAAAAGCTATTGCATTTTTTAAACATTTATGCTTAAATAGTATCACTAGACAACAAAACCAAAAGAAAGCAAAAATAACATGGAAATTTCGGACGAAGAGAACATTGAGCCAGTAACAATGAGCGATATTTTGCAGCTTACTTGGGACCGTCCACGAAGCACCGACGAACTGTTAGGTTTTATAGCTCGTCGTGAAGCTGCTTTGACTGAAGTCGATGACTCAGACGATTTAGCCCTAGCTGCCTAGTGCCCCAAACCTGCGATTAGGTTGATAGTTGTTGCGACAATAACCGTTCCAAAAACATACGCTAGTAGTGAATGTTTGAGGACGGTTTTTCTAAAGGCTGTGCCGATTAGGTCGGTGTCGGCGACCTGAAAAGTCATGCCAACTGTAAATGCTAGATACAGAAAGTCTGAATAAGCTGGCTTGTGATCATGTTTAAAGTCGATGCTGCCCGGAATGGTTTTTGAGTAATATAACATTGCATAGCGTAGGGCGTAAATCGTATGGACTAGCGTCCAAGAAGCGATAATACTGAATATACCCAGGCCAGTTAGCGTGATGCGCTCTGCCCCGCTGGTTTGGCCGGCGACAAATAGCGCCACGCCAACAGCACCTAGGCTAGCCAGGCTAGCGATGATTAAAATAATGTCGGCAATTGGTCGGCTTGGATCTTCGCGCAGGGCAAACTTGGCTGTTCGGTCATCATCCATTGGCCAGATAATAAATAATACCCAAATGACAAAGACGACCGCGGCCGCGTCCCAGCCCAGTAAGATTGACGGAATGCCAATATGAAGTGTCTCTAAATAATTAGTAGTGATGATGCCAATAATTAGTGAAACAATTAAGCGGCGGCCGGTGGAGTTGTTGATTTTTTTAATTGAAGCCATGAATATATAGTAGCACTTTGTCAAAATGACAGACTACTCATCTGTGGGCGCGAGTGCAATTTGAATAGCCAGCACTCCATAGCTGGCTTGATCTTCGGGCGAGTAAAACTTGTTGTATTCGTCGGCGGCTTGCTCGGCGGTATCAGCGTAGGGGATGACGGTTTTAAAATCTTCAGCGCGTGTTAAATCTAAAAAACTAGCGTAGTGCCTGATGTCTATAATTTTAACCTGGCAAAAGTGTGGCTCGCCGTCATGTAAGATGCCGTCCTTATCCCGGTAATCTCGTCGTAGCCAAATCAAGTCGCCAATTCGATAATCGGCAAATTTACCTTTATTAAGTCGGCCTTCAATAGTTTTGCGGCCGGCGATAATGTCGTCTAGAAGGCGTGATTCGCGGCCCGATTCCCATGTTGTCATGTAAATATGATAGCGAACATGAAGCTCAATCGCCAAATTAAAGCCGTAATTATTTACTGGTGTAGTTATCTTTTCTCGGTAAACAATAACCACTGCGGTATCTAGATGTAAAATTGGCCTATTGATTGCCTATTAAGCATTATCTTGATAGTATTGTGATAGGTACATGTTAAGGATGAGAATGGTCATTAAGAATGTATATCTTAATACCGGTATCTCCCGTTAAACATATCACTCAACCTTCTATACATTTTCTGGTTGGAATTGATGCACAGATTCACTCAGGGCATTAACCAGTAAACAGAGGGCAGCTATGAAAAAACTCAGTAATACTAAATTAATTGGTGGCTTATTTTTAGCTATTAGCGTTTTTGCTATTACCTTGACAGTAGGCATAGGTCCTATCGCTCAAGCTGTTCAGTCGACGGTTAATCTAGGGGCTGCATCGCCATTTGCAATTCTTGCCGGGACGCCTAATATAACTGATGCTGGCAATACATCGGTCATCAAGGGTGACGTAGGGCTAAGCCCTGCGACGGGTGCTGGCATAGGTCTGCTTTGTGCGCAAGTCACGGGTACTATCTACTCAGTTGACGCTACCGGACCTTTGCCTTGTCGAGTTACTAATGGTCCGCTACTTGTTACCGCAAAAAATAACCTGACAGCTGCGTATACCGACGCGGCTAATCGTGCCCCTGTAACGATTGTACCCACGGAATTGGGCGGCACTATTCTAAAAGCCGGTGTCTATAGTTCGGCGTCGACAACTCTAGGGATTACTGCTGGTGCAGGCGCGCTGACACTTGATGGACAAAATAACCCTTCAGCGGTCTTTATATTTGAAGCCGGTTTTAGCGGTACAGGGCTAACGGTTGGTTCTGGCACGACGGTGAGTCTAATCAACGGTGCTCAGGCGTGTAACGTTTTTTGGCGAGTTGATACGGCTAGTATTAATACGACGGCAACGTTTGTCGGTAGTGTGCTGGCCTTAAACTCAATTTCGGTTGCTAACGGATCGACCATTAATGGTCGACTACTGGCTCGTAACGGTTCAGTCACGCTTATCAACGATACGATTACAGCATCCGTATGTGCTGGTAATGATTCAACCAATAATATACCTAGTCTGCCAAACACCGGTTTGTTTACTCGTAATAATCCGCTTTGGCTAATTGCGCCAACGTCAATTATTGTCGCTATTTTTGGGCTGGCTGTTGTTGCTCGTAAAAAACATTTAATCTAGTCATAAACATGCGACATTCACGTCATAAACAATCGCCTCGAGTAACCCTTGGGCGATTATTTATATTAGTGGGGCTACCATTGGTTTCAATGTGTCTAACATTTATTGCTCTTTATGTCATCGGTCCGATGAACCGCAATCTAACCGAGACCCCACAAATCGCCAAAAGTGTTCAGCTTGTAAATGCCCCTGTGGCTGCAACTACCAGTTGGGCTGGTCCGCCTGTGCGCTTGGTGATTGCCAGTATTAATGTGGACGCCATTATCAACCCGGTAGGACTTACGAAAGATGGGGCGATGGATATTGGTGAAAATCCTGATCAGGTTGCCTGGTATCAAGCGGGGCCTCTACCAGGCCAAGACGGTAATGCGGTGATTGCTGGTCACTATGGTTGGAAGAATGGCCATGGATCAGTTTTTAATAACTTACATGATATAAAAGTCGGCGATTCAATATCAGTTTATGACGCAAAAGGACTGGTAACAAGCTTTATTGTACGCCAGACTCGTCTGTATGATCCGGCGGCCGACGCGGCGGATGTGTTTATTTCCAATGATAATAAGCCGCACCTTAACCTGATTACGTGTGAGGGGACTTGGGTAACGTCAAAGGACAGTTATTCTAATCGCTTGGTTGTATTTGCTGATTTAAAGAAATAGGAATTAATGACAGGAATATCAGCTAAAGCCTCCTCTATTTTTGGTAGCCATAAGTGGGTCTGACTAGAACTTAATTAGAGTTACTTATTTTTGAAGACTACGCGAAATAAATAGCAGGAGTCTGCGTACGTCTCGGGATTTTTAGGAGGTATCTCTTCTAGCTCCACGTTATTTTGTAGAATTTTCTGGACCCAATTGTCTACTACACCCCAGTCTGTGCCAAAAGATGTATCGACAATAACGTAGTTGTCGCCCGTTAGACTATTCTTCAGTAGATAAGCCATGTCACCGCCCGGGAGATTAAGCTCTTTTGACTCAACCAACTCGAAGCCAGTAATTAAATCATGATCGTTCTGGCTGTCAAAAAACTTTCCGAACGATATTATGTTTAGCATAGCATTAGTATAACAAAGAACATCCAATCGGATGTTCTCATAAATCTTACTTGGTAGTAGCGACAGGAATTGAACCTGTGACCTTAGGCTTATGAGTCCTACGCTCTAACCAACTGAGCTACGCTACCATATTACCTTGATGATTGTACCAAAGAGTGGTCGGCTTTTCCAGAGGCCAAATTATCTGCAGAGTGCTATAATTAATTTATGCCACGCGATACTCACTGGCCAAGGCTAAGCGTCCCTCGCGATTCGGTCATTCATTTATCGTCTTCGGATTATTGCTTTTAGAAACGGGCAAGAAAACGGGCGAACAATCAAACAATCGTTTCTCTAATTATTAAATAGAGGATTTTTGAGATGAATGACGAAACTTTTTTAAATGAACGAGTAGAGGTAATTGCGGCTTATGGCGACGGTCTTAACCCGTGTCGGCCAATCAAGTTTAGACGCCGCAACGGGCGCGAGGTAATTGTTAGCGAAATTGGCCTGCGCTATCCCAGCAATCAAGGTAAACGGATGGTCCATATCTTTGACGTAACCGATCAGTCGGCTGATTATCGGCTGGAGTTTGATAGCGAGCGGCTGACTTGGCACCTAACGCGCGAAGGTGATCACTATGCGCAGTGATTATAATGCCGAGACGCCACTGGTGATGCACATTGATCTCAATTCGGCTTTTGCCACCATCGAACAACAGGCTCGACCGATGCTACGAGGCCGGCCGGTAGCCATAGTTAATCGCCGCACTGATTTGACGTCGATTGTAACGGCTAGTTATGAGGCTAAGGCCCTGGGGGCCAAGGTTGGCATGCGCTTGATTGAGGCCAAGCGGCTGGTGCCAGGCCTGATTGCGCTGGAAAGCGAACCAGAAAAATACAGGTTTGTTTATAAAAAACTCTCTAAAATACTCAGCGACTACTCACCGAATTTTGTGATGAAGAGTATCGACGAGGGTGTCATTGATTTTCATGGCGTGGTGAATTATCGGCCGCTGACCGAAATCGGTCTTGAGATTAAACAACGACTACGCGATGAGGTGGGTTGCGCGATGCGCTGTAACGTTGGCATCGGCCCAAATCGGTTTTTGGCTAAAACTGCCGCTGGTCTGCACAAGCCAGACGGTATGGACGTGATTGACCACACTAATTTACGTCAGATTATGGCGACGTTAAGGCTAACCGATTTGACAGGAATCGCTAGCCACAACGAGGCTCGCCTCAACAAAGTTGGTATCGATACGCCACTGCAATTTTTAGATAGTAGTGTTATGACGCTAGAGAAAATAGTTTTTAAGGGTATCGTCGGCCAGCAGTGGCATCAGCGCCTGCGTGGTTGGGAAGTCGACGATCGGGTTTTTGATATGAAACGAGTCGGTCGGCAATATGTCCTGGAGAGCCGCGAGCTAAGTCGGACGCAAATCGTCCAACGGCTGCATAATCTGTGTGAGTCGGTTGGGTCACGCTTGCGGCATCAAAACAAGGTCGCTCGCGGGATGTATGTCTATGTCAGGACAGCTGAACGCGGCTATTGGCATGCCAGCAAACTAACACAACTGCCATTTTATAGCGACGGTACAATTTATAGCTTGGCTTACCAATTGTTTAGTCGAGCGCCAGACGGTATTCGCGAAATTGGCGTACATTGCTATGAACTGTCCGATGATAACGACCCGCAACTTAGCTTGTTTGGCGACGCCATTGTTCGCGAACATCAGCTAACCGATGCCATCGATGATATTAATCGACGCTTTGGCGAGCGCACCGTTCATTCGGCCGATACGATGGCGACTGATGATTTGGTCAAGCAAAAAATACCATTTGGTAGTATTCGTCATCTTTAAATTACAATCGTCGGGTGGGTTATAATAAAGGGTATGAATAAAACGATTATTACGTTTTCGGCTGGTGTTTTTGGTATTGCCGGCAGTTACTTGCCGTTCTTGTTTGGTGTAACTGATATCTTTAGTGGCTGGAGTATGTTTATGGGCTTTGTTGGCGGAATCTTTGGCATCTGGTTTGGTGTATGGGTTTCAAAACGGCTAGGCTAAAGCAGCTATCGCCAGGTAATTATATCGCGGCAGTTAGTGGCGGGGTTGATTCGGTCGTTTTGCTCGATTTGCTGGTTAATAGTGACGAGTTTTTGTCTGATAAATTTAAATTTATTGTCGCCCATTTTGATCATGGCATTCGGGTTGACTCGGACGATGACGCTAAATTTGTGGCCGAGCTGGCTAAAAAATACGATTTGTCATTTGAAACTAAGTGTGAAAAATTAGGGTCCGGCGCGAGCGAAGAGCTGGCGCGTAATCGGCGTTATGCTTTTTTGCGAGCGCTAGCCAAAGAGCATAACGCTAAAATTATAACGGCACATCATGCTGACGATGTGGTTGAGACGGTTGCCATCAACTTGAAGCGCGGTACCGGTTGGCGCGGACTAGCCATACTGGACTCAGATATCGTTCGGCCCCTAATTGATATCAGTAAGGTCGAGATTATTGACTATGCTAAGCAGCATAATCTGCAGTGGCATGAGGATAGTACCAATGCGAGCGATACCTACTTGCGCAATCGAATACGCCAGCGCTTGGTGACGCTTGACGATGATAGTAAGAGGCAGATTTTAGCCCTGCGCGCCCAGCAAGTCGAGTTAAAACATCAGATTGATGAGGAGGTTGCGCAACTGGTTGGCACTGGTCCAGATTATGGTCGCTATTTTTTTACACAAGGTGACGACTTGGCGGCGTTAGAGTGTTTGAGGTTTTTAACTAACCGACGGTTGACACGACCGCAACTGGAACGAGCCCTAATCGCTATTAAAACCGCCAAACCCGGTACGATTTATGAAGCCGGCGCTGGTGTAGAGTTTGGCTTCACCTCTCGTAATTTTACTATTAAGCTGATAAAATAAGAGTAGCAGATATCCCAACCATATACTGAAAGGAATGATAGTTCTCTATGGCAATTAAATCACCTGTTTCGAATAAAAAGCCTGGCAATTTTGTGCGCCTTGGTTTGTTTTGGGCAATTATTGTTTTTGGCATTTTAGCTGTTGTCGCGCTAGTTTCTCCTCAGGACAATCTTAAGAGTGTTCCGATTTCGGATGTTATCAACAGTGCCAACAATGGTCAAATCGCCAAGCTAGAAGTTGAAGGTGACAATGTTAAAGTTACGCCAAAAGGCAGCGACAACCCAACCGAAAAGTCGGTCAAAGAGACCGGTGTCAGCCTGCAAGACCAGGGTCTAAATAAAACCGCCAGTGTTCAAGTAACAGTTGTGCCGCAGTCTAAGACCGGTGACACCTTGTGGAATCTGGCTATTATCATCATACCGGTTGTTCTAATTGCCGGCTTCTTTATGTTTATGATGCGTCAAGCGCAGGGCCAGAACAACCAGGCAATGGGCTTTGGTAAATCAAAGGCCAAGCTTTACGGTATTGATAAAGAGAAAGTCACCTTTAATGACATTGCTGGTAATGATTCAGCCAAGCAAGACCTAGAAGAGGTCGTTGACTTCTTGCGTCACCCTAAAAAGTATGAAGCCTTGGGGGCTAAAATCCCAACTGGCGTTTTGCTAGTCGGTAACCCAGGTACTGGTAAAACTTTATTGGCTCGCGCTGTTGCTGGTGAGGCCAATGTGCCATTCTTCTCGATTTCAGGATCAGAGTTTGTCGAAATGTTTGTCGGTGTTGGCGCCTCACGTGTGCGCGACTTGTTTGCTAAGGCTAAAAAGAATGCGCCATCAATTATCTTTATCGATGAGATTGATGCCGTCGGTCGCAAGCGTGGTAGCGGTATGGGTGGTGGCCATGACGAGCGCGAGCAAACCTTAAACCAAATTTTGGTTGAGATGGATGGTTTTGAAACTGGTGCTAATGTAATTGTCCTAGCCGCCACTAACCGCGCTGACGTGCTTGACCCAGCGCTGCTTCGACCGGGCCGCTTCGACCGTCGCACCAACATTATGTTGCCAGAGCGCCGTGACCGTGAAGCTATTTTAAAGGTTCACTTTAAAAACAAGCCAATTGACGAAACTGTTAACATTGATAAACTAGCAGCCAAGACAGCCGGTTCATCCGGTGCCGATTTGGCTAACATGGCTAACGAAGCGGCAATCGTTGCCGCACGTCGCAATGCTAAAAAGATCAGCAATGCCGATTTGACCGAAGCTTTTGAAAAAGTTGCCATTGGTCCGGAGCGCAAAGCCCAGGTTATGAATGACAAAGAAAAAGAAATTACCGCTTATCACGAAGCCGGACATGCGATTGTCGGTCACGTTTTACCTGACAGTGACCCGGTTCACAAGGTTACGATTATTCCTCGCGGCGGTACCGGTGGCGTGACTTGGTTCTTGCCGCCAGAAGACAAGAGCTATACTAGTGTGATTGAGTTTAAGGATGTACTAGCTCGGGCACTTGGTGGACGTATCGCCGAGAAGATAGTCTACGGCGAAGATCGCATTACGACCGGCGCTGGTTCAGACCTGCGCAAGGCGACCGAAATTGCCCGCGACATGGTTATCGAACAGGGTATGGGCTCAAAATTACGCGACCAGGTTTTCCATGATGATAACGGTGGCATCGTCTTTGACAAAATGACACACGAACGACCATACAGCGATGATACCGCCAAAGAAATCGATATCGAGGTTGCCGAACTGGTCAAGGAAGCGGCTCGCCGAGCTGAGGTTGTTTTGACTCAAAACCGCGCCAGTCTAGATAAGTTAGCCAAGGCACTATTAAAAGAAGAAACGCTTGAAGAGCAACAAGTTATCGAGGTTCTAAAGGATGCAAAACTGCCAAAGGAGGCCAAGCTTTACTAGCGCGGCATAGGCTGTTTCATGGCAAAACCAAAAAGTACCGTAAAAAGGGCCAATCGTAAGCTGCCCCTCAAGCTGGCAGCTACTTTACTGGCCGGTTCAACCTTAATATCAAGTGTCCTAGGTTTGATACGCGATAGACAACTTAACAGCATGTACTACCACACCTATCCGGCTGGTATTGATGCTTATACGGTTGCTTTTACGGTACCAGACTTCATGTTCTTTATCTTGGTATCGGGTGCCCTGAGCGTGACATTTATACCGGTATTTAACCAGCGTTTAGCTAGTGGCAACAAGCAATCGGCTTGGGAGCTTTCGACTAGCATCTTAAACTTAATGGCAGTCGTGACCTTGATTGCTAGTATCCTGATAATTATTTTTGCACAGCCGTTGGTGCAATATATTGTTGGACCGGGTCTGGATGAGTCAAGTCGCGCGCTGGCTGTTAGTATGATGCGGGTGATAGCAGTTAACCCATTCTTGTTCGCGATTGCGACAGTTGTTGCCAGTATGCAGCAGGCAATCGGCCGCTTCACTTTCTTTGCGCTGGCGCCAACCATTTATAACATTGGCATCATTATCGGTATGCTGTTCTTTACGGGCGGTATTAACATCTTTGGTTGGCAGGTCTTTGATGGTGGTATTATGGGTGTCGCTTTAGGTGTGGTATTGGGTTCGATTTTGCAACTGTTAGTCAGTAGTATCGGTTTGTTCGGCATGGGCTTTGACTACCGATTTAAGATTTATTGGAAGAACAAAGGCTTCCGTCGCGTGCTATCGCTACTACCGGCGCGCTCGCTTGATCAGGGCATCGATTACGTCAATAGTATTGTCGAAACTAACCTGGCATCGCGGATGATGTCGGGTAGCGTGCGTGCTTACCAACAGGCTTCGGCGTTGTCATATGTACCGATTAACCTAATTGGCGTCGCCATCAGTACGGCGGCCTTTCCAAAAATGGCTGAACGGCTAGGCGAGAATCGCCCTGATCTGTTCAAAAACGAGCTGCAGGTTGTTCTACGTGTGATTATTTGGATTGCATTGCCGGTGACGGTCATCGCTTACTTTGGCCGTGGTTATCTGGTGAGCTTTATTAACAATGGTGGTGATAGTGTTATGGCCGGTATCTTGGGAATTCTGGCGATTGCGATTCTATTTAGGTCAATCTACCATATTTCGGCACGTAGTTTTTATGCCCAGCAGGATACCAAGACACCGCTTTATATCTCGTTTATCGCGATTGGCCTTAATATCATATTGGCGGTTTGGTTCACGATGGTGCTGGGTCTGGGGGTCTATGGACTAGCTTGGGCGACAGCGATTGTCTCGTGCGTTGAAGTGTCGATTTTATTTGTTATGATGTCGCGCCGTATCCGCGGCCTGTTCGATAAGAATTTTGTTAATGCCTTAACCCGTATGGCAAGCGCAACTGGTTTTATGGCTGCTGTGACATATATTTTGGTTCAAATATTACCACTTAGCATTAATGACCAAAGCTTCTTATCGAGCTTTCCGAAATTCGTCGTTATTGTGATTGGCAGTGTCTCGTCTTACCTCCTATTTAGTTATATGTTTAAGCTAGAAGAGGTTGTGCCGATTTTATCAAGGGTCCAAAAAATTCTATTTTATCGGATTCGCTAAACTATGAACCAAGACCATATTCGTAATTTTTGTATTATTGCCCATATTGATCATGGCAAGTCAACTTTGGCCGACCGTATGTTAGAGCTGACTGGTACGGTCCAAAAACGCGACATGAAATCGCAGCTACTGGATAGCATGGATTTGGAACGTGAAAAAGGGATTACGATTAAGCTGGCGCCAGTTCGGATGAAGTACAAGGGCTACGATCTAAACCTGATTGATACGCCGGGGCATGTTGACTTTAGCTATGAAGTTAGCCGTAGCTTGCAGGCCTGCGAGGGTGCGATTTTGGTAGTTGATGCCAGCCAGGGTATTCAAGCTCAGACCCTAGCGAATGTTTATCTGGCTATAGCAGCTAACTTAACAATTATCCCGGTCTTAAATAAGATTGACCTACCGGCAGCTGATGTACCGCGTGTTAGTGCTGAAGTTATTAATTTATTGGGCTGTAAAGAAGAAGATATTTTGATGATTAGCGCCAAAACTGGCCAGGGGGTCGAACAGGTGCTGGATGCAGTGGTCGAAAATATCGCGTCACCGCGCGGTGACGCCATGGCGACGACCCGTGCTTTGATATTTGATAGTTACTATGACGATTATCGTGGAGTCATTTTGTATGTGCGTGTCGTCGATGGTTCAATTAAAAAAGCCGACGTTATCGAGATGATGGCGACTGGCGCCAATGGTATTGCGCTGGAAGTTGGGTCGCTTAATCCTGTCATGACGCCTGGAGCTGAACTGACCACCGGTGAGATTGGCTATATTGTTACCAACCTGCGTACCACCAGGGACGCCCGCGTTGGCGACACCGTTACAACTAGGCGCTCGCATAATGACGCACAGCTGCCCGGCTATAAACTCGTTAAACCATTTGTTTATGCCGGCTTTTTTCCGGTCAGTAACGACGATTACCAAGATTTAAAAGATGCCGTTGAACGGTTAAGCCTTAGTGATTCGGCCCTGCAATTTGAACCCGAAAACTCACCCGTGCTTGGTTTTGGTGTTCGCATTGGCTTTTTAGGGTTACTTCACATGGATATTGTGCGCGAACGTCTGGAGCGTGAGTACAACCTTGATTTAGTAGTCACCAACCCGTCAACCGACTATCATGTGGCACTAACATCTGGTGATGATTTGGACATTAAAAGTGCCAGTGAACTACCAGACGTCAGCCGAGTTCGTGAGATTCGTGAACCCTGGATTAAGGGTGAGATTGTGGTGCCAAAATCCTATATCGGCGGTGTAATGCAACTAATTGTAAATAAACGCGGCCGCCAAAATAGTTTAAGTTATATTGATGAGCAGGCGTTAATTAGTTTTGAGGCACCTCTGGCCAATTTGTTGACTGACTTTTACGACCAACTAAAATCAGTCACCAGTGGCTACGGGTCCTTTAATTACGAGCTGGATGATTATCGGTCCGAGGATTTAGTTCGGGTAGACTTTTATGTTGCTGGTGAAATGATTGACGCCCTGAGTGTGATGGCGCACCGCACCGAATCGCAGCGCCTTGGTCGTGAAATTGTTGATAAATTAAAAGATGTGATTCCACGCCAAAACTTTCAGGTTTCTTTGCAGGCGGCGATTGGCGGTAAATTTATTGCTCGAGCTGATTTGTCGGCTTACCGTAAGGACGTCACGACTGGTTTGTATGGCGGCGATGTCTCGCGTAAAAAGAAGGTCCTGGCTAAGCAAGCCAAGGGTAAGAAGCGCATGAAGCGCTTTGGTAAAGTTGATATTCCATCCGAAGCTTTTACGGTTATGCTGAAACGTGACTAATCACCACATTTAACGGCATATCACTTTAAGCTTTGCAATCATTTGATACAATGACTAAATGGAAGACATTAGCCAAAGAATAGCCACCTATCAGCCTTCGACTGCGGCACACGAGCTGGTATCATCAATGCGGATTGCGATCTTTGTCGGTATATCTGGTGCTGGTAAGGATACTATCAAAAGCCAGCTTTTAAAAAGCGGTGATTATGTCGATATCGTGACGACAACCACTCGTCAGCCGCGACTTAACGACAACATTCCTGAACAAGACGGGTTAGATTATTATTTTATTAACCGCGCACGGGCGCAAGCAATGCTTGATAACCAAGAATACGTCGAAGTTAGCTTGGTGCATGATGAAGTTAATGGCTCAAGTCTTGATGAGTTACGCCGATTGTCTCGACTTAATAAAGTTGTAGTTGCCGATGTTGACGTGCAGGGGCTTGATAAGTACAAGAAACTTAGTCAGTCTGTAACGGCATTATTTATTTTGCCACCAAGTTTTGAAGTTTGGCGCCAGCGCCTTACCAATCGCTATACCGACCAGGCTGAGTTTGGGGCGGTTTGGCCAAAGCGTCGTGCCAGTGCGATTGATGAATTAAGCTATGCGCTATCAACAAATTATTATCACTTTATAATTAATGATGATATCGACCGAGCGGTCAAGGTCGCAAGTGATATCATTCAAAACGGTGGCTCACGCGCCAAGGATGCTGAAGCTCGTCAAATTGCCGGTGATCTATTGCAGTCGATTCAGGATAGCCTCTAGCACTCACTTGATAAGAGTGCCAAACTGCGTTAAAATGAGTTTATGACGGAGCGTCAAATTCAGATACTAGCAGCCATTATCGAGCAACATGCCGAGATTGCTGCGCCGATTGGCAGTGTTATGCTGGCTAAACTTTTTGGAGTGTCGAGTGCGACTATCCGCAGCGAAATGGCGCGCCTTGAGGAGATGGGCTTTATTGCTCAGCCGCACACTAGTGCTGGCCGTATTCCAACCGATGCCGGCTATCGCTTTTACGTTAACACCTTAAATGAGGCGGCTCTGAATAATCAACAACCATTGCTGATGGATCGCAGTGCGAGAGCGATCGAAACGCGGGTTAATAATCAGTCGCATCGGGCCGACCGCGCCATTCGTAGTGCGGTTGATAGCCTGGTTGAGCTAACCCACAACTTGGGACTGGCGACAATTGGCGATGAACTTTATCTAAGCGGTATCGGTAACCTATTTTCACAACCAGAGTTTGCCGAAGGCGGCCATGCTCAGGCAGTTGCTCGGCTGTTAGACAATCTTGAACCATGGCTACGCGAGGCGGCTCCAAACGAACCACTTAATGTCTTTATCGGTAGCGAGAATCCCATCGGTAGAGGCAGTGGCGCCAGCTTAATTATTAGCCGTTTCCGCTCCCCTTATAGCGACAATAGTTATATCGGTGTTTTGGGATCAACGCGACAAAGTTATGCGCGAGTCATGCGCTTAGTGCGTCATGCCGGAGCAATGTTAGAAGAAATACTTTAGGGGAAATGTATGGCAGAAAAAGCGAAGAAGACTAAAAAAGAACTTGAACTTGAGACGAAGCTGGACGAGCTTACTCAAGATTTGCAACGAACACGGGCCGACTTTGAAAACTTTCGCAAACGCGCCGAAATTGATAAATCGGCTGCTCGAGATGCCGGCCGATCGGGCGCGATTTTAAAGCTCCTTCCGGTTATTGATAATATCGAGCGGGCTATTGCTTATGTTCCGGCCGATATTCAAGATAATGCTTGGGTTAAAGGTGTTGCTGGACTTGTTAAAAATCTAGAAAAGTCGCTCGAGTCACTTGAAGTAAAGCGTATTGACGCCACCCCTGGAAGTGTCTTCAATCCAGACCTACACGACGCCATTCAATTCGATGAAGACGCCGATGGTGAACACGAAGTTATTGCCGAAGAGCTACAGGCTGGCTACACATTAGCTGGCCGTCCAATTCGTCACGCCATGGTTAAAGTCACCCGTAAGTAGCCTGATATGATCTGGGTCATAGCCAGATTGCACCGATGATAGCGTATAATGATGGCAGAATTGTTAAAGTTGCAAATAATAAATTTTATATTAAAGATATAGGTACTAAGTTACCGAGGATAAAGAATGGCAGCAGAATCATTGATTTTAGTAGTAAACCCGGGCAGTTCAAGCCGTAAATACGCCTTATATGCCGATGGTGCGGAGCGCGCAAGCATCTACTTCGAGTTTGTCGACAACAAGGTTGTTGGAGCGGTTACTTATAACGGCGAAAAGTACAAAAAAGATTATAATGACGTCGATTTAAGCAATGTCTCGCGATACATTTTGTCTCTGCTGGATGAATATCATATTATCAGCGAGGGCGAGAGCCTAAAGGGGATCGGTATCCGTGTGGTGGCTCCAAGTAACCGTTTTATGAAGGATGAGCTTGTCACTAACGAGAGCGTGACTGCGCTTGAAGCTGTTCAGCAAAAGGCGCCTCTTCACGTTACCACTGTGCTTGCCGAGATTAAGCACCTAGAGGAGTACTTTAGCGGTATTCCGCTTATTACCGTGTCTGATAGTGCCTTCCATTCCACCAAACCCGACTGGGCATTACACTATGGGCTAGATGTTGATCTAGCCGAAAAGGCCGAGATATTGCGCTTCGGCTATCACGGTGTATCGGCTGGCTCGGTGACTCGTATTATGACCGAACGGCAGATTCTGTCACCAAAAACAATCATTTGTCACCTTGGCAGTGGTAGTAGCATTACAGCTGTCGCTAATGGTAAGAGTATCGATAACAGTATGGGCTACACACCGCTTGAAGGTGTGATGATGGCAACTCGCACGGGCAGCATCGATGTCTCGGCCGCCCTGGCAGTCAAGCGCGAACTTGGCTTGTCGGATGATGAGCTTGAAGAATACCTCAATAAAAAGAGCGGTTTATCTGGTGTAAGTGGCAGTTCAAATGACATCCGCCAACTACTAGCCAGTGAAGAGAAGGGTGATGAGCGCGCGAAACTAGCGCTAACTTTGTTTGTTCACCGTATTAGGCAGACAATTGCTCAAATGGCAGCTAGCCTTGGCGGTGTTGACAGCATTGTCTTTACTGCCACAATCGGTGAGCGCTCGGCGATTATCCGTAGCCGTATTCTTGATGGTTTAGGTTTCCTGGGCTTTAACTATGACAAACAGCTAAACGAGAAGACATTTGAGCCAGCTGAGCCTGTAAACTTGGCGATTGGGGGCAGTAAGCCAGTTTGGGTTATCTCGACCGATGAAGCGGCCGAGATTGCCAGTCGGGCTGACGCTTACATCAAAAATCTTAAGTAAGTAGTTAATTGTAAAAATCTAAATTAGCACTCTTGACATGAGAGTGCTAATTTATTTATAATCATAGACATTGGCAATCTATACAGTAGAGTGCTAGAATTAATAAAGACAAAGTAGAAATTATTAGACGAATAGGAGAAGCAATATATGGGTAAAATTATTGGAATCGACCTTGGTACCACTAACAGCGCCGTTGCCTACATGGTAGCGGGCAAGCCAGAAGTGATCGCCAATGCCGAAGGTAATCGCACAACTCCAAGTGTGGTTGCTATTAACAAAAAAGGTGAGCGTTTGGTTGGACAAGTGGCGCAACGACAGCGCGTGACTAACGCTAGTAACACAATTTATGGCGTTAAGCGTCTGATTGGTCGTAGCTATAACGATAAAGAAGTTCAGACTGATCACGACATTATGCCGTACGAGATTGTTAAAAAGGGCGACGGCGTGGCTGTTAAAATGGGCGATGCCGACTACTCTCCAGAAGAAGTTTCGGCTATGATCTTGTCCAAGCTAAAGGCTGATGCCGAAGCCTTTTTGGGCGAAAAAGTTACTGAAGCAGTTATTACTGTACCGGCTTACTTTAACGACTCTCAGCGCCAAGCCACCAAAGATGCTGGTAAGATTGCCGGTCTTGAGGTCAAGCGTATTATTAACGAGCCAACTGCCGCTGCGCTAGCTTATGGACTTGATAGCAAAAAAGACGAAAAGATTGTTGTCTTTGACCTTGGTGGTGGTACATTCGACGTTTCCGTTTTGGAACTTGGCGACGGCGTTTTTGAAGTTAAATCAACCAACGGCGACACTCACCTTGGTGGCGAAGACTTCGATAACCGTATCGTCAACCACTTCCTAGACGTCTTTAAGGACAACGAAGGTATTGATTTGCGTAACGATAAGGCCGCTATGCAACGTCTCAAGGACGAGGCTGAGAAGGCTAAAAAAGAGCTTTCATCAACTAACGAGACCGAAATTAACTTGCCATTTTTGACCGCTGATGCCGATGGTCCAAAGCACTTCGAGTACAAATTAACTCGTTCAAAACTTGAAGAACTGGTCAAAGACCTAATTGACCGCCTAGCTGGCCCAGTCGAAAAGGCCCTTAAAGATGCAGGTTTGAAAGCAAACGAAATCGACGAAGTTGTTTTGGTTGGTGGTATGACCCGTATGCCAATCGTCGTCGAAAAAGTTAAGGCCATCTTTGGTAAGGACCCGCTAAAGGGTGTTAACCCTGATGAGGTTGTGGCGATTGGTGCCGCTATTCAGGGTGGTGTGTTGGCTGGTGACGTCAAGGACGTTTTACTGCTTGATGTTACGCCATTATCACTTGGTATCGAGACGATGGGCGGTGTTTCGACCAAATTAATCGAACGCAACACAACCGTGCCAACCTCAAAGTCAGAAACTTTCAGTACGGCTGCCGATAACCAGCCGCAAGTTGAAATTCACGTCACCCAGGGTGAGCGTGAGTTAGCTGCTGATAATAAGTCACTTGGGCGCTTTACACTTGACGGGATCGCTCCAGCTCCTCGTGGCGTGCCTCAGATTGAAGTGACCTTTAACATCGATGCTAACGGTATCTTAAACGTGACAGCGCGTGACAAGGGTACCGGCAAAGAGCAAAGTATTACGATTTCAAACAGCGGTAATCTGTCAAAGGATGACATTGAAAAAGCCGCCAAGGATGCCGAGGCGCACGCCGAAGAGGACAAAAAGAAGCGTGAAGCTATCGATGCTCGCAATGGCCTAGAAAGTGCCATTTATCAAGCCGAGAAGATGCCTGATGAGTATAAGGATAAAATTAGCGATGACGATAAAAAAGCCATTGCTGATGCTGTCGAAGAGGCTAAAAAGCATAAAGATAGCGAAGATAAGGCTGAGCTTGAGTCAGCCCTGAAGGCCCTGAACGATGCCATCATGCCAATCGGCGCTAAAATGTACGAGTCAGCTGCGAAAGAAGAGACCGCTAGCCCTGATGAAAAGAAGGGTGACGAGCCGGTTGAAGGCGAAGTCGTTGACGACAAAAAGTAGTGATTTTTAGCACATTTTTAAAGGGGCTACCAGCCAAAAGGTAGTCCCTTTTCTTTTCAGCCAGTCCTAAACGCGGTATAATTGTAAGTGCAATATAACCAAAGGAGGAGGAACATTATGGGAATCATCGGTTGGATAATATTAGGCGGAATCGCCGGCTGGATTGCCTCAATCATTGCCGGAAATAATGCACAGCAGGGCTTGCTGGGCAACATCGTAGTAGGTATTATAGGCGGCCTACTAGGTGGATTCGTGCTTGGTCTCTTTGGGGTGGATGGCGTCACGGGATTCAATCTCTGGAGTCTTCTTGTCGCTCTCATTGGTGCAGTTATTGCACTTTGGATTTGGCGCGCCGTTTCAGGTGCTGGTCGTCGAACGGTCGCCTAACCGACAATGACAATTCACTTCAATTTTATATAGCCGCCAAACTGGCGGCTATATAAATGCCTCTAGCACTCTTGCATATTGAGTGCTAGTTTTATATCATAGATACAGATGACAAAGCGCGATTATTATGAAATTTTAGGTATCGGCAAAAACGCTTCTGCCGATGAAATCAAGAAGGCCTATCGCAAGGCGGCTGTTAAATTTCATCCCGACAAGGAAGGTGGTGATGAGTCTAAATTTAAGGAAGTTACTGAAGCTTACGAGGTCTTAAAAGATAGCCAAAAGCGTCAACGCTACGATCAATTTGGCCACGCCGGCGTCGGTGGCGCTTCAGGTGGTGGGGCATCTGGCAATCCGTTTGAGGGTTTTGGCGGTTTTGGTGGCCAAAACGTTCACTTTGATTTTGGTGATGGTGGGTTAGGCGATATTTTTGGCCAGTTCTTTGGTGGCGGCGCAGCCGGCCGTCAGGCGCCGCAGCGCGGTCGTGATGTCGAAATTAGCCTGCAACTAAGCTTTGAAGAGGCGGTTTTTGGTGTTGAGCACAAGATTGAACTTGATTTGGATGATGAATGTCCCCACTGTCATGGCACAACTGTCGAACCTGGCTACGATATGAAAACTTGTCCAACCTGTAAGGGCGCTGGTCAAGTTGGTCGGGTCATGAATACGATGTTTGGCCAGATACAGCAAAATGTTGTTTGTGAAACTTGCCATGGACGCGGCAAAGTGCCGGAAAAAGTCTGTACGGTTTGTCGCGGCAAGGGCACACAGCGCCAAAAACGTACTATCAATTTGAAGGTTCCGGCCGGTATCGACGATGGTGCCACGATTCGCTTGCAGGGCCACGGCGAAGCCATCGGCGGCGGTGAAAAGGGTGATCTTTACGTTCATATTCGAGTCAAGGCCCACAAACATTTCACCCGTGAAGGCGACATTATCCTATCTGAAGAACATATTGGTATGGTCGAAGCTGCTCTTGGTACCGAGATTGAGGTTGAGACGGTTGACGGGAATGTCCGTATGAAAGTACCGGCCGGTACCCAATCTGGCACCGACTTCAAGTTGTCTGGCCACGGTGTTCCACATATGCGCAGTGATAAGCGCGGTCCACATATTGTCAGCGTGATTGTTGATATTCCGACAAAACTTAGTCGCAAGCAAAAAGATTTGCTAACTCAGCTCAATAAAATCTAAAAGCGATATAATTTTTCGTGACTTAAGTCAATTGTGAGACTATTATTATTGTTATGCAGTATAGCATTCGACCTGCCACGAAGTTAGATGCTAGCGCTATGTATAGCATCTCTATTCGTGACCATGCCCAAAGCTATTACCATCAACTAATTCCGGCTAATTTTCTTCATGCGTTTAACGACCGATATCGCATGTCAGATATAAGGCGCCGCGAATTTATTAAAAAAACAGCCGAGAAAATCGATGATCCAAATTGGTTTGTGTTTGTGGCGGAGGTTGGTAGTCGGATTTTAGGTTATACGATGGCCTGTTTGGAGAATGAACGCCTGGTTGAGCTAAAAGGCCTTTTTGTCGATCCACGGTGGCATAGGCAGGGTATAGGATCGCGCCTATTTGAAACTTCGCTTAAGATAGCTGGTCCAAATCGCTCGACTCAACTTTTAGTAATTTCTAGCAATACGATTGCCAAGAAATTGTATAAAAAATATGGTTTCAGTGAAGTCGGACAAAGCGATAAATTGTTTTTTGGCGCCAAGCAGGACATTATGCAAAAGTCGGCCTAGCCGATTGACAATTAGATAAAAAAATGTTAATATGTATCTCATATGGAACAGCTAAATCAAACTGAAAGTATTGATAATTTATTTAATCAGATACTTGAGAGTGAGCCGAAACTGGTTACTAATTTTGTGCCCGAGGCGGCGAGTGCGGCGCAGCAAAAAACAGACTTTATGGCGGCCAATATTCGTAACCCAAATCATCTGTATGATCGCCTTGATAGTATCGATTTTGAAAAGTCATCGGCTAGCATTATGGCAAGCGGCGAGCGCCTGCTAAGCCACCCTGATCTTGACCCGAAACAAAGTGCCATTTACGGTGAGTTTATTGATGGTTATCTCAAAAAAACCCGCATGCTAGAACTAGCGCGTGGCTTTAAACATGCCGATAATCCAAATGAAAAAGCGCATTTAAAAAATGAATATATGCAGCTTAATATTGAACTCTACGGTGAGCCAGATAAAACTACCTACGAATCATTACTGCAAGAAAAGCTACAAAAAATTGATCAAAAGGTAGTTGGCGAAACCGGCCAGCGCCTTAAGAGTGAGCTATTTGATATGCTTGATCATCAGTCAGATGGCGCTCAACCCGAGCGATTTAAGCCATCGAGCCAGACGCTAGAGTGGATGCATGGGGTTGTCGAGACGCTATACGGCGATATGCTTTCACATGTTCCCGAAAAAGCTACCTTCACCAATAACGAAGTTGCTGCCATATTTACTGATATTATTGACCAAGAATTTGGTGAGTCGGCCCAAGGTTGGCGCGTTGATATCGAAAACGCCAAGGCAATTAACGTCAAGACGGCCGAAAAGCGGATTGTCATTCCCGAGAACCGAGCCGACATGAACGCTGCTGACTTAAAGGCTCTAATTGTCCACGAACTGGGCGTACACATGATGCGCTCAATCATCGGTAGCGAGACTGACCTACTACCGCTGCGGATTGGCCTAAATGATTACTATGATGCTGAAGAGGGTCTGGGTGTAGTTATGGAGCAGGCGCTAAAAGGTAAATTTCGCGAGAGTGGTATTGACCATTACGTTACTGCTGGCCTAGCTTATTTTGATGAAAAGGATTTTCGCGATACATTTGAAATCAAGTGGCGATTGTCGGCTTTGAGCTTGGCGGCCGATGGTGCTGATGTGACCGATGAGATGATTGCAAAAGCTAAAAACGGCGCTTATGGTGGTGTAATGCGTAGCTTCCGTGGAACCGATGAGTTGCCCTGGTTTAAGGACCTCTCGTACTATAATGGAGCTATGGATGTATGGAAACATCTTGAAAATATTGCCGGCGATGATTTGAAATTTATGTTTGTTTTGATGGGCAAGGCCAATCCGGCCAATAAGCAGCACGAACACATTTTGCTTGAAACGCGAACCTTATAAATTAACCATAATAATCGGAGTGCTATAGATTATGTATATTAAGAATGACCCCTATGCATCGTACAAACTATTGCGCAAAGAGTTTGAAAAAAGAGGTTATAGCGTAACCGAAGACCGCATTAAAAACAGTCGGTCGGTAACTTTTACGAGCCCCGCTGGCCGTAGTTGGCAAGCTTTGGCAGCGCACATATCGTACCCCTTTAATACGAAAAAAATTCGGACGGTCTCGATCAATAAAGAGAAGTCATACGCACTGGCCAGCAGTATGGGAGTGGCGACGCCTTATACTCGACTCATCACGAAGGACGACCAGTTATCGCCAGGTGAGGCGCATGAGCTACTTGGGCGATTTAACCGTCTAATTGTCAAACCGGCACAAGCCTCACTTTCACGCGGGCTGACGCTTGATATTAATTCGCAAGCGGCGCTCAATAAGGCGATTGCCTACGCCCGTACGATATCACCTAGGGTGCTCGTTCAAGAGCAGGTTGAAGGTGAAGAAATTCGGTTTACGGTAATTGATGGAAAAGTGCGAGCGGCAATTTTACGTCGTACGCCACGGGTGGTCGGTAACGGCCATTCAACTATTGCACAGTTGATTGATGCCGAAAATGCTGACCGTCAGCAGCTGCAGACGGCCCACGTGACGTATCCACTGCTAACTGGTGATATTATTGACCCGTCACTATTAACCAGTAGCAGAGTACTTGGGGAGGATGAAATCCTAGAACTTAACCGGGCGACTATGATTAAAAATGGCTGTTCGGTCTATGATGTTTTAGGGGCTGTCGATCCGTCGTACATCGCGCCAATCGAACAATTGGCCAAGGTGTTAGGTGCTAAGTTTGTGGTGGTCGATATGTTTTTAAAAGATTTTACTCAGCCCAAAGCCGACGGCAACTACTGGTTTATTGAATTTAATACCGCACCGGTCTTAAAAATGTTTTATGGGTGCCGTGATGGCAAGGTGTATGATATTGTGCCGGTTTTGGTTGATGTAATCGATAAATGGCTGCATAATCCAGGCGCTTAATATTGACTAAAATAATTTTTTATGATATTGTATTTTAACCTATGAAAGATATGAATGGCGCTACTACTATAACTGTCGGCTCGTTCGAGTACGTTAGTTTGCCGGGTCTTAAGATGGACAATATCATCGCCAAAATTGATACCGGCGCATATTCAGGTGCAGTTCATTGCACGGATATTAAAGCGGTCCGCCGGCAATCTGACGGCAAAAGAGTCTTACGGTTTAAGACATCAAGTCAAGACGAAGTTTTTGAATTCGAAGACTTTAAAACCGTCAAAGTGCGCAGTTCAAATGGCCAACAAATTAAAAGATATCTTATCGAAACGGATATAATTATTAAGCATAAGAAGTATACTATTCGTATAAGCCTAACTGACCGATCAGACATGCAAAGAGAAGTATTAATAGGAAGGCGTTTTCTGAGGGGTCATAATATGCTTGTTGACGTGCGCATTAATCAAGAATTAGATAACGATGGTGGAGGAAAAATATGAAAATAGCGATTTTATCCAACGGTCCAGGTAACTACTCCACGAAACGACTTAAGGAAGAGGCTATCAAGCGCGGCCATGAAGTAACGATAGTCAAATATCGTGATTGTTATGCGTCGATTGAGCAAAATCATCCAACGGTTAGCTATAAGGGTGAAGATTTAGGTTATTTTGACGCCATTATTCCGCGTATCGCTAGCCATATGACCAAGTACGGCACGGCAATTGTCCGCCAAATGGAGATGCAGGGCCTATATACGGTTTCAAGTTCGATTGCGATTGCGCGTTCCCGCGATAAACTGCGCAGCATGCAACTTCTTGCTAAATATGGAATTGGTATTCCAAAAACGGTTGTGTCTCGTAATACGACAGATATTGATAACTTACTTGAACAACTTGGTGGTATGCCGGTAATTATTAAGCTGGCCCGTGGTACTCATGGTAACGGCGTAGTCTTAGCCGAGACGAAAAAAGCCGCTAAATCAGTTTTGCAGGCGTTTTATTTAACCAATGATGACGGTACGAACATTTTATTACAGGAATTTGTGAAGGAATCGGCTGGTACGGATATTCGTGCCTTTGTTGTCGGTAGTCGTGTCGTTGCGAGTATGAAGCGTCAAAGCCTTGATGATGACTTTCGCTCCAACCTACATAAGGGTGGTGAAGGCACGTCAATTAAGCTGACCGATGAAGAGCGCAAAATGGCGGTGAAGGCCGCGAAGGCAATGGGACTTAATATTGCTGGTGTTGATATGATGCGCAGTGAGCGTGGTCCGCTTATCTTGGAAGTTAATGCTAGCCCAGGCTTTGGTATCGAAAAAGTTACTGGCCGCGATGTGGCTGGCGCAATTATTGAATACGTCGAACTTAACGCCAAAAGGCGCAACAAAAAAGACAAAGTCGGCGCTTAGAATATTCCTGCTATAATGATGATTATGGCATATATGAGGGCTCCCAAGTGAAGCGCGCTAGCGGTGTTGGTGTAGCGGTAATTATAATCGCTGTCGTTGCATTGGTTATAGCTACGGCCATCATTATTATCTCGTCGACTATCCAATCCAGGACAACTCTTAACATTGGCGATGGTGTCTTTACGGCCAAGTTAGCAACGACTCCGTCGCAGCGAGATAAGGGGTTGGGTGATACAACGCTCGCCGTCGACCAGGCTTTAATTTATGCTTATCCAAGCGATAGTAAATGGCCGGTATCTGTAATCGGTACTAAGGCGTCGGTTGATATTATATGGCTTAACCAAGACAAAAAAGTTGTTTATATCGTTACTGATGCTTCACCTGATATTAGTAGTCAGACGGTATTCTCTCCAAGCACGGCGGCTCGTTACGTCATTGAAGTTGCGGCTGGATCGGTTGATAATTTGAATATCAAGGCCGACAGTACAGCCGTGTTCGAAATTAGCGGCACGGAGATAAAATAATGAGTGTTGTCGTAATTTTAGCGGCCATTGCCCTGGTATTATTTGCTGTGTCATTTGTGAGCCGCCGTCGCTTTGGTTTGCTTGGTCTAGCACTTGCTGCTGGCTCAATACTCAGTAGTTTATGGGGTAATGATGCCAGTTTTGTGGTTGGAGCCTCTGGCCTGCCGTCAAGCCCACTAGTCACGGCCGCAACTTTATCCGTCTTGGTCTTATTGCCGTCAATATTGTTGCTATTTCATGGTTATACCTACAAAAATATTGCTGGTCGGGTGATTGGGTCGTTGATGTTTACGCTACTTGCCATGGCGTTTTTGGTCCAGCCCCTGGGCTACGCCCTGACATTACAGGGATTTGGCGCGAATACCTACACTTTGTTGGTTCAAAACAAAGATACGATTATTGGTTTTGGTATGATATTTGCGGTTGTAGACCTATTTTTCACAAAGCCAGCGCATTTGGCCGAAAAGAAGTCCAGACATTGACAAACCACCTCTATTAGTGGTACATTTTTTAGAGTTGTTTAACAACTGATGGGACCATAGCTCAGCTGCCAAGGCGCTTGCGCCGATAAGATATCAATAGGCTGCTCTAACCAAGATAATGAATGGTTTAGCTGTGGACTGTATGTTCAATATTTAACAATTTATGGGACCATAGCTCAGCTGGTTAGAGCACCTGCCTTTTAAGCAGGCTGTCGTGGGTTCAAGCCCCACTGGTCCCTCCATAGAAATAGACTCACCTTGCGTGGGTCTATTTCTATGGAGAAATTATATGCGGCTTGTAGCCATGACGCCCGTAGGTTGGAGCGGGCGAAGACTGCCGGTGGCAGTCTGAGAGCAATGTTCCGATGACGATTAATCGTCAATCGTGAACTTGCGGGGTCGCCGGAGGTGACCAAGCCCCACTGGTCCCTCCAAGAAAATACACTCATCACAAGATGGGTTTTTTTCTTGGAAAAAACTTAAAAAACGAATTATAATGTGCCTATGAACTGGTGGGCGCTGCGACGTCAATGGCATATCTCTTGGTCAATTGCCATATTTTGCGGTGCTATTATTATTGGTCTATTTGCGGCTCGATCGTTCCAAATCGTGTTATTTGGGTCGTTGGTCTTTTTATTACTTGGCCTAGCTATCAGTGTGGTTGGAATGAGGAAGCGTTATTTATACTTGATGCCACTTTTAGTTGTCGGTGGAGCAATTGTTGGTATTTGGCGCGGTTCGGTGCATAACAACGAGCTAGCTGATATGAAATCACTAATGGGCTATTCGGTGACTATATCCGGCAGTGTTACAGATGATGTTGATAGCTCGGCCAACGGGCAACTTGCGCTTCGACTCAATGATTTGATTGTTAAGGACCGTACATTAAAGGGGAGCCTCTGGGTGACGATTAGTGATAGCGTGGCGGATATAAAACGCAGCGACAGCGTGACAGTATCCGGTAAAGTCGGTAATGGCTTCGGTAGCTTTGCCGGTTCGATTTACCGGGCAAAACTGGTCAAGATTGTACGGCCGACTCCGGGCGACTGGGCGCTACGATTACGTGATTGGTTTTCAAGTGGCATCCACCTTGCAATACCTGACCCGGCGGCTAGCTTGGGGAATGGCTACTTGGTTGGTCAAAAGCGCGCCTTGCCGGCTGATTTAATTGAGGCGTTGAAGATAGCTGGTCTAACACACATTGTGGTAGCGAGTGGCTATAATTTAACGATTCTAGTACGGTTAGCGCGGCGCTTATTTGAGAAGTTATCTAAATATCTGGCAGCTTTGTCATCGGCTTTGATGATTTTTGGATTCGTGTCAATCACCGGTCTTAGTCCAAGTATGACCCGGGCGGCATTAGTGGCGTCACTTAGTCTGGCAGCTTGGTATTATGGGCGTAAATTTCATCCCTTGGTGCTATTGCCGATGGCGGCGGCAATTACCGTCTTGGTTAACCCTAGTTATTTGTGGGGTGATCTGGGCTGGCAATTGTCATTTGCCGCGTTTGCGGGAGTGATGATTTTGGCGCCGTTATTGCAACGTTACTTTTTTGGCGAGGCTAAACCGGGTATCATTAGGCAGATTTTAGGTGAGACAATATCGGCGACATTGCTGACGGCGCCGATTTTAATCACTGCTTTTGGACAAATATCGAATGTGTCGTTGATTGCTAATTTGCTAATTTTACCATTTGTGCCGCTGGCGATGTTGCTGACATTTATTGCTGGTGTTGGAGCTTTGGCTGTGCCAGGCGTAGCGATTATTTTTGGCTGGCCGGCTACGACATTATTAAATTATATGATTTGGGTGGCGATGGAACTTTCAAAATTAACGTGGGCGACGACTGTACTGCAAGTATCTGGTTTGGTCGAGGCAATTTGTTACGGCCTGATTATTGGGCTGTGTCTATATTTGTGGCGCGCGACTCATTACAACTTGGCAGAGGCTAATATTATCGAGTAATCTGTTATAATAGGTCTTAATTAGATATCGAGCGGAGATTTTTTATGTCTGGACATAGCAAATGGTCAACAATTAAACGAGAAAAAGGCGCCAAAGACGCCAAGCGTGGCGCCATCTTTACGCGCATTGGTAATCAAATCGCAATCGCGGCCCGAAGCGGCATTGACCCAACGATGAATTCAGCCCTAGCGATGGCTATCGAAACCGCCAAGCAGGCTAATATGCCAGCTGCTAATATTCAGCGTGCCATCGATCGCGTAGCTGACAAGAATGCGGCGGTTTTGGAAGAGGCAACTTATGAAGGCATGGGCCCGGGAGGCGTTGGTATTATTATCGAAACTGCGACCGACAACAAAAACCGAACTTTTCCAGAAGTCCGTTCGGCGTTAACTAAAAACGGTGGACGTGTCGCCGATAGCGGCAGCGTGATGTTCCAATTTAGCCGTAAGGGTGTGATCCGTGTTGCTGCCACTGGTGAAGATGCACTTCTAGCGATTTTAGATGCAGGCGCCGAAGACGCTGTTGAGGAGGATGGCGCGATTACGGTTTATACTGACCAAAAAGAATTAGCCAAGGTTCGCCAGGCTATCAAAGATGCTGGCCTAACTGTTGAGGAAGCGTCGCTACAATACGTGCCGAATGCGAATGTTGTCATTGATGATGTCGAAACCGCCCAGAAAGTTATGAAGATTATGGACGCCTTAGAAGATTTGGATGACGTTGTTGACGTTCATACTAACGCTGATATTACAGCTGATATTTAATAAAAATTAAACTTGTGTTTTGCTGAGAATTTATATATGCTTTTAGTATGCGTAAGCGTATTGAGGCAGCAATACTTGCAGTAACTCTCATTATTCTTATTGGTTTTTGTGTTCAAAATACATCAGCAATAGATGTAATTACGCAAAATGTCGTAATTAGCCAAGTTCAGGTTAAGGACTCGATAAGCGCGACTAATGAAGTCGTCGAGATCTATAACAACGGCTCTAACGTGGTTGACATCACTAACTGGTGTTTGTTTTATGCTAGCAAAGATTACTTAACGCCGCCAGGGTCAGATTGGCGCAAGCTGGCTTGTTTTGTACCTGATACGACCAATACAGAAGTGGCATTGGGTGGTCAATCCTATGCTCGTATTGTTTCAAAATCATTCACGCCATCATATACTGAAGATTTTTTGGCGGTCTTTTCGTCAATGTTAAGTAACGATGCGGGACATGTTAGGCTGGTCGATAATCTAGGCAATGAAGTTGATCGAGTTGGTTGGGGTAGTTTGGCGGTTAACCCAGAGGGTGTACCGGCAATAATGGGTGATTCTGGCATAATCGAGCGCAAATTTGACGTCGACCGCGATGTCCTAGTTGATACCAACAATAACGCGGCCGATTTTTTTGATACATCTTTGGATTTGTGTCGGAATATGATTGGTCTGCAGGATGTCGTACCTGTCGGCTATCTATCGGACGTGAGCCAAGATTGCAGCTTGGCGCCCGATATCTGTAATAATATTGACGGTCTTCAAACGGTGATGCCTGACGGCTATGCAACCGATGGTCAAGGCGGCTGCATCAGCCTGGATATTTGCCCAAACCTGGGCGGCGTTCAGTTGGTGTTGCCGAGGAACTATCTTTTAAAAGATGATGGCAGCTGTATTAACGATTTATTACCACTAAAAATAACTGAACTTTTACCGAACCCAGTCGGTAACGACGCCGGTAGCGAATTTATTGAAATTTTTAATCCGAATGACCGACAAGTTGATTTAACTGATTACAGGTTAGGTATCGGTCTGAATGATGAGAAGACGCTGACTTTTCCAGAAGGCAGTACGATCGCTCCGGGAGCGTTTGAATCATTTTCAAATACTGACTATGCTTTTACATTGGTGAATTCGTCAAGCCAGGTAAAATTGTTGCTATCGGATAATATTATTATTGATACAACCGAGCCTTATATTGACCCGTTGCCAGGAATGTCGTGGGCGCTAATTGATTCAACTTGGCAATATACCGACCGGGTTACGCCAGGTGCCGATAATTTAGCAAAGTCGGTTGAGGCTGTCGATGCTGTACCCATAGCTATTAGTGAAGCAGTGGTCGTAGACTCGATTTTGAAACCCTGTGCTCCTAACCAATATCGAAGTCCGGATACGAATCGTTGTCGTTTGATTGTGTCAGATTCGACGAGTGTTTTGACGCCTTGCAAGACTGGCCAATATCGTAGCGAAGAGACTAACCGCTGTCGCAGTATTGTCTCAGATGTGGCTAGCTTAGTACCATGCAGTGAAGGTGAGGAGCGTAACCCGATAACAAACCGCTGTCGGTCGGTCTTAGGCGCTTCAACAACTACGTTGGCGCCATGCGCTGAGGGTGAAGAGCGCAATCCAGACACTAATCGTTGTCGTAAGGTTGTGGCAACGATGCCGCCGGCTGGTTTTGCGGTTCAGCCGATTGCCGACACGGCGACGGGTATGGTCGGTTGGTGGGCCTTTGGTGGCATTGGGCTGTTGGCGCTTGGATACGGCGGCTGGGAGTGGCGGGTTGAGATTGTCCGCCTAAGCCGACGATTAGCATCTTTCATTCATTTGTCAAAATAGCCTATACTGGTGTTATGAGAATTATTGGGATTGACCCAGGCACGGGCATACTTGGCTTTGGCGTCATCGAGGTTATCAAGGGTAAGATGAAGCTGGTTGACGCTGGTGTAATTACGACGCCAGCGCATACGCCACATGATGAACGCTTAGAGGATATCTTTGATAGCTTATCAGATATAATATCCGAGACTAAGCCGGATCATATGTCCATTGAAAAACTATTTTTTGCCCAAAATGTGACGACTGCAATGACGGTAGCACAGGCCAGGGGTGTGGCGATGCTGGCTGGCCGAAAGGGTAAGATGCCGATCGCCGAATATACACCATTGCAAATAAAGCAGACTTTAACTGGTTACGGTAAGGCCGACAAAAAACAGGTACAAGAAATGGTTCGACTGCAACTTGGCCTTAGCGAAGTGCCAAAACCCGACGACTGCGCCGACGCCTTGGCGGCCGCGATCACGCATTCTTTGATGAGTCGATTAACAATCGATTCCTAGTAAAAATAGCTTTGATAATATAAAAGTATTTGTCACTTTTTGCAAACTTAAACAAGAAAATGTGACATAATAGAACATATGATTGCACATGTATACGGCGTGGTTGTCGAAAAATTTAGTGGTAGCGTAATAGTTGATGTTAATGGCGTCGGTTACGAAGTGCAGGTTGCCGCAGGTGATTTTGATGCCTCGGTATTGGGCGAGCAGATTAAGCTGCACACTTATCATCATATTCGTGAACAATCTCAAGAATTATTTGGCTTTAGCAGCCTGGCGGCTAAAAAAATGTTTGAACTTCTGATTACCGTTCAGGGTGTTGGCCCAAAGGCAGCCTTGTCAATTTTGTCACTGGGTGATAGTGAACAGGTTCGCAATGCCATTGCTAACAGTGATAGTGCGTACATTACCAAAGCTAACGGTGTCGGCAAGCGTATCGCCGAGCGCGTCGTAGTTGATTTGTCGGATAAGGTCGGGTTGGCGGTGCAAATTACGCGTAATGCCTCAACTGTCAACCAGCCAATTAACGATGAAGCGCTTGAAGCCCTGATTGCACTTGGTTACAGCCTAGCTGATGCTAGCCGGGCCCTTGAATCGGTACCAATTGATTTGCCGACGGCCGCCCGTGTTACGCAAGCTCTTCGAGGGGCTATATAATGGTGATTGAGCGAATTATTGACACGAGCCTGCACGCTGAAGATGCTGATGAGCGCCAAATTGAATCCAGCCTACGGCCCAATAGTTTTTCTGAATATGTTGGCCAGGATCGATTAAAGAAAAATCTGAAATTAGCGATTGACGCTGCTAAAAAGCGCGGTGAACCGATTGATCACATTTTGCTTTATGGCCCTCCTGGACTGGGTAAAACCACGATGGCGAGCGTGATTGCCAATGAAATGGGTGCCAATATTAGGATAACGGCCGGTCCTGCCATTGAGCGCGCTGGTGATTTGGCGAGCATTTTAACTAATCTGAATGATGGTGATATTTTGTTTATTGACGAGATTCACCGCCTTGGACGAACAGTTGAGGAAGTGCTTTATAGTGCTATGGAAGATTTTAAGCTTGATATTATGATTGGAAAAGGTCCAGCGGCGCGTAGTGTGCGTTTGGATTTGCCAAAGTTTACGGTGATTGGGGCGACAACTAAAACAGGTGCCTTATCGGCACCGCTTCGTGATCGTTTCGGCCTGATGCATCGCTTGGAGTTTTATGCACCAGATGAAATCTCTAAAATAATTAGTCGTGCCGCGCGAATTTTGAATTGCGATATTAAACCCGAAGCCGCCCAAATGCTATCAACTAGGGCGCGCTTGACACCTCGTATTGCTAATCGACTGTTAAAGCGTGTTCGCGATTATGCTGATATCAATGGTGACGGTATTATCGATACGACGATTACCAAGGCGGCCTTGGCGCTACTAGAGGTGGATGAGGTTGGTCTGGATCCTGGTGACCGTAACTTGCTTGGTAGTATGATTGACAACTATGGCAGCAATCCAGTAGGCCTCAACACGATTGCCGCCCTTACCGGTGACGAAGCGACTACGATTGAGGACTTCTATGAGCCATATCTGCTACAGATTGGTTTTATTGAACGAACACCGCGCGGCCGACGAGTGACCGCTAAGGGTTACGCTCATCTAGGCAAATCTCTCAGCGAGATTGCTTAAATATTGATATAATATCCTTATATGAATAACGATTCGACAACCGAACGATATGACAAGCCAGTGGCCTATGACGCGGACGGTCGACCGTTATACGCCCATCCGCCAGCTTTAGCGCCTACTGAGTTGGCACCACCAATAGCTAGCGGTAAGACCGAGATTAGTCTAGAGACTAAACTGAAGCACGATACTTCAAAACGCTATTATCCAAATCTAAATCTGCAAGATGACGAATATGTTATCACGACAATTCGTCGTCATCCAATTGGTTTGTTATTACCATTTGCGGTTGGAATTGTTCTAATGGCTTTTGCGATTTCAATTCTTTATAATTATGATTTGTTTGTCCGCAGCTTTAGTCTGACTGGTCAGGCGGCTCAAGCCTCGGTGATTGCTCTGCCGGTTCTGTTAGTTACGGTTTTAATCGGTATTGGTACTTATATAAATTATTATGTTTACACTAGTAATAAGTTTTACTTGACTAATGAAAATGTTATTCAGGACGTCCAGGTTAGTTTATTCTCGCATGTTGAGCAAATTGTAAGTCTGGACAATATTGAAGATGCACGTTTTCAACAAAAGGGTATATTTCAGCAGTTTTTTGACTACGGTTCGATTCGTCTTAGCACTGAAGGCAATGCAACGTCTTACAATTTTACTTACGCTTCGCATCCCAAGGAATGCATTGATATGCTCAATAATGCTATCGAAGTTTGCAAAAATAGCCGCGGCAAGAATAAGTCCAGCAACTAGTCGCGATTACTTATTAATGCTGTCTTTGACGTAATCAGCCTCATTTTCAAGAGTTGTGCGAAGTGTGTAGGCTTGGCATTTGTTGTCACTACAATTGGTGGCATCATAGCGATAATTACTACCAGCAGTACCCAGTTTAACTCCGTTTGGATCAGTAAATAGGGTTGGATCAACTGACGGAAGATTGGTCTCGTCGATAGTCTCTGGATAATAATGATTGGCTTTGTAAAAAACCTCTTCTAGGCCATAATACATGGCATTGATGGCTGTTTTGCGTTGCTGGTCGCGCGCGGCAACAGCGATATCATTTTTTTGAACAAAGAATAGGACGCTAGCAACGCCAAGAATCAAAATCACAAAAATAATCTCGATAACTGTAAATCCACTGGTGCGTTTAATCATTGCTTACATTATAGCAAATTGTGGCGCCGGCCGGTATAATAAAAGGTAGATAAACGAGAGGGAACATATGGCAGCGAAAAAGACCACCAAAGATCCACTATCCGAAAAACCCACCGCTAGCGAAGGTAAACTTAAGGCGCTTGGCTTAGCTCAAGAGCAAATTAATAAGCAATTTGGCGACGGCGCAATCCGTCGACTCGGCGACACTACTACGGTTGACGTTGAGCTATTTAGCAGTGGCTCGTTGTCGCTTGACCTCGCACTTGGCGGCGGCTATCCAAAAGGTCGTATATTGGAGATTTACGGACCAGAATCATCTGGTAAAACCACTTTGGCACTTCATGCCATTGCAGAAGTTCAAAAGCACGGCGGTACGGCTGCCTTTATTGATGCCGAGCATGCACTTGATCCATCATATGCCCGTCGCCTGGGTGTTGACACCGACAATTTACTAGTCTCACAACCAGATAACGGCGAACAGGCGCTTGAGATTGCCGAAACACTGGTTCGATCAAATGCCGTTGACCTGGTTGTTGTCGACTCGGTAGCCGCACTTGTGCCACAAGCCGAGATTGATGGTGATATGGGCGATAGCCACATGGGTCTTCAGGCGCGTCTAATGAGCCAGGCCTTGCGCAAGCTGACTGGTATTATCAGTAAAAGTCGCACAACCGTCATCTTTATCAACCAGATTCGTATGAAGATTGGCGTTATGTTTGGTAACCCTGAAACTACGACCGGCGGTAATGCTTTAAAGTTTTACGCTTCGGTTCGTCTTGATATTCGTCGCACCGGTCAGATTAAGGCTGGAGAGGACATCATCGGAAGTCGTACTAAAGTAAAGGTTGTAAAGAATAAAATTGCACCTCCTTTTAGAGTTGCTGAATTCGATATTATGTACAACGAGGGTATTTCAAAAACGGGTGACGTTCTTGATCTAGCAGTTCTTCATAACATTGTCGATAAATCTGGCGCCTGGTTCGCCTATAACGATGCCAAGATTGGACAGGGCCGCGAGGCTAGTAAAGAATATCTAAAGGCTAACCCCGAAGTTCTTGCCGAGATTGAAGCGAAAGTTCGTGCTAAGGTTGCCGAAGAGGCCGCCTAGTCTACGACTATGATCATTACCGCGATCGGTGTTCAGACCCGCAATAAAGATCGGGTTAACGTATCAGTTGATGGAAAATATCGATTTAGCTTGGATATGTTTCAGGTGGTCGAGCTGGGTATTAAGGTCGGTAAGTCATATGACGAGGCCGAACTTAATACCCTAGCGCAAGAGAGTCAGTTTGGTAAGCTTTATGGCCGCGCCCTAGAGTATTGTTTGTCGCGACCGCATAGTTCACGCGAGGTGAGGGATTATTTGTACCGCAAAACCCGGCCGACTCGTCAAAAAAATGGTGAGCTTAAAGCGGGTGCGCCGCCAGAGATAACTGATCGAGTTTTTAATCGCTTGGTCGGAAAAGGCTATATCGATGATCAAAAATTTGCACGTTTTTGGGTTGAAAACCGGTTCGTGCGTAAGGGGGTAAGCCGGCGAAAGTTAGTTGCCGAGTTAATGGCAAAAGGCGTCGATAATGCCATTATTCAAGCTGAACTATCGGGCAGTGATCGTACGGACGAGGCTGAGCTACGGAAAATTATTGAAAAAAGACGCGCAAAATATCCCGATGAACAAAAATTAATTGCTTATCTGGCGCGCCAAGGCTTTAATTATGATGATATTAAGTCAGCACTTGAATAAATCGCTAAGATATAAAGCTATTTTCTGGCTGAGTTGATTGTGGCTTGAAGGGGTTAACAAAGGCGCGGTGCTCATTTTGCATGATAGGCTCGGGTTTTTTGGCGGTTGTACGGACGATAATGCAACGATCGTTAATCTCAACAATTTGTGAGCGATGGATTAATAGACTGGTATCGGTCAGGCTTTTTACGAGGCCGCGCTTAACATGTAGCTGCTGAATCACAAAGCTCGAGGCTTCAAGGCTATAATCCTCGACCTTACCAAGTTTGTGGTTGAGCTCATCAACGACCGGCATACCAACTAGGTTAAAGCCTAAATTATATAATTTATTAATATTAATAACGTCATCAATGCCGATAAATTCATCGCTACTGTCGATTATCATGCCGATATCGCTTAGCTCGCGCACCTCGGCAATCCGAATTACGGAAGGTTTTTCGGTAAGAAGCGGCCCCTCGACTATATAGGCTACAATCTTGAGATTGGCTGGATCAATAATTGGGAATGCGGTTTGGGCCAGTTTAGTGCCGGTCTGTAATCCCATGATTGAAACGCCGATGAGTCTTGATCCAAGTAATAGCATGATATAAGTATAAGTGTTTTTAGTAACTAGTTCCAATTATTCCGCAAAGGGATTGATGCGACCTGATGGCGGCGTGTAGTCTGACGGTGCTTCACTACTGGTGTGTAGCTGATTTACTCGATTAATAGTTGTTTGGTCAAAGGAGGTTGATGTCGATGTTGATGTCGATGACGTGTAGCCATCTGTTTGTGAAGCTTTTTGAAGGGCGCCACTGAGCATCAGAACAGCCACTCCGAGTCCACCAACTAGTACGACAATAAATATCGTTAAGTTATAGTTTTTAAAAACGTTTACGATTGGGCTGAATATGGCAGTTAGACTAAGATCTTTTTTCATATGATTATTTAATTTACCGAAACCTCTATACTTAATTGATCAATCCTGACTGAATCGCTACCGCTTCCTGCGGCTCTACCGAGGTTGACGCTAGCAATTTGCATTTTAGGCAGGTTACTCTCGACATAATTCATGAATTTTAGAAGTTTTTCGTATGATACTGGACTGGTCAGCGTTGCGGTGACTACTGGATTGGTACTGACCGCCCCTGTTGCGGTCGAGGCAGATGTGGTCGTGGTTGAAGTTGCCGGCGTTGCTTGCGAAAAACTGTAATTAGAAATAGTAATACCAGCATCAGAGGCGTATTGGTCGAGGTCTTGAATTGCTTTACTTTGATAATTTTGTCGCGAAACGGAAATCAGGCTGGTTTTTTCGATGACACTTTGTTGAGCGGCTAGCTCGGCTTGCAATTGAGCCGCAGCTTGACTGTTATTGCCACTTGAGTTTGAATCGGCAACTGTCTGGCTGATCGTACCGGCTAGGCCAAGTAGCCACTTTTGTGCAAAATAAATGCCAGTAGCCGATGCGCCAATCATGACAAAAATTGCGAATATCAAAATTCCTCTGAGAGCTTTTGCTGTCATGCCTGATTTTTTCACTGGGCAGCTCCTCGGTTGATAGTCACGCTGAGCGTTGCTGTGATTGGGTAATCCTTAGATTGCTGGCTGGCGCTCGACAGTGATACAAAAGCGACATTCGAGAAGAGTGGGGACGATTGAAAATTATCCTTGACGGCCAGGGCGGCAGTGGTCGTTTTAGCGTATACAGTTAGTGTCGTTGGCGTACCGAAACTGGTGGTGCTTAAGTTTAGGCTATCAAGGACAGCGCCAGTTGGCATAAGAGCGGCAATACCAGTAATGACTTTTGAGTAACGAACTTCTTTATCAAGAGTTGCCTTAGCGGTTGCCAGACTTGCTTGAAAAGAGGCTACTTGGTTCTTCGAGGTTAGATATGACGATGCTTTAGCCTGATTGTCTTTAAGGGTGTTTTCGGCACTTGTTTGCGTATCCATAAGGACGACATAGACACCGTAGCCGACAGTTGCTAGGAATATCATCGCGGCCGCCAGGACGATCACATATCGCCTCAAAACAACGTTAGTTCGAGCAGCACGTATTTCGCGTTTGGTGCTATCGGGCAATAAATTAATCACTTCCAGATGCTCCCTGGCTTGACGCTGGCTAGGCCAGCAACGGTGATGTACCTTGAGCGAAATTGTTTTGCTGGTTCGGGTAGCTTACCAAAATCAAGTTTTTGCCAAGGACTAGCAACACGAGCCGGCATAACAAGAGCATTTGTAAAGTATTCGCCAATACCGGGCACGTTGCTGCCGGCGCCGACCACAAGTAGCTGCTCGAGCTTGTGTTTATCATTAAGGCGTTCATTGTAGTAGCGGATGACTTTTCGAACTTCAACAACGATGCGCTCAAGACTTGGTTCAAGTGCGCTACTTATTTTTTCTTGGCGTGGGCCGGCACTTAAGCCGTTGAGGACTTTTAATTGGTGGGCATTCTCAACGGCAATATTTAACTTTTTCGCTATATCAAGGGTGAAGGTGTTACCGCCAATAGCTAGACCACCGGTGACCCGAATCGAACTGTCTTTTAATACGGCGATATCAGTGCTAGCCGGACCGATGTCGACAATGACGGTTGGTAGGTGTCCGTCTTCTGTGATGGTGATTAATCGGCCAACTGCACTAATACCGGGCTCGATTAGAACAACGCGTAGACCGGCGCTTTCGGCGGCAGCGATACAGTTGTCGACAATCACGCGCGAGACCGCACTCATAAGGACGGTGATATCGGTTTTGCTGCGCTCGATTATCTCATAGTCGATGTAAAGCGTTTCGGCGGGCACGGGCACATATTGGTCAACTTCAATGTCAACAGCGTCTTTTAGGTTTTTTTCGGCACTGATCGGCAGGGTGAAGGTGCGCGAGAAACTGCGCGCCGTTGGCACGCCAATAACAACGTGGTTGCTAGACAAATTGCCAACTAGTTTTTGGCTGACTAATGACTTAATGTTGTCGGCTAAATAAGTATTATCACCCTCAAGTGATTCCTTAATTTTGATAGGGTCGAGGTCAACCGAGCCATAGCCAAGTACTAGCCATCGCTTGGTGTCGACGGCCATAATTTTGACTCCAGTACTACTGATGTCAAGTCCGATAATCGGTTTGTCTTTATAAAATAACTTTGCCATGATGCCCACTAGTGATACTATGCCCAATTATAGCATGAGTGGTTTGAGATAAGTACAGGGTTACTTGATATTTTGCGCTAGACCGGCAATCGGCATCATAACACTGGCGGCAATTAGTCCAACCATACTGCCCATGATTACAATCATGGCTGGTTCAATAATAGAGCTAAGCCCTTCGATCGAGGCGTCAACCTCTTCCTCGTAAAAGTCGGCCACCTTAACTAGGACTGTATCGGTTTGTCCGGTCTCCTCACCAACTGATAGCATTTGCGCTACGATTGCCGGAAAGAGCGGATTTTGGCTAATAACTAGCGATAACGGCTTACCGTTTTTAACTTCAGTGGCTGCATCCATAAGGGCTTTTTCGTAAACCATGTTGCCAACCGAGCGTGATGTCACTCGCAGACATTCTAGCACGGCCACACCAGCACCCATCAGTGCCGAGAAGGTTCGAGCAAAATGGGCGATAGCAACCTTTTTGACGATGCCTCTAATACCTGGAACTTTCAAAATAAGAATATGAAACCGTTCTTTGCCTTTTGGTGTCTTGATGTAGCGAAGGACGGCGTAAACAGCGCCCCCAATGACCGGGAAGATTATATACCAAAAACTAGTAAACATATGACTCACGCCAAGCATGAATAGTGTTAATCCAGGTAGCTTAGCATCTGGTCCGCCAAGATCTGTCACGATTTTTCCAATTTGGGGGATGACAAAGAGCATCAGCCCAAAGAAGGCTAAAACGGTAATCGAAAGTAGGACGGTTGGATAGGCCATGGCGCTTTTGACTTTTTTGCGAATCGTCGTGCTTTTTTCTTGCTGCATGGCTAGTCGTTTTAAAATTTCATCCAAAATACCGGCTGTCTCACCAGCTCGCACCATGTTGACGTAGACATCGTTAAATGTATCCGGGTATTTAGCCAGGGCGTCGCCTAGGGTTGCACCAGCTTCGACGTCCTTAATTACACCGGTTAAGATTTGCTTAAGGCGTGGGCTTTCAGAGTGATCGGCGAGAGACGTCAGCGATCGCACGAGCGGCACGCCTGCACCAACCATGGCGCTTAGTTGACGAGTCATCATGACTAGGTGGTCTGGTTTGACCTTATTGTTGTTAAACAATTTGGATAGCGAAAAACCAGCGCTAGCCGAAGCGCTTGATGCTTGTTTGAGGCTAATGGGTCGAAGCCCCTGTTTAGTAAGGGCGGCGATGGCACTGCCGCGGTCGGCCTGTTCAAGCATGCCAGTGACTGGCTTGTTTGATTTATCGGTTGCTACATATAGGAAATTTGTCATTACTAATCTTTACTGACCCTAAGGACTTCTTCGATTGTGGTTTCACCGCGTAGTGCCTTGATAAAGCCATCGGTCTGCATCGAAATCATACCCTCGGCAATTGCCTGGGCTTGAATCTGATTACTGGTAGCGTTGCTCATGATTAGCTTTTGTACACCAATAGTATTAGCAAGCACTTCATAGATACCGGTACGGCCTTTGTAGCCGTTATGAGCATCGTCGTCATTATCATCGGCGCTTGCTCGCCACAGACTGACAATGCCATTTTCATCAGTGCTTAGCGGTAAATCGGCACCCATACCCTCGGCCTGAGCGCGTTTTTCAAGTTCGTGAATAACCTTGAAGGCTTGAGGTGTAGTGATGTTAAACATGCGCATGACGGCCTGTTTTTCTTCATCGGTCGGCGCGTAGCTTTGACGAGTCTCTTTATGCAACTTACGGACAAGACGCTGACCAACGACAGCTCGGACAGTACTGGCGATTAGAAAAGGCTCAATGCCCATATCAAGTAGACGTGGCAGACAGGTAGCGGCATTATTGGTGTGCAAGGTGCTAAAGACAAGGTGTCCGGTTAGGGCGGCCTGGACGCCCAAATCGGCGGTTTCGCCATCACGGATCTCACCGATCATAATAATGTTCGGATCTTGGCGGAGTAGGGCGCGTAGGCCGTTGGCAAAAGTCATGCCAGCTTTTTCATTGGTCTGAGTTTGGTTGACGCCGGGGATGCGATACTCAACCGGGTCTTCAATTGTCGAGATGTTAACGCTCGGTGTATTTAAAATCGACAACACACTAAACAAACTGGTTGACTTACCGCTACCGGTCGGCCCGGTAACTAGCACCATACCGTTTGGTTCGGTCAGGGCTAACTTCATAACTTCAAGCGACTTGCCCCAATAGCCAAGTGACTCTAGGGTAACGGCTTGGTCGGATTCATCCAAAATACGCATGGCGATTTTTTCGCCATCGGCCACTGGTAGTGAGCTAACACGCAGGGCGTACTGGCGACCGGCGATTTTAATCTTGAAGCGGCCGTCCTGCGGAACGCGGCGTTCATCGATTTTTAGGTTACTCATAATCTTGATGCGGCTAATTAGGGCGCCTAGCACGCTTTTTGGTAGGCGGTTAACCTCTTTTAGAACACCATCGATTCGGTAGCGCACCTGAACGTACTCCTCACGAGGTTCAATATGAATATCGCTAGCGTGGCTACGAATAGCATATTCAAGCAACAGGTTGACGGTCTGGGCGATTGGCGAATCTTCGGCAATGTCCTGCTCGTTAACGGTTTGTTCAGCTAGGGCATCCTCGCGCTGGACGTCAATAACTTCGTTAAGCTCCTGGTTAACATCACCACGGTAATTTTCAAGGGCAGCCAGGATATTTTCGCTGGTGGCGATATAGATACGGGTGTTCGAACCAATCTCTTTTTGAATAAAGTTGACCGCCTGGATGTCGTCTGGGTCTTCCATGGCAAGTTGGGCGACGCCATCGTCACCAACCTTAAACAAAACAGCATTGTATTGGCGAGCGATGCGTTCGGGAATGCGATTTAGGACATCGGACGGAATACTGTGAGGATCAAGTTCGATGTAGGGGATTTGCGCATAGTCGGCAAAGGCCTGAATTAGGGTCGTCTCGTTGACGATTTCCTTTTCGATCGCCAAATCTTGCATAGGGCGCCTCGAACGTTCAGCCTCTTCTTTAAGGGCCTTAATTTGCTCTGGTGTAGCCGCACCGCTGCGGGCGAGCAACTTTTCGATAATTGCATCAGAAATACGCATAATGCTTACGCTCCATTGTAATTGACAGGTTAAAAAAGCGCCAGATGCTATAATGATTATTAATGATCATAGAGGTAAAAACCGAAAACGAGATGAAGGCTTTTGGGGCGCAACTGGGCACCTTGCTTAAGGGCGGTGAAGTTATCGAATTAGTAGGTGATGTCGGTGCCGGAAAAACAACCTTAACAAAAGGCATTGCTGTCGGTCTGGGTGTCGATGAAGATGTCCAGAGTCCAAGCTTTACGATTAGTCGAGTTTACCTGGCGCGAGATAATTTAGTCTTGGCACATTATGATTTTTATCGCTTGCAGAGTGCCGGCATTATGGCCGATGAGTTAAATGAGGCCGTTAGTGATGCCTCGACAATTATCATTATTGAATGGGGCGGCGTTGTTGAAGGTGTTTTGCCGTCTGATCGCTTGACTATCCAAATTGATTCACCAACCGAATCGATTCGTCAGTTGACGGTCGTATCAAATGGGCCGATTAGTGCCGCTATAGAAGGAGAATTATGATTTTATTATTAGATACTAGCACGCCAATCTGCAAATTAACTATGGTTGATGGCGATAATCGCTTTGATGACCAGTGGGAAGCCGCGCGGACGCTCGCCAAAGGTTTGCTTGACTATATTGAGACTAATCTTAAAAAGCACGATAAAACTTGGCGGGATATTAGTGCTATTGGTGTTTTTGAGGGTCCGGGTAGTTTTACGGGGCTACGTATCGGTCTGACGGTCATGAATACAATTGCCGATAGTCAAGCGATTCCAATTGTTGGCGGTAGGGGTGATGACTGGCAAGAATCTGTTTTGTCAAGGCTAGAGAACGGCGAGAACGATCAAATTGTACTGCCATTTTATGGTAGCGATGCGCATATTACGGCGCCAAGAAAATAGCTTGTTTATAATAGTCAAAAAAACTACACTATATATAAGTCCATACGGACTTCTGAATAAATTTTGATATACCCGCCATTGGCCCTGAACATTTGATACACCTACTTTTCTGTAACTCTGCATCACAATACAGAGGTCAACGCGAGGAAGGAAACAATTATGATTGAAGCAGTAATAGCCGCTCTTATTGGCGTGTTTGCTGGCGTAGGCGGAACTTACACCTACGACAAGAGGCGCCGGGCTGGTGGTAAGCATCAAGCGGAAAAACTGGTTGCCGATGCCAAGACCAAGGCAAGTGACATTGTCTTAAAAGCCAAGGATGAGGCCCTGTCGATGGTAAATGATGCTAAAAAAGAGGAGACTGAGCGCCGTCGTGAGTGGCAAAAAACCGAGTCACGTTTGGTAGAGCGCGAGGCGAACCTTGATCGTAAACTTGACGAGCTTGATAAGCGGTCCGAAAACTTACGCGCCCAAGAGGATGAGGTTGAGTCTCTCAAATCTGAAATTCGCGAAATTCGCACCAAGCAACAAGATAAGCTTGAGAAAATCGCTGGTCTTAAAAAAGCTGATGCGGCCGAAAAACTGATGCAGATGACCGAAAAAGATATCAAGCAAGACTTGATTGGCTTGGTCGGAAAACTGCAAAATGACGCTCAGGTTGATGCCGACGAGCTTGCCCAGACGATTCTTGTGACTGCTATGGAGCGGATGTCATCAGAGGTTACGGCCGAGCGTACCGTTACGGCTTTGAAATTGGCCGATGAAGAGATGAAAGGCCGAATTATAGGTAAAGAGGGCCGCAATATCCAAGCATTGCAACGTGCAACCGGTGTCGATATTTTAGTTGATGATACGCCAGGCATGATTATTCTAAGTAGCTTTGACCCGTTAAGGCGTCAGGTTGCCCGTATGTCACTTGAAATGTTAATGAAGGACGGTCGAATTCACCCTGGAAGAATCGAAGAAGTTGTCGCAAAAGCCGAAAAAGAAATCGACAAAGAAGTTACTCGGGCAGGTGAGGACGCCGCCAGGGATGTTGGTGTCGTTGGTATCCCGCGCGAGATGCTTCACCTACTGGGCGAGCTCAAATTCCGTACCAGCTATGGCCAAAATGTTTTGATGCACAGTACCGAGATGGCTCATTTATCTGGTATGATTGCCGAAGAAATTGGGGCCGATGTGCGGATTACCAAGATTGCGACTTTACTGCATGATGTTGGTAAGGCGGTAACCCATAAATTGGAAGGCAAGCATCACCACATTGGCGCTGAGTTAGCTCGTAAATACGGTATGAGTGACGAAATCGTTCACGCGATTGAGGCGCACCACGATGATATCGAGGCAACTACCCCTGAAGCTCTAATCGTGCGCGTTTGTGACGCCCTATCGGCGGCTCGACCAGGTGCCCGTAACATCAGCGCCGAGAACTTTGTTGAGCGTATGCGTGATCTTGAAAACATCGCCCTAAGCTTCGGTGGTATCGACAAGGCCTATGCGATTAGCGCCGGTCGTGAAGTCCGTATTATTGTTAGTCCAAAGGCGATTGACGATCTTAGTGCCATCAAGTTGGCGCGTGATATTGCCAACAAGATTGAAAGTACTATGCAATATCCGGGTACGATTAAGGTTAACGTGATTCGCGAAACGCGCGCTATCGAATACGCTAAGTAGGTTGTAAATAGTCAATTAAAAATAACCCCTATTCTGGGGTTATTTTTTTGTATGCTCCCCTACTCTTTCAAGTAAAAAACACAACATAAATTAAAAAATATGTTTAATACATAAAGATAGATCATACGTCAGTAATTTAATCGGTTGCTTTTCGTCCTTTTGGACTCATCGGCATGAACTTCATTCATGGAAGCAAATTTGAAAAGTATTACCGAAAGCCAGGTAGGTGGAGCGCGACAAAAATCATCGCGCCCCACCTACTGCTACAGCGCGGCTTGGTACCAGCGACGCAACAGCGGGCCGTACTGCCAATGTAGGCATAGCAGCTCGACGCTGAGCTGCTGCAGTTCAGGGCTGAGGCCGCCGGCGACGTAATCGGCAGCCTTGAAGGCCGCGAGGGCTTTGTCGTGCAGCTTGCTGCCCTGGTCTATCTCGTCTTGCAGAACGGCCGCCAGGTGCTCCATAAAAGTCAACATGGCGCGGCCGTTGTCGACCATGTCGATGCTGGACTTGAGCGCTCGCCACTTCTTGACGTTACGGACGTAACGCTCTCGCAGGCGCTTGCCGTGTGGCATGATGTCGACATCGACATCATCTTGAATTGCCAAGGACATCCCGTGTTGCCTCTCGTCGTTGATATAGGGCGGGATTGGTTTTGGTGTACTTTTCAAACATCACCGATGCCGACTCTGGTCAGCAAAGGCATCGATATACTATAGAACAAATATTGGTATATGTCTATACTAAACTTCGCTTTCGATGGGAGCTGGTTCGGGTATGGTCTTTGGGCTATTTTTACGTTGATAACGAAATATTAATCCAAGCATTGTGATGTAAAAAGTAACCCACGCAATATTAGCTAAGATAAATGGTAAGGCTTTTATGGAGATCGAATAGATTAGACTTATCAACTGACAAGCTGTCCATGTTATCCAGGTGGGAAGACTTAGTTCATCTGATCGTTTAGCGACGAGCAGCTGCCTTACTTGTGGCCACATAGCAATGACGGATGCGGTAGACGCAAGAAGATATGCTAATTCGATTAAGTTCATGTGTGTATTAAATTTTGAAAATAGTTAATGCCAACGACATTAGCATAAGTTGATACACAATTTAAGTGATGTAAGTCTATTTTGGTCGGGGTGATCCGACTTGAACGGACGACCTCAGCGTCCCGAACGCTGCGCGCTACCAACTGCGCCACACCCCGATATTTTTTTATTGTAAGACTTTTTAAATTAAAAAACAGTCTCAAGTGCTATGTGGCGATAAAACTTGCAAAGTTAAGTGACATACCTCACAGTATGGGTATGAACATATAGCCGAGGAGGAATATGAATTTTACTAAAAGACTAAGTAAGGGTCTGCGTGACAAGCTAACAACCGAAGAGCGCTTTGTTTCAAAATCAAATCGTAAAAATCTATACATTAGTGCCCTATCGTTAATATTGCTAGGTAGCATTCTGTTTATTTTGCTGGTCATTCAAGTCAAAACAAATAGTGGCATTGTAGCGCTTGATCATCAAGTTGCAAAGTGGTTTGTCGATATCAGGACGCCATTTTGGACAAGTTTTAATATCGCCCTGGCCATTATCTTTGGCCCGATATCGATGCCGATTATTGTTTTTGTAGTAACCATTCTTTGGATTATATTTGCGAAACACGCCTGGCGACCGCTGATGCTAGCTGGCTTCATGGGAGTAGGAGTTGGCTTGATTCAAATCTTGACACGTTTGGTGCAGCGCCATCGCCCACCAATTGACTTAATGCTATTTGGTCAAGACACAACGTATTCGTTTCCCTCGGGTCATGTTTCAGGAACGGCTGACTTCTTTCTACTGATAGCGTATTTGGTGGTATCGCGTAAGCCAACACGTCGGCGTATCGCAATTGCTATTGTAATTGCGACAGTCGGAATATTATCACAGGTCTTTAGTCGACTATACCTTGGCTACCACTGGTTGTCCGATACTTTGGCGTCGATTTGCTTGGCGATGATTATCCTAGGCGTCGTCATCGCAATCGATACTAGACGCACGGTTCGTATACCGGGCGAAAAAGTAACTGGTGAGCTTTCCAAGGTCCAAACCGAGAGTACCTAAAGAAATGGGGATTAGGTGATGGATAAAAATATTGTCAAAATTGCTCGAATTGTTCGTCATAATTCTAAGTTCGAAATATTGACCCGCTTTGGCTATATCTCAAATGGTGTTCTGCATGGTTTGATTGGCCTGGCCGTTTTATCGCTGGTCCGCGGTGTGGCCGAAGAGGTTGACCAGTCGGGCGTACTGGCTCCACTAACCCGGACGGCTTATGGAACAATCTTATTGTTACTGATTTCGGCGGGACTAGTGGTGCTCGGTATCTCACATTTTGTACGTGTTATTTTGATGCGCAAAAATCCTGGCGCCGACCGAAAATGGCCACGACAAATCGGCGAATCGGCCAAGGGTTTGGCATATCTAGTTGTTGGCGTGTCGTCGATGGCATTTATTTTTGCAAAGGCAAATGAACCAAACTCGGTCAACTCGTCAATCGATTTTACCGCTCACCTCTTGGCATTGCCGATGGGCGAGGCATTACTGCTAATCATTGGTCTTGGCATTATTGCACTGGGTATTAATTTTATTTATCGCGGTGTTTCTAGACGATTTGTTGGCGTGCTTGATTTTGCCAAAATAAAATTAAAGCGCCCAGTTATTATCCTTGGCGTCATTGGTTATATCGCCAAGGGTCTGACCTTTATATCGCTCGGTTCGTTGTTTTGTAACGCGGCAGTGACGCTTAACCCATCAAAAGCGAGCGGCCTTGACGGTGCATTTAAAAATCTGATTGCCCTACCATTTGGCGCGCAGCTTTTGCTGCTGCTTGGCCTGGGGCTAATCGTCTATGCGATTTACTGTGTGGCGCGGGGCATGTATGCAAAACTTTAATATAATAAGAGGAGAGTAGGTGAAAATCATGGCGAAGCACTTAATCGATGAAGTTGTTATTATCTATAACCCTAAAAGTACCGGCAACAGTGCCTTAAATGCCAAGCGGTTGCGCCAAGATTTGAAGGATTTGTCATTTAAGCAAAAGGTGATTTTGCGACCGACTAAATATCCGCGTCACGCTGAAAAAATTGCCGAAACATATGCTAATAAAAAGCAAAAGACCCTACTGGTTTCATCGAGCGGCGACGGCGGCTACCATGAGCTAATTAACGGTATTTTAAAATCATCTAAACATAACGTCCTGGCTGGCCTGCTGCCATCGGGCAATGCCAACGATCACTTTTCAGCGATTGGCTCACCGAATGTGGCGGTTGATATTGCTACCTCAAAAGCCCGTAAAGTTGATGTTCTAAAGATTGAAGCGACTATGAATGGTCGTCCCTGGGTCCGCTATGCCCATTCATACATTGGTATTGGCATCAGCCCGGTGATTGGTCGTGAATTGAACAAGATTCAGCTAAATGTCTTTAACGAGAAGGTTATTTTGGTTCGGCAGCTAATGTCTTATGACTACGTCAGCATTAAAGTCGGTGAGCGTAAGAAACGGTTGACTAGCCTGGTATTTGCAAATATTCCGACAATGTCCAAGGTGCTGACGGTCGCTAAAAAGAGTCGGATTGATGACGGTAAGTTTGAGGTCAACAGTATCGAGGCCGGATCAAAGATACAGATTTTTTCACGATTGTTTCAGGCGTCAACCCTTGGCCTTAAAGAGCAGTCCTCGAAGTCATCTTATGAGTTTAGTACGATTAAACCACTCCCCGTTCAGCTTGATGGTGAAGTTTATACGATTGACTCGGATAGTAAAGTGACGGTCAGCTGTGTCCATGAGGGCCTAACGGTTATTATCTAAGGTCCTGGCAAAAGAAAGAATCCGACAACGAATGCCGGATTCTTTCTTTGGTCGGGGTGAAAGGGTATCGGCTAAAGCCTCCTCCGCTCGCAAGCAAAAGAAAATACTTACGTGCTTTCTTTTGTCTAGCTCGCTACGCCAAACCTTCGACTATTTTTTTGCTTTGCAAAAAAGTCGCAGGTTTGGATCATCGCATACCCAGGAGTCAAATAAATAGACCGTGCAAGACGGTCTATTTATTTGGTCGGGGTGAAAGGGCTCAAACCTTCGACCTCTCGGTCCCAAACCGAGCGCGCTATCAACTGCGCCACACCCCGATAGGTGTTACTTGAGAGATTATAAACTATCGGCCATCATATTTCCAGTGGTAGCGACAAGATTATTAAGGTGTTACCAGGTTGCCCTGTGGGTTGAATCGCGCTATCATTAGTGTAACTAAATAATGAAAACAACACTTACACGCTTTTTTCGCAAGATTAGTAGCCTGCCTAGTATCGACTGGGCTGTCCTGGCTGCCGGCCTCTTAACCTACGCCGGTTTTACTTTTGTCACAATTACTAAATCATCAATTTGGTTTGATGAGGCTTTTAGTGCTTTTATCGTTAGGTTTAACTTCTTTCAAATTGCCCGTTATACGGCAACCGACGTGCATCCGCCGGTTTACTACTGGATATTAAAGATTTGGACGATGCTATTTGGCACCAGTGAAGTCGCTTTTCGTTCGCTAAGTCTACTATTTGGCATGACGGCCATTACGTTTGGATTTTTGCTAGTTAAGCGCTTGTTTGGACGTCGGGCGGCCTTTGCTAGCCTGCTGTTTTTAGCGCTTTCACCAATGTTAATTAGATATGGCCAAGAAGCTAGAATGTATACATTAGCAGCCACTATTGCATTAGCCGCCACCTATGTTTTGACATTTGCGGTTCAGTCTAAGAAACGCAAGCCGTGGGTTATTTATGGAATTTTAGTCGGTTTGGGTATGTGGACACATTACTTCACAGCTTTGGTCTGGTTATCGCATTGGCTGTGGCGTTTTATTGTGACGCGCCGAACCGGTCTGCGCGGTGTCAAGCTTCGCAAGGCTTTCTTTAGCAAAAACTGGATATTAGCACACATTGTGGCGGTAGGTTCGTTTATTCCATGGATGCCTTTTATGGTGATTCAGTTGTCGGTTGTTCAAGGTGGCGGCTTTTGGATTGGTCCGGTCAGCGCTAATTCTTTTACAAATTATTTGACGAACGTCTTGTTTTACCTGGAGCATGATCAGGCTACTAAACTGTACGGCACGGTCTTTGTTATTGTCATCGCTCTACTGATTTTATTTGCTATTAAACTTTATAAATCAATGGGCGAGAAGCAGCGCCAAAATTATTTATTGATCATATCGATTGCCTTTGCACCAGTCGTGATTTTGTTTGCCGCTTCGACCTTTCCGGTTCAGTCGTCATTTGTTGAGCGTTATCTAATTCCATCAACGGCGGCCTTTGCGATGTTTGTTGGCATTACGTTATCACTCGGTATCAAAAAACTGCGTGCTGGCTGGCGAGCGCTTGCAATGTCACTAGTCGTAGTTAGTATGCTGTTTGGAATTATGAACGTTTATCATTATGGCAACTACAACAAAAATAGCAGCACAAAGGTTATGACTCGTGAAGTTGTTAAGGCTATCCAGGCTAAAGCAAAGCCGGGTGAGCCAATTATCTCAGCGACACCGTGGGTTTTTTATGAAGCGGTCTTCTATGACACGACGTCTAATCCGATGTACTTTATTAATGCCCAGACCGATTATCGCTACGGTTCGCTTGATATGCTGAAAGATAGCCCGCAGTACCAGATTAAGGACCTGGACGCATTTTCAAAAGCGCATCCAACCGTTTGGTATATTGGCTTTTCGTCCGACAAGCCGCTGACGGCGCCAGACAAAAACTGGAGAGAGATCCAGGACTTTGCGATTTACGACCCAGTTGATAACAAGCCAAATTATCGCGCCACTGAATTTCAAACTAGCGCGGAATAACGGCGCGTACGGCAGGCATCCGGACCAGACTCC
>DAIDKB010000045.1 GCA_027451105.1 bacterium
GGCAAGCGCGGTAGAAATTTCCGACGCCGTAAGGCTTGGGTTAGCTGCGATAGCAGCCGCAATGCCGCTAGCGTTAAGATCGGCACTAGCAGCCAAAGCCGTAGCAATTTCCGATGCCGTGAGACTTGGGTTAGCAACGAGTGCAGCCGCGATACCGTCGGCTGTAAGCCCTCCCCGCACCAATCCCGCGACGATTGCCCCCGAGTCGAATTGAGGGCCGGTAGTCCCGTATACGTCCACAGTGGACGTGCCCGATTCCGTACACGCCCACACGTCTAGCGGCGTATCCCAAACGAAACTAGAATCCGCAGAAAGCGCGCGCCCATTACTGGACGAAACGTCGCTACCGCCAACGTAGATTGTTACGCTTCCTGTGTTCTTGATAGTATACGGACTACCCCCCGGAATGAGCGAGAAAAGCATTACGGGGGAAGTAGTGACATTAATACCGATTTGGTTCGTAATGTTACTCACTGTGCCAACCTATAAGTAATCGTTCCGAAAACGCTATCTGAATTATTGTCTCCCGGGACAATGACAGTACTAGGGTTAAAGTCATTAGGGAAGTACAGCGCCATATCGGCAACTTTAGCGACGAACGCCCATACCCCATCAACGGGCAAATTCAGATTAGAAAGTTGGTAGCTTCCGTCGCTAACCGCAACCAAATTTCCATGACGGTCTACCAAAGCAACAGCGAGAGCGGTACCGCTTTCCACGACAATCTGAAAATTCAGAACGTCTACAAGATTATCCACAATCGGACGCGGCGTTGTCCCCAGATACTCGCCCCTAATCCATGCAGACTTAATCGGTTCGGGGCGCTTGATAAATCCCTCATGATTGTCGCGCTCGTCGTGCTTAACAGCAAAAGCCGTTTCGAACTTTTCCACGTCACTTTCACGGAAAGCGGCGTTTTTCGTAATGTCTCGGATGGCTGCGCTAGCGGTTTCTAGCGTATCCATAGGGTTATTCTGAGTCATTATTTCCCCTTATGCCATGGCCGCTACAACGGCAGCTTTTCCCGCTTCCCCCGCACCTTGCGCGATAGGACGGCGAAATACAATAATTAGTCCAACGATTAGCATAACCAATCCCATCAGAAACCAGAAAAGTCTATGCCAAATATTTTTCATCCATTCCTGAAACTTAGTGTAAGCGTTAATGCTACCGCCGATAATTGGCAGGCTATTAATCGGCGGTAGCGGTAGCGCGAACGCGGCATTACTCGCATTAGCGTTTCCGCTAGTAGAAACGGGCGTTTTTGTCTGAGGAATTGCCACAGTATTATCCACAAACTTTCTATAACTACCGCTATTGTAAGTAGACCATGGCGTCCATGAGTTTCCGGCCGCGTGGTAAACCTGATATGCCATATCGGCATTTTGTTGTGCATTTTGCCAATTGTACTTTTGCAACAGACTACTATGCACACTATTAATTTGAAAAAGCCCGTAGTCCTTAGTTCCGTTCGTATTGTAGTTATTGACCGCGCTAGGATTTGCACCGCTTTCCGCGTGAGCAATCCCAATACCGGTAGGGACTGCGCTAGGCGGAAAGCCTGCATTAATCATAAGCTGCGCAATTTGCGCGTTACTTAGAACGGTCATTTTCTACCTTACGAAAGAATCGGCCCAGAAAGCAAACCCATTACACCCTGAGTCTTAACTACTTCCAAAAGTGGGAGCAAATTTTCTAGCCCTTGCTGCACAACGTTATCCACATTCTGTTGTGATTCTGCAACGGTATTCAGCTTATCCTCAATCGCGCTCAGTCGCTCGTCAAGCTTTCCAACAAGCGCCATAATCTCATCGTTACTCATTTTGTGTCCTTTTCCTTTTCTTAGTTAACCTGTGGGACAACGTTAGGCTTAGTTTCTGCGGGCGGTTCGGGAGTGGTTTCCTGAGTCGTGGGCGGTTCCGTCCATGCCCGGAATTCTGCCCTCTCGCTCGTCTTGTTTTCTGGCGTATCGGCAACGAATGTTGCCCGCCCATTCTCATCCGGCATGGTTGGTTCCAATCTGTGCATTGTTCATATGGTCAACGACGTAAAACATAATTGCCGTGGCAATCATTGCGAAAATGAAAGGCGCCGAATCACGCGAAACCCACGACAGCAATAAGCCGATTGAGAGACTAACAGCCGCCGCAATGTCTCGCGCGAACTTGACTTTAAGCGCTTCCGATTCGGACGCTGTATTAATCATGGTTTCAGCGCTAGGCATGATTCCTAGAAATACAGCAGGAACCTGTGCAACCGCGATTGCGGTAGTTGAGATATCCATGATTACCCCTTAGTCGGAAGCTTTAGCGTCTTGCCCGCATAAATAAGATTCGGATTAGTTACGTAAGGATTAAGCTTAAGAATCTCGCTAATGCTTGTTCCGTGCGTTTTGGCGATATTCGTAAGATTGTCCCCCCGCACAATTCGATACGTATAATAACTAGGCTTCGGCGTAGGCTTGGGCGTTGGCTTTGGCTTAGACTTTGTGACAGGCTTAGGCTTTGGCGTAGTTGTCACGCTACCCGTCGTAGTTGTCGGCGTAGGCGTCAAGTTCTGCCCGTTATTCAGTAGGCCGATGATTCCTTCAGGGGGTGCCCCCAGAGAATTCAGCACGGCATTAGTCGTTGCTTGATCCGTAGGGTTGAGCGGCATTCCGTTTGTATAGTTGCTCAAAGCTTGTTCGACCGCTAGCGGACTAACGCCGAACGTTCCCGCGTTGGCCATAGCCTGAGCAATCCATCCCGCGTTAGTGACGGGGGCCCCTGCCGTACTAGAGCCGCTAGACGCTGCTACAGGGCTCCCGCCAACGCTCATGGGGGTTTGGTTGGGAAGCGTCCCCGTAACACCGCTAGGGACCGTGGACGCCGCGCTAGGGGATGCCGCGCTGTTCTGAGCCTTAACGTAAATGTAAACGACGATCACGCCGCCAAAGACTAGCCCCCATACATAGATTGGGAACGGTCCCACCTTTTTAGTGTAAGGCGTCAAATCCATTTCAGCTCCCAAAGTAACTATTATATGCCGTGCTAATGTCTTGCTGCGTGGCATCGGGGGAGAAATACATATTTTGCAAAGCTGTTCCGAGATTCGCAATTTGTGTATTCATTCCCACGGGACCGTTAGCCGCGTTCCCGGCAAGCGCGTTAGCGTTGGGGTCCAAAACATCACCATTGAATGGTTGCCTATGCGGGAACATTTTCCCGTAACCGTCGGACCAAACAAGGCTATTCGTATCGGTAGCGTAATTCCCTATCGCGGGGTCCGGCAATTCATAAGACTGTGCTACGGGACGCCCGGCAAGCGGGCGCATCCAATTAGGCACCGACCCATGAACCTGCGAAACCTCGCCAGGAAACGGAATGCTTTCTTGTTCGGTAAACTCAGTAGGTGGAGCGGGCTTTCCCTTATGACTAAATGGATTCCACATATCACGCTCCCGTGGCAGCCTTTTGCATACCGACAACGCCGTTGGTGAGCGCACCAATAACGCCGACGGTTTGTGCTCCCGGTCGGAGAGCGATATACAGCGCAGTAATGATAAACGCCGTAAAGATAATCTTAGTGATATCGTCCAACATGATTAGCCTTTAGTCTTAGTAGTTGTCGGGGTTTTTACGTTGCTAACAACCTTAGTAACGGAAACGAAAGCGGGGGCACCCTTAGACATGAACGCCGCAAAAAGGAATAGCGCAGTAATCCCCGTGCCAATTGGACCGCGCGTTACATCATCAATTGCGCTTGCAACAAACCCAAAGATCACGGAAGCAATCATAATCTTTGCCGTTTGCTTTCCGCCATTAGTCGCTAGATCATTGATAGCGTAAATTGAGCCGCCCGCCACGGCAAGAATAAGCGGCGTAGTGGGGGACCAATCATTAATCATTTTACGTTACCTCAGGAAGCGGGAACCAATGTTGGCGTTCCCGTGGCAAAGGTTTGCCGGACACTTTGCCACGGGTCCGCGTTAGCGAGAGCGCAATAGATCAAGAAAACGCCGATACCAATAAACGCGATACCGACTGTAGTCATTAGCCTACCTTAGCGCGCAGATACGGAACAGCCTTGAACCAAATAAGCCACCCAACGCCGAAAAGAATGGCGGCCCAAAGAACGTAAGAAAGAATACCAGTCATTGTCACAATCCCTTAAAAATAGTTTTCGGAGCAACCCACACAAACACAAGCGCGGCAACAGAAATGGCGGCCCCATAATAAAGAACATGAGTGCTCGCATTACTTGACGCGCTACTAGCAGAATTTGTTTTGCCGGTAGTGCTCTGAGAAATTCCCTGTCCCGTGCTAGGGTGCGCTTGCGGAAATACGTTGCCGTATCCCGCTAGCGCATCCATCATATTATAGTTTCCCATTACCTCACCTAGCCCAAAGATCGGCAAGCCCGTTAGGATCGTTCACAATAGAGACGCTGTTAGTGAGGATTTCGAGCTTGGAAATAGTGCTACCGAAAGTCGCCTTAAGCTGTAGCTGAGAAGCCCCGCCGGTCGGCAAAAGCTGAGAACGAGTGTTATTGGGATCACCAGAACGGGAGCCGTTCATAGCGTGGAATGGGAACACATAAACGCCGGTATCAAGTCCGCGCCAAGTATCGAGAGTAGCAGTATTGAAACCGAACCATTCCTGGTGATATTGCTTCCACATATTAGTCGTGAAAGCGAGGTCGATATCTCCATCAAGAACCCAGTCAAGCTCCCCGCTAGAAGGGAACCCATTACCATCGGCAATACGCGCTCCCGTCGAATCGCGCGCAACGAAAATCACGGTACGCAGCACAGAACCGACGTTAGAAAGTTTCTGCGTAAAATCGCCCGGCGTAACGCTAGGGTTTTCAAATTGCCAGAAACTATAAGCCCCAAGCCCCATAGGGCTAGTGTTCTGAGCGACAGGATTGGGCGCGGAAGTGCTGGCCGTAGGCTGAAGCCAAAACTCAGAATAAGCGGTCACAGCAACACTGATACTCGGTGCTCCCGTCATTACGGTAGAAACCGGAGCAAGCGTCATATCAACGCGATAGGACCGGTTAGCGGCGAGGTTAGGAATCGAGCAATAGCCGGTGACCTTGTCAATTTCAAGCGGGATGCGGATGAAAAAGTGGAAGCCGGTAGTAGTCGCTGAATAGTTGACGGGGTTCCGGGGATCGTCGGTAAAGCCGTATCCGCCGTACTTATTGATGAGGTAAAGCTGGTAGCCGGTAATGGGAGTAACAAGAGCCTGACCGCTAGCGGGAGTGAATGAAATACTCTGAATAACATTCCACGGAGCGTCGGCAGTATATGCTGGAGTAGTGCCGCCCGTAATGGTGCCGGTCACTTCCAAAAGGATAGAGCGCAGGTATCCATCAGACGGAAGCGAGACAGGGTTAAGAACGGTATTACTAGAAGCGTTAAGCGCGGTACTAGAAACGGTAAAAGCCTGCCGAGTAGACGGGCGGGACGCTACCGGAAAAGGAACCGTATTAGTGGGCATTAGTTATAACCTTTACTCAGTGATTTATGGAGACGATCAAAAGCCGAGAGCGAGCCAACCCTTAGCAACCGGGTTAGACGGATTACTTGCAGCCAAAAGGTGCAAGGGACCAAAGACCGCAACAACAATTGCAACGATCATTAGCGCGTGAGCCGCGCTACGTGGAATCATGCTGTTATCCTTTCTAAAACGCGGGTAGGGACTCTACCGCCGGACACTAGCGGGAATCCCTACCCGCTAGATTCATTCTCTCATGCGCGCGCGCGCGTACCTATAGGCGAGTGTTCACAATGCTAGGGGGAGCGTCCCCCAATGGGTTCACATAGACAAAATCATGCCGGGACTTAAGACGCGCGAGATTATAGGCTAGTTCCTTTCCATAATTCCCTCCCAAATCGCTAAGCCTTTTAATGTCGTTACTGTCTGTAGTTTTTGCCATGAAAACGTGACTTGAGTTAGACATAAGTACGCGCGGAACAAAGACGGGACGTTGCATGGTAGCGATTGCGCTAACGCCGTTAGAACGTGCCAGATAAAACAATTGGTTAATCTGTCTGCCCAATCGCATATCAATAAGATAACTAGTCTCGTCGATATATACAGCAACGTTTCCTGTGTAGTTCACCCAGTCCAACGCGCGCTTAATATTGCCGAACAATACTAGTTGCGATTCGTCTACAGTCTTTCTAACTTTGGGCCAAAGAACCATACGTCTATGATCCTCCGGGATTCCCTTTTTCGGAAACTCAGTAATTCGTTCCCAACCCTTATCAAGCCATTCCTTATCGGCGGTCTTATCCTTTCCCTTAACAAACAACGCTAGAACGTATCCATCTCGCGTTGTGTTAATCACGTCTTGCGCAAGGGTAGTTTTACCGGAACTAGTAGGACCGATAATTAGAGTATGTTCCCCTTGCTTAATATCTAGACGCTTTAGAAAGGCGTCCCAATGTTCTCTAGGGTATTCCCGAAACTCACCCATTGAACATATTTCCTACGTCGGGGGAAGCGTCGACCACTTCCGGCATCTTTTTAGCCTTAGGCTTTGCTCGTTGGATTGCGATAACATCCATAGCGATTGGCGTAGCAATCATTCCCTGAGCAATGATGAACGCGCCAATACCGCCGGGCGTTCCAAACTTGGCAACGCTAGCGGCCAACTTTTTATCCATCTCAAAAGCTTGTCGATTCAGCTTTTGCGCTTCCGGAATTTGCGCGGCAATTTTTGGGGCCAACGCGGGACGGAACAAATTAGCCGCTAGAACCATGCCCTTATAGAGCGCGTCCATGGTCGCCAATGCTCGCGCAACGTCTCCACTAGCCGCCCGCTGAGTCGAGACTGTACCGCTAGACGCGGCAGTCTTGCCCGCGCGCTTGCAATCGTCGCATAGGGTCGGTTTACGGCCGCGCCCGTTATGCTCTGGCAGAATTGTCCCGCAATTCTTGCAGGCTCTCGCTCCCGGCGGCAAAGCAACCCCCTCGTTAAATTCGGGCGTATCATCCTGTGGAATCGGTCCGGTAGTAAACTCAATATCGCTCATCGTTCGAACAATTCCTTAAACGAGCGGACCCAGAACGGCCGCTTTTCGGGGGTTTCATCCTTAGTTCGCTTTGCATCTTCTGCCAACTTTTCGTCCGTAAAACCTTCCTTTTCGTCGGTCTTAGTTTCGTCGGCGTCGGTTTCCTCAGTCTTAGCGGTATCCTCGCTAACGTTTTCGTTCGCGTTTTCGTTTTCGTTTTCCGACATTTCTTCCTCGCTAATATCCTCGACAATTTCTGAGACTGTATCCTGCGTATCCCACAAACTTTGCGAAAGCCCGTCTAGCCTGTCATGCGCACTTTTTGCCATTGCTAGCGATTCATCAATTTTGCTTACGGCATCCGACATTCGCGCTTCCAAAGCGCCAATTTTCTCTGCCAATGAAGCCGTAACAATCTCATCGGCGTCAATGTTTGGCGAATCTTTCGCCACGGAATCCTCCGATTCGGCATCTTTTGATTCCTCATTTTCGGGCGTGTCCTCCCCGTCAATAGAGATATTAATCGTCATGATAAACCGCCTTCCGCTGGGGTGCCCTTAGGGCTTAGACTTGACCCTAAGGACACATTACCAATAGAAAGGCTCATCCCATCATGTCCGAAACACAGAATATTCCTGCCGTCCCCCCGACCTATTCAGAGGCAGAATTGTCGGGCGTGAGCACCTACAGTGACGCGCTCAAGTTGGCGGGCCACGGATGGATTAATCCCGCCGGAGAATTTGACCAGTCGCGGCAAGTGCTGGGCAACGGATTTACGATTGTTCCCACGGCAGAAAAGGCGCGTCTCGTCGGCGTTCCGTTCTTCATTCTTTCATGGTCGGTCAACAAGGCTACCAAGGGAGGGGATTCGTTCGTTTCCATGCTCGTTGTTACGCAGGATGAAAACGAAAAGCTCATCGTTAATGATGGTGGAACGGGCATTCGCGCTCAGCTTGACGGGCTGGTCAAGCTTCGTAAGGAACAAAAGCCCGGTCTTTCGCCCGACGTTTATCAGACTAACGTGTGGGTGAATAACGGTCTGCGCGTTTCTCGTTATAAGTACACCGACGAGAAGGGGCGCGAGCAAGACGCCGAAACCTATTACCTTGACTGATACGCATTAGGTTAGGGAGGAAATAAAGGGGGTAGACAAAAGTCTGCCCCCTTTATCCTTTCCATAGTAGAATAGAGCTACAAACCTAGCGGAATTGGACAATGGAATATGGCAAGTAAACGTGATCTTGCCGCTCAGCGTTTAGGATATGCGAATCAAGCGGAACGCGAACGCATACAACGATTGTATAAGCGGCAAGGATTAGAATGGAATGCCGGGCAGGCAAAGCCTACTCCCGGTAATTTGCGCCGCGTCCGTGAGGGATTGAAGCCGCGAAATTATGCGCGCGAGGAACAACAACGTAATATTAAGCGACAGGAAAAAGGTTTTACCACACGTTCACAACAGCGTCGTTTTCTGAAAGCGCAGGAAGAATCGCGCTATCATCCGGCAATGGAACGCCTAGCGGAAAACCCAGAATTAATGGGTTTTGATTCGCGTACAGATATGACGAAATATGATCCCTCCCGCGCTGAAGAATTGGGCATGAGTAAGGCTGAATATACAAAAGCGTATTTCGACGCTTTTGGTGGCGGCCCACAAAGTTGGCAAAAGAACAGACATTCAAGCACTCCCGCGCTGCATAAATGGTTTGTGGATATTAACGGTTATCTCACTGAGGGAGAATACGATGAAAAGTACAAGTGAGCTTGTATTTACTTCCGCTCCCATTCCTGAGCCTAAAAAGACTGATAACACTAAACGCGAACGTAACGCGAAATATCGCAGAACCGATAAGGGTCGCGCTATGCGTAATCGGTCGGATAGAAAAATGACGGTTACCAAATATGACGCGCGGCAGATTGTAGCTTGGGATGGTGAAGGGATCACCAAAGCGGATGGAAAACATTACTACACCCTTTTGTCTTGTATGGCTGAAGATGAAGGAATCTATAGATACATCCGCAATGACAACGGTTTAACATGGGCGCAAATTAAGCATTTTTTGTTGCAGCAACAAAAGCGATTCCCTAAGCACTTGCACGTTATCTATGGCGGAAATTATGACTTCAACATGATTATTCATGAAATGAGTTTGCCTGCCGCCACTAATCTCTATCAGAAAGGGCACGTTAGATTTGGTGACTCTATCGTGCGTTGGCGTCCCGGTAGATTGTTCGGTATCAAGATTAAGGGAACCGATTATAGCCTAACCATTCATGACGTTGTATCTTTCTTCCAACAACCGTTCGTTAAAGCGTGCGATGAATATTTAGGCGACGATTGGCTAGAACGTGCCATGATTATCGCGGAAAAGCAAAAGCGAGGAAACTTTACTATCCTCGATAATTTGGAAGTGGAAAAATACAACAAGGCAGAGCTTATTAATCTCATTCGTCTTGTCCGTGAGTTGCGCGTGAGACTTGCCCGCGTTGGTTTGCGCCCCATAGCTTTCGACGGTCCCGGTAGTATCGCTGGCGCTCTCATGCGTAGGGAGGGCACCAAAGCGGCTCAGAACGCCTGCCCTGAGCCTGTAGCGAGTGCTGCACGGTATGCCTACGCGGGCGGCCGATTTGAGCCCGTGAGGTTTGGTTGGTTCCGCGCGGCTCATGAGTACGATATCCGCTCAGCGTATCCGTCGGGAATGCGAGACGTTCCGAATCTAAAACGCGGTAAATGGGTTCATCATGAACCGGACGAACAATTGGCATTGTCAGACTTCACATTAGTTAGGTTGCATACTACCGCGCTAAATCATTCAATCCCGGGTCCAATGTTTTGCAGGCATAAGGATGGAACAGTTTCTTTTCCCGTGGAATGCGAAAATTGGGTGTGGGGTCCCGAGTATGGTGCTATCTACGAATGGGCCAACAATGGGTTAGGTAAGGCAGAAATTCTTGAGATTTGGGAATATGTTCCCGATAACTATAACGACAAACCTTTTTATTTCATCAACGATATTTATAAGGAACGCGCGTATCTTAAAAGCATTGGGGATGGAGCGCAACTAGCGCTCAAACTCGCTATTAATAGTCTGTACGGTAAATGTGCTCAGCAACTAGGCGCGTTTTTCGATGGACAGAATTGGCGAATCCCATCGTATCACCAATTGGAATGGGCAGGATATATCACATCCTCATGCCGCGCTAAAATGCTCCGCGCAACACTGCAAAATCCTGAGGCTGTAATCGCTTTCGAAACGGACGCTATTTTTACTAGCGAACCTTTAGACCTGCCGATTAGTTCTGAACTCGGAGATTTTGAACATAAGGAATTTGACGAACTTATCTATGTGCAATCGGGAGTATATGCATCACTAAAGATTCCTTTCCTATGGGAAATAAAGTCTCGCGGAATTGATAGGGGGTATCTAACTCTAGAAATGCTTGAGAAAGGTTTAACGGAAAATGAAAAGATACCCGCACCATTAACTAGATTCGTCATGATCGGAAGCGCGCTAAGGAATGGGATCGAACATTGGACAGAATGGAACACATTAACTAAACACTTAAACCCCGGCCCATCCGGTAAACGCTTGCATGATGATTTTGATTGCGAAACCTGTAAAGATGTATCCGGTAAAGGTTTTGCTAAGGGACCGCATAAGACGTATTGTCCTCATGTCGGTTTCAACGCGTCTAAAGAATTCCCTATTGCGTGGATAAACCCTAATCCTGATATGAAGGAACTAGACGATCTACGCCACGAGTTTAACGACTTTGAATAGGACACACAATGAATGAGGCGGAACAATCATTACATGCAATCATGGAATTGCATACTTGGCGGCCAGGAATCGTAACAGGATTCAAGAAAGTCTATAGGGCCGGAATCAAGACAACAGAAAACGCCATAATTGAGGAACGTTTTTGCGTTCATTGTGGCTCGTTGTGGCCGTGCGAAACATACAAACTCGCTGAGGGTGGAATCTATAATGCTAGGTATTTGGATAAGTAGTGGCGTATTGTTGGCTCTAATCGGTTCACTAATCGTAATCTTTATTTATGACGCGAGAGAAAAGAATCGAGCTTTTCGGGAAGCCTACGAAAAGATGCAGGCTTTCGATGAATATTGGGAAGCGCAAATTAAAGGTGAAAGGACACAAGAAAATGAACGTTAATACAGTTTACAAATTCCAAGACGGCAAGACTTTTTATGTATGCGAAAACGAAAAGCATCAAGAATACTCGACTTATACTCGCGTACATCATCATTTTGAATATGACGACAATATCGGCATGGAATGTATTCCATTTAGGCATGGCGTCGGTTGTATGATTTGTTCTGCGGGAGCTAAATCGTTTGCGCCATTAGACTGGATCATGACTCATTGGTTTAATAATGTATTGACTGATGAAGAACGTAGAGCGGTATTTGAAGAAAACCGCGGTTGGTAATTCCTCCAATAATCCCCCGCATTCCCATTCCCGGAATCGGGGGATTTTTGGTGCCCGGAATCGGTGCACTAAATGCTTGAATATGGTCGCTATTATTTTCGGTGGTTGACGGGGATGTGACAGGAAGAATTTTTGTGTTT
>DAIDKB010000046.1 GCA_027451105.1 bacterium
TTGATATTGCTCCTGACCTGGAAGAAATTCTAACCGGCCTACCCCAAAAAGGTCGCCATGCTATTCGGCGCGCCGAACGTGATGGCGTCACTGTAAAATTAGTTAAAGCTACCGACAAGAATTGTAAGACTATGTACAACCTGCTGGAAGAAACCGCTAGGGGCCAGTTTGGTATTCGTAGTTTTGAGTATTTTCGAACTTTTTGGCAAAGATTCGAGACCGCTGGTTATGGTCAGTTATTTTTTGCATACTTTGATGGCAAAGTCGTCGCTGGCGCCTATGCCATGGTTTACGGCCAAAAGAGCACCTACAAGGACGGTGCGAGTATCCGCAAGCGCACCGTTTATGGCGCCAGTCACCTCTTGCAGTGGCACGTCATCAGGTGGGCTAAATCAAACGGCGCCCTAATCCACGATTTTTGTGGCTCACCACCAAGCGAAGACATTAACAATGCCAATCATCCACATTTTGGCGTCGGGCAATTTAAAACTGCCTTTAATAAAACCGTTACTGATTATATTGGCTGTTATGACTTTGTAATTAATCGTCCAAGATACCTGATGTGGATCAAACTCGGTGAACGCATCGCCCATCGTATACACTACTACAAGCATCACGATTCATATTATTAGATTTATATAAGGAGTAGCCTGTGCCACTAATTAATAACCGTGTCCTTATGTCAGATGCCAATAATTTCAGCACCGACCAGCCAATTAACCCTTACTACCACCATAGTCCACTCGATTTAGATGCCGCTCGCGCCGAGCACGAGGCAATCCATAAGCTGCTCGTTCAAGCAGGCATAGAAGTGATTCAAGTTGCCTCACCGACAGATAGCCAGGACGGCGTCTATACGGCCAACTGGGCACTAGCTAGGGGCGATAAAGCGGTTTTAGCGCGTTTGCCGAGCGCCAGAAAGGCCGAAGAAGATTATGCCGAAGAAGTCTTAACCGACCTTGGCAAAACCGTCATCCGAGTGCCAAACAATCTACGATTTAGCGGTCAGGGTGACGCCCTACCGTGTGGTGATTATCTGTTTTGCGGCAGTG
>DAIDKB010000047.1 GCA_027451105.1 bacterium
AACGCCCACAACGATTCAGGAAGGATATACATGATACTCATGCAGGAGTTTACCAACCCCACGCCCAAAGTCAAGAAGATGGCCGTGTACCCAAGAACAGAAAAGAATCCTGTCATCGAGTTCATCTGTGCATTGGCAATCACGATCGGATAGATCTGCATGAGATAGTTGCCCATCACGTCCAACGTCTTGCTGGCGACCAGAAACGAAAACACCAACATCACCGGCCGCATGAACGACTGCAGCATGAACGTGTACCCGTGCGCGGTCCGCTGCCCCATCCCTTCACCGTCCGTATCGAAGTGGGCAAAGGCCAGGAAAGGCGCTGCGGCCACCCCCTCGATCACCGACAACAACCACGCAAGAATCTGCCCCATGAACACGATGAACGGGATCAGGGGGATGTAGATCGAAATCATCAGGAAGAACCCAAGCGAAATCTCGCCGACGACGAACAGGAAATTCAACCACAGATTAGCCGCAGAAGCAACGCCGGAGAACCAATTGACGGCAGTCCCGACCGCGCTACCTGTAGCGGCCTTGCCGATCGTCAACGCCCCCATGAGTGTCAGCACCCAACCGATCACGTTGTCCCCAAGGTTCTTGAGCCGCAGAATAAACGGTTGCCCGGATGAATCGGTGATCAGGTACGCAATAACGGACTGCCCAGGCGCCGGCCACGCATCGCTCGAGTGAATCCGGCTTACCACCTTGTTCCAGGCGTCAGACGCCGTTCCGCCGCCCTCCACCGCCCTCCACCGCCCCGCCAACTATAAAAGTTACAAGGTACTAGTGTGTGGCATGATTACTGATTTGATCGGTAAATTTTTTAATTAATTCTAATCTTTGATCTTCAAAAAATATTTCAGTTGAAACTGGCATTTTCTCTAAAAAGTGAACGGCCCGATCAAAAGCCTCAAATAACCGTTTTTCGATAGGTTTGCTGATTAGCAGATAAAGTTTAAATTCTTCCTTTGTGTCGGCAATACTGGAAATTTGCCCAAGGCATTTATATGCCTTATCCCTAATGGACTCAGGAGCAGAAAGATCAAAAGATAAAGGTTCGATGCAATGCCATACCCCATTTTTCCATGCGAAAGGGAATTTCACTTCATCATTTAGTCCAGAAATAACTTTTTCTTTAAAATTACTCAGGATTCTTCTGTCAGCCAAATCTTTCTTAAAACACCTCCAAACATCAGCATCTGTTCTGTGATGCTGTGCTTTTTTATTGTCATACTTTGAAACATATCTGGCGTAAAGTTTTTCCAACGTTTTTTGAGGGTGATCGGTTAAGCCAAAGGAAGCATTTGACCAAACAATGGCACTATCGTCCTTGGGCGTAATAGACCTAAGTATTTCTTCTAAATTATCGTGTCTGTCACAAAAATCAATTTGTGTCGAATAAACTTTATTAAGCTCCTTAAATCTCTTGGTCAGCCTTTTCATCAAAACTTTAAAAGCATCTGCCTTAACATCAGGAAAAAGATCGGCAACCCTTCCGACCGTTGTTCGAAGGATAACATTGAAGTAATTTTTCTCCTGGCAGTATAAAGCGACCCCGACGTTTACGAACTCACCAGTCGCTATGTCGTGAACATATTTAAGTATTGAATAGGTGTAACTATCACGCATTTTCACTTGAAAACCTTTAGCGCATGATCGACAATAACTTGAATATTTGATTTGACGTTTTTAAGATAGCCAATGATCTCGTCTATATAAATACCATCGCCAATCCACTCAACAGGCAAAGCATTTCTATAGTCCTCAAATCTCGATACGGGTAAATTTCCCCAAACTTCAACCATCCGGCTGAGATTGTCTGGTTTTTTTTCAAAATAATGTCTGGCGAAGATGTGCCTTTCTTTACCATTCATTTGATCAAGCCCACCCTCAATCCAAGGCTCTTTCCAGAACAAAATTTGACTTTGAGTGAAAGTCAGTTCATGGTCAAAAATCGCGAATTCTTTGCCCGTAAAAAGACAATTTGGATTGTCCGGTCGCCTATCGGAATTGACAATAATGGCATCGAATACAAAAACTTCTGCGGCCCTATTGGCCAAAGGTTCTGGCACTTTATCTCCATTTGACCACACAGAAAATCCACTTGTCAAAAACCTCGACCCAAATGCATATCGACAACCTCTCTGAAAAATATCCCTAATTTCTTCTTCTGGAATCAACTCAATAAAATCATTATCGATTAATACTACAAAAGGCTCTGGGACAGGTAACTCTAAATCCGCACCTAACATCGCAGAGATTGATTCCAGGACAAGATTTTTTTCCTTCTCCATACAACCAGCCGAGCATTTAACAACCAACTCTACAGTATTTTCTTCATCAGCATCGCACTCAATAAGACAAGGTTTTGTTCTACCACTTCCCATACGCTTAATAAAGCGTGATGCTGTTACAATATCTAGCATATTTTGTGGCGTGGACATCCGCGATAATGGAGTTTGCATGGAGTTTGCGTTGTTTCGCAGCATACGTGCCCTGCACCAACATCGCAATATTAATCAAAAGCCCTCTGCTTCACTTCTACCCCTGCCGTGACAGATCACGGGTGGGCATTGTTGGTCTTTAGAACCTGCCCCCGGTATGCGGCGGCGGACGGGTCAGGCGACTGACCGAACCAAGTTTGGCGGAGCCACCGCGCCTTCTGGCAGAACACCGTCAGGGTAAGTTTCCTTGATGACTTCAGGATCAAATAGGGCTTTTGGCACATCCTCTTGAATGATCGCATCAACCGCCGCTCTGGACGCAAGAGGATGATTGGCGTTCTCGGCTTTCAGGGCGGCAATCAGCCGATCTTCTGCAGCCCTTCTGGCGGCCAAGGATGCGCGAAACCCGTGGATTTGGGATTTGGCACAAAAAACGTATTGATTGTGGTTGTTGATGGCCGCGTCCCGCTCTGCGGCAACCTCGTTGATAATTCTTTGCCCTTGCTGCTCTGCTTGCCTTTTGGCCAATCCCGCAAACAGCAGCCCGTTCGCCAATCCCTCACCATTGCTTGCCATATCAATCCCTCCATTGTCCCGGCACCCACCAAAGACGGTAATTGCTTATATTATATTCCTGGTCGCCCCACCATTCCCGCTGCCCGTCGCCCCGCCAGTGCTACCACCGCCTGTTGTTGTAGGCGGTGTTACAGGCGGCTCCATCATTGACGACTTTCCGCTGCTACCAAATATCTTAACCGCCCCGCCTGTGGTGCCCATAATATTTGATGTCGATTGCGTATCGCGCCCTATTTGCCCCTGCATTTGCGTAGCAGGATTGGACCCGGTAGCCCCCATAAA